>JAKONI010000057.1 GCA_022702015.1 Beijerinckiaceae bacterium | reverse complement strand
GCGTAGACCGGCGCGGCGTGCGATTCGTCACGCGCCCTTCACGCCGGAGAGGTCGAGGGGCAGGGCGCGCAGGCGCTGGCCGGTGGCGGAGAACACCGCGTTGGCGATGGCCGGGGCGAGCACCGGAACGCCGGGCTCGCCGATCCCGGTCGGCGCCGCCTGGCTCGGCACGATATGCACCTCGACCTTCGGCATCTCGCTCATCCGGGTCGGCTCGTAGGCGTCGAAATTGTGCTCCTGCACCTGGCCGTCCTTCAGGGTGATGCGGTTGCGCAGCACCGCCGACAGGGCGAAGCCGACCGCGCCCTCGACCTGGGCGCGGATCACGTCCGGGTTGACCGGGACGCCGACATCCACCGCCGCCACGATCCGGTTCACCCGGATCCCGGCCTCCTGCGCGGAGACGTCGGCCACCATGGCGACGTAGGAGCCGAAGGATTCGTGGACCGCCACCCCGAGGCCGCGTCCCTTCTCCTGCGGCTTGCCCGTCCAGCCGGCCTTGTCGGCGGCGAGCTTCAGCACGGCGGCGAGCTGCGGCGCCTGCGCCAGCAGCGACAGCCGGTAGGCCACCGGATCGACGTCGGCGGCGTGGGCCAATTCGTCGATCATCACCTCCATCACGTGGGCCGTGTGGGTGTGGCCGACCGAGCGCCACCAGAGCACCGGCACGCCCTCGCGGCCGTTATGGACGCCGAACCGGTAGGCGGGGAGGGCGTAGGCCGTGTCCGAGGCCCCCTCGACGGTGGTGGCGTCGATGCCGTCCTTGACGATCATCGCTTCGAAGGGCGAGCCGATCATGATCGACTTGCCGACCATCACGTGGTCCCAGCCGACGATGGCGCCCCTGGCGTCGATGCCCGCCCGGACCTTGTGCAGCACGCTCGGCCGGTAATAGCCGCCGGTCATGTCGTCCTCGCGGGTCCAGACGAGGTGGACCGGAGCCTTCTCCCCCGTGGCCTTGAGCACGGCGGCGACCTCGGCGGCATAATCCGCCGTGGGCGTCGCCCGCCGGCCGAAGGAGCCCCCGGCCCAGGTGGTGTGCAGGCGGACCTTGTCCGGCGTCACCCCGAGGACGGCGGCCATGGTCGCCTGCTCGATGGTCTGGAACTGGAAGCCGGCATAGGCGTCGTAGCCGCCGTCCGCCGCCTTCTCGATCGTGACGTTCAGGGGCTCCATCGCCGCGTGCGCGAGGTAGGGGAAGGTGAACTCGGCCTCGATCACCTTGGCCGCGCCCTTCAGCCCCGCCTCCGGGTCGCCGCGGGTGGAGGCGGTGAGGCCCGGCGCCTTGGCCTTCTCCCGGTACTCGGCGAGGATCGCCTCGGACGAGCGCGTCTCGGCGGCGGATTCGTCCCAGGCCACGGTGAGTGCCTTGCGGCCCTGCATCGCCGACCACGTGTCCCTTGCGATCACCGCCACGCCGGAGGGGACCCGCACCACGTCGAGGACGCCGGGGACCGTGCGGGCCCGCGCCGCGTCGAAGCTCTTCACCGTGCCCCCGAAATTGGGGGCGCGGGCGATCACCGCCGTCACCTGCCCGGGGCGGCGGATGTCGAGGGCGTAGACCGCCGACCCGTCGGTCTTCGCCTTGGAATCCAGGCGGGGCACGCCCTTCCCGATGAGCGTCCACTCGCTCGGATCCTTGAGCCGGGGCTCCGCCGGGACGGGGAGGGTGGCCGCCGAGGCGGCAAGCTCCCCGAACCGGGCCTGCCGGTTCGAGGGGGCGTGGCGGACGACGCCGTCGGCGACCGTAATCTCGGCCACCGGCACCCGCCACTGGAAGGCGGCGGCCGCCACCAGCATCTCCCGGGCCGCCGCGCCGGCCTTGCGCAGCTGGACCCAGGAATTGGCCACCGCCGTCGAGCCGCCGGTCCCCTGGATCGGGCCCATCAGCAGGTTGTTGTAGAGGGCGGCGTCGGCCGGGGCGAACGCCGTGCGGACCTGCGCCCAGTCGGCCCCCAGTTCGTCCGCGAGGATCGTGGCCAGCCCGGTGGTGTTGCCCTGGCCCATGTCGAGGTGCTTGATCACCACGGTCACGGTGTCGTCGGCGCCGATCCGCACGAAGGCGTTGGGCTGCGCCTTGATGCCGGAGGGGTCGAGCCCCGCCGCGCGGGCGGGGCCGGCGTCGAGGCGGAAGGCGACGACGATGGCCCCCGCGCCGGCGAGGAAGCCCCGGCGGCTCGGACGGGTGGCGGAGGCCGGAACGGGCTGGGTCGGCCGACGGATGTTCAGCATGGCGGCGATGCTCCGGTCAGGACCGTGGAGGGAATCAGCGAAGGGAATCGTTTTGGGCGGGTGGGGGAGGCCCCCGCCCGCGATACGCTGTGCGACCTGCTGCCCCCGGCCCGGGGGCCGGGCGACGTCCCCGCTCAGGCGAGGCTGCGGGCGGCCTCGTGGATGGCGGCCCGGATCCGCTGGTAGGTGCCGCAGCGGCAGATGTTGCCGTCCATGGCGCCGTCGATGTCGGCATCGCTCGGCCGGGCGTTCCCCGAGAGCAGGCCGATGGCCGACATGATCTGCCCCGACTGGCAGTAGCCGCACTGGACCACGTCGAGCTTGCGCCAGGCGGCGCGCACGGCTTCCGCGACAGGGCCCGCAACCCCCTCGATGGTCGAGACCTTCGCGGCGCCGACATCGCCGAGGCGGGTCTGGCAGGCACGCACCGGCTGCCCGTCCAGATGGACGGTGCAGGCGCCGCACTGGCCGATGCCGCAGCCGTACTTCGTGCCGGTCATCGTCAGGTGGTCGCGCAGTACCCAGAGGAGGGGCGTCTCGGGGTCGGCCTCCACCGCGTGCGGCACGCCGTTGATCAGAAGCTGGGGCATGGCGGGGCTCTCCGCAGGGGCGGGCGGCAACGGCGCGGCGCCGGAACCCGGAGCGCAGCTAAGGCGCTCCGCGCATCCCCGGCTGTGCGCCAGCACACCTTCGTTCGTGACACACGCAAAAGCAAAGCGAATGGCAACGATTCTACCTATCGTCGCAGTCGCTTCTTAAGGGTTTGGCAGCATCCTCGGGCTGTGACCACACCCGATTGAGCTCCTGTAGACAATTGACGCGCATGTCCGATCTCACCGTCGAGATGGTCCAGCGCGGGCGTGGCCCCTCGACCCAGGAGGCCGCCCGCCGCCTCGGTGTCGCCCGCGAGATCCGCTCGGCCCGGGAAAAGCTGACCTCGCAAACGGGCCTGGAGCGGGCCTTCGATCACGAATTGCTCCGGCACTATGCGCAGTCCCGGGCGGAGGCGGCCGTTCCCCTCGGCCTGTTCGCGATCGCCCTGGCGGCGGCGGCGACCTTCTGGGTGCCCGTGGCCATCGCGGGTGCCTGGGCGCTGGGCGTGTTCGTCACGATCACCCTCAATTCCGCGATCGGCCGCCGCTTCCTGGGGGCGGACCCGGAGGATGTGGACCTCGCCCGCTGGCGCCACCGCTTCGTGGCGGGGGAGGTGTTTCAGAGCCTGATGTGGTCGGCGATGATCGGCCTCGGCGCCGTCGGCGGCTGGACCTTCGCCCTGTTCGGCCTCGTGATCGCGGCGGCGGTCTCGACCATGCTCGCGGCCACCGTGCCGATGGCCGCCGTGGCCGCCCTGCTGCCCCTCTCCCTCGCCACCCTGGCGCTGCTCGCCTTCTCCAACGGGATGGACGCCCTGATGCTGGTGGCCATGGCCGGGGGCACGCAGATCTTCTTCCTCGGCCTGTCGCGCCGGCTCTACGCCTCGACGGTGGGGGCCCTGCATTCCCGGGCGGAGAAGGATGCGGTGTTCGGCGAGTTGGAGCAGGCCAAGGCCAATTCCGACGAGGCCCGCCG
>JAKONI010000043.1 GCA_022702015.1 Beijerinckiaceae bacterium | reverse complement strand
TGTCGAGGGGGCGTCCGCGCAGGGCCTCGATGGTGGCGGGGGTGATGTCGAGGATCTCGTAGCGGGCCAGCCGGGCGCCGTCGGCCTGGGCGACGGTGGCCCCCGCCTCGATCGCCGAGGCCGTCGGACCCGCCGCCGGCAGGGCCGTGCAGCCCGAGAGCGCCGCCGCCGCGAGCAGAAGGAGTGGGGTGATGCGCATCCGGCCGATGTCCAACGGTCTTGTCGACCCTGTGCCTACCCCATGGGCACCGACGAGTCCGTAGCGGGTCGGCCACACTGTCGGTTGCACGCCCCCGGAGGCCGCGTCATCCTCACAACACACCGAGGGTCGGGGTGGACAATTGCGCTCGGCGCCCGCAGGCGGTCAATCCACCTGCGCCATGGCGCTGCCGATCTGGCCGTAGACGCCGCTCATCCGTGAGCCGTAGAGCTTGAGGCTGCCCGCGATCACCGCGAAGATCAGCCCGCCGATCATCGCGTATTCGATGGCGGTCGCGCCTCCTGCGTCGGCCAGGAAGCGGCGCAGGGTGGACCGGGCCCGGCTTGCGGGCATGGGGGCTTCGGCTGCGGCCTGTATCCGCTCGTTCATGATCCCGCGGGCGCCTTCCCCTCCCGGCCCCCGGCCGACCGGCCGGCGACGTGGGGAGGTACACCGTGATACCTCGCAAGACTTGCCGCTGCCTTAACGAGATCCCGAGTTTCTCCGCCGTCCGGGATCGTTCCACAATCCTTCCAGGCTTTCGCCCCGCCGAATGTCACTCTTCTTCAGAACTTGACCGAAAAGTCTTCATCCCATCTCCCACAATGCGCGGCGAGCCGGGCACCCCGGAATGGGGTCGAGGGCGGGATAGGCATGGACCCTTCGGCCCAGCCCCCGGAATGTGGGGCATTCCCGGGGACCGGCCGAGGCACCGCCGCGTCCGCCGCCCGCCATCGGGAAAGCCTGTCCGAAAAGCTCACCCTTCGGGACCGGCGCGCGTGCGTCGGAACGATGCCGGGGATCGGAGGAAGGGCCGGTGTCCCGGCCCTCTATGTTCAGGCCTTGCCGGCCTTGTGGCGCAGATCGTCGATCCGCTTGGACGCCTCGGCCTTGCCGAGATCCTCATCGAACGCCTCGGGCTCCTTCGCCTCCTCGGAGAGGGTCTTGAGGTAGGACGCCTGCGCCCCGGTCATCGGCTCGCCGCCGGTGGTCCACTGATCGGGATCCTTGATCTGGTTCGAGACATCCTTCGGGTCGCTCTTGGGATTGCTCGTGTCGGCGGACTTGCTGTCGGACTTGGTGGCCATCGGACGACTCCGTTCCTGAAATGTTCTGATCAACGCCGTCGAATGGCGCAGGTTCCCGCATTGCCTGGGGATGCCCGCGACCCGCCGGGCCCTAGGATGTCGGGTGTCGCGTGGGGATGAAGCGGAGGGGCGCATGGATACGACGCAGCAGGCCCAGGTCCTTGTGGTGATGGGGGTGTCCGGCTCCGGCAAGAGCACCGTGGCCGCCCTGGTGGCCGAGCGCCTCGGCTGGATCTTCGTGGACGGCGACAGCTTCCACACCCCGGAGCACGTCGCCAAGATGCATGCCGGCCTCGCCCTCGACGACGAGGACCGGGCGCCCTGGCTCGCCCGGATCGCGGTTTGGGTCCGTCAACGCCTGGAGACGGGGGAATCCGGGGTGATCGTCTGCTCGGCCCTGCGCCGGGCCTATCGCGACGTGCTAACCGGCGGCAGCCGCCGGGTGCGGATCGTCTACCTGGAGGGAGACAAGGCCGTCATCGCCGCCCGCCTCGCGGAGCGCCGGGGGCACTTCATGTCACCCCACCTCCTCGACAGCCAGTTCGCCGTGCTGGAGCCGCCAGCCCCCGAGGAGCACCCGATCACCGTGGGCGTCCTCGACACCCCCGAGGCCATCGCCGGGCGGATCGTCGCCGCAGTGACTCCCCCCGCCTCCCAGGAGAGCCATCCGTGAAGTCCCCCTTCAGCCCGCCCGCGGAGGGCATCGCCCTCGTCGTCTCCGACGTGGACGGCACCCTCGTGACCTCGGACAAGACCCTCGCCCCGGCGACCCTGGCGGCGGTCGCCCGGCTGCGGGAGGCGGGAATCGGCTTCACCGTCGCCTCGGCCCGGCCGCCGGTGGGGCTCCGCTCCCTGGTGAAGGCCCTGTCCCTCGACCTGCCGCTGGGCGCCTACAACGGCGCCACCATCGTGGGGCCGGACCTCACGGTCATCGAGGAGCACCTGATCCCCCCGGAGACCGCCCGGGCGGCGGCGGGGCAACTCGTGGCGGAGGGCGTCGATCTCTGGGTCTTCGCCCGGGGGGACTGGTACCTGCGCGACCCACGGGCCCCGTACACCGACCTGGAACGGCGCACGCTCCAGGCCGAGCCGAAGGTCGTACCCGACCTTGGGGACCTCCTCGCGGAGGCCTCGAAGATCGTCGGCGTCTGCGAGGACCACGCCCACCTCGCCGGGTGCGAGGACAGGCTCGCGGCCGCCCTCGGGGACGGGGCCAGCGTCCACCGCTCGCAGCCCTACTACCTCGATGTGACGCCGCCCCACCTCGACAAGGGGCGGTTCGTGACGTGGCTGAGCCGCCACCTCGGGATCCCGGCGGCCCGCATCGCGACCTTCGGCGACGCGGCCAACGACACCCCGATGTTCGCCCGCAGCGGCGTCTCCGTGGCCATGGGCAACGCCGACCCGGCGGTGCAGGCCGCCGCCACCGCCGTCACCTCGGGCCACGATGCGGACGGTTTCGCACGGGGGGTTGAGCGCTTTATCCTCCCTCTATCCACAGGTTGAGTCAGCGCGGCCTGTGGCGACCCGAACACAGGGGCGGCCCGTAGGGGCGTGAGGCAGCCGCAGGGCGCCCGCGCCCCGGTCCCGCCGCCACTCCGCCGGGTCCGGGCCGTTTTCCGGCCTCATTTTCCGGTGACCTAGCTTGACCATAGAACAAGCAGCACCGGGTCTCGGAATGCATCGCCTCTTCCTTGCTGCCGTCATGGCGGCCGCCCCCGCGGCCGCGCTGGCCCAGACCGCGCGCGACAACATCGACGCGCTGATCGAGCAGCAGGCGAAGGCGAACGGAGTGCCGGCGAGCTTCGTGCACGCCGTCGTCAAGCGCGAGAGCAACTACAACCCCAACGCCAAGGGCGGCAGCGCGCTGGGCCTGATGCAGATCAAGCACGCCACCGCCCGGTCTCTGGGCTATACCGGCGACGCGGCGGGGCTGTACGACCCGGAGACCAACCTCCGCTACGGCGTCGCCTACCTCGCGGGGGCCTACCGCACCGCGCAGGGCAACGTCCACCAAGCCTACCAATACTACAACCGGGGCTACTACTACGCCGCCAAGCGCCAGGGCGTGCCGACGGTGGTCGCCTCGGCGATGGCGCCGGTGGCCGCCTCCGCCAGCGCCCTGGCGAGCCTCTTCACCGGCCCCCCCGCCGGCGCCGCCGAGCCGGCCCCCGGCGCCCTGGCCTACGCCGCCACCGCATCCCAGGTGGAAAGCATCGAGGTTCCCCTGCCCCCGCGCCGCCCGGCGGCGCTGGCCGGCGGCGCCTCGATCCAGTTCGCGAGCCTGTCCACCGACGTGGCGGCCCCGCAGGCGGTGGCCGAGGCCGCCGCCCCCGCCGTGGACGTGCCCCTGCCGCCCCGGCGGCCGAACGGCTTCGGCGCCCCGGCGCAGGTCGCCGAGGCCTCCCCCGCCGCCCTCTCGGAGCTGCGCCTGTCCTCCGGGACCTTCACCCCCGCCGCTGCCCCCGCCCCCGTCCCCGCCCTCGCCGAGGCAGCCCAGGCGGCCGGGGACGCCATCGAGGTGCCCCTGCCGCCCCGCCGCCCGGCGGCGAAGCTGCTGGCCATGGTCGCCACGCCGCGCCCCGCCGCCGTCGCCCCGGTGCAGGAGGCGATCGCCCTCCCGCCGCAATAGATTTCGCAGGATTTGCCCACACGGGGATCGGCCGCCGCGCGCGCCGAGACTTGACCCCCGGCGCGTTCCGCAACACATAGCAACGCGTTGCCATGGGCCATACCAGGACCCGTGCGCCCGTCAGAGGCGATGGCGACGACACCGGATATCACGGGGTAGGGCACGCCGGTCAGCGCACGGAATGGTCCGGGCGCGGGCACGATCCACCCCGGCCGAAGGGCCGGCTCTCCGCGGGTTGTCACCCTTCACACGATGCTAGGAAAGCGAACGGCGCGATGAGCGGCGTGATCGAACAGGAAACGCTCTTCCTCGCGGATCTCGGCCGCCGGGTTCGGCATGCGCGGACGGTGCGGGGCTTGTCCCGCAAGGTGCTGTCGCAGCTCTCCGGCCTGTCGGAGCGGTACATCGCGCAGCTCGAGGGCGGCCAGGGCAACGTCTCGATCATCCTGCTGCGGCGGGTGGCCAACGCCATGGGTGTGCGCCTCGACGACCTCATCACCGGCGACGACAGCATCCCCGACTGGCCGGTGATCCGGGACCTGCTAACCCAGGCCAGCTCCGCCCAGGTGGCGGCGGCCAAGGACATCCTCTCCGGGGGCAGCCGGAGCGAATCGGCCGGCGCGGCGCGGGTCGCTCTCATCGGCCTGCGCGGGGCCGGCAAGTCGACCCTGGGCAAGCTCGTGGCCGAACGGCTAGGCTGGACCTTCGTGGAGCTGAACGCCGAGATCGAGCGCGAGAACGCCCTCTCCGTGCCGGAGATCTTCGCGATCTACGGCCAGGAGGGCTACCGCCGCTTGGAACAGGGGGCCCTGCGCCGGCTCACCGAGCATCCGGGGCCGCTGATCCTGGCCACCAGCGGGGGCATCGTCGCCGAGCCCCTGACCTACGATCTGCTGCTGCAGGCGTTCTACACCGTCTGGCTACGCGCCCGCCCCGAGGAGCACATGAACCGGGTGCGGGAGCAGGGCCACCTGCCCACCACCGGCGACCACGCCTCCGCGATGCAGGAGTTGCGGGCGGTGCTGGCCAGCCGCGAGCCCCTCTATGCACGGGCCGCCGCCCAGGTGGACACGTCGGACATCCCCGTCCCGATGATGCTCGACCGGCTGACCGCCACCATCGAGGCCCGGTTCGGCCTGCCGGGGGGCGAATGGGCGGGCGCCGCCCGGGAGCCGCAGCCGTGACAAGGTCGTCCGGCGCGTCCCTGCCGACCTGTCCGCGCCCTTGATCGCGGGCCGGCGAGGCCCCACGATACGGCATCATTCCTCTCCCGGAACCGGCGGGCGGAGCAGCCTTTTCTCCCGATGAGGATCCCGACGCCGTCGCTTCGCGCCAATGGCGCGGGGGCGCGGCGCACCCGGATCGATAGAACGCGAGCGCGGGCCATGACCGCAAGTCCAGCCTTCCCCCAGAGCAAGAGCAAGGGCGACCTCGCGGTGTGCGATCCGGTGTGGTCGCGCCTGCGGAGCGAGGCGGAGGACGTGCTGCGCAGCGAGCCGCAACTCGCCTCGTTCATCGTCGCGACGGTGCTCAACCACCCGACCCTGGAGGGGGCCGTCTCGCACCGGGTCGCCGCCCGCCTCGGGCATCCCTCCCTGCCGGCGGAGTTGATCGCCCACGCCTTCCACGAGGCGATCCAGGCCGAGCCGGAGATCGGCGCGGCCTTCCGGGCGGATATCGGCGCGGTGATCGACCGGGACCCGGCGACCCTGCGGGCCCTGGAGCCGGTGCTGTACTTCAAGGGCTTCCACGCCCTGGAGGCGCACCGCCTCGCCCACCACGTCTTGACCCGGGGGCGGCGGGACCTCGCCCTGTACCTCCAGAGCCGCGTGTCCGAGGTCTTCCAGTGCGACATCCATCCGGCGGCGCGGATCGGCCGGGGGGTGTTCCTCGACCACGCCACCGGCCTCGTGGTCGGCTCCACGGCGGTGATCGAGGACGACGTGTCGATCCTCCACGCGGTGACGCTGGGGGGCACCGGCAAGCAGCGGGGCGACCGCCACCCCAAGATCCGTCGGGGGGTGATGATCGGGGCCGGCGCCAAGATCCTCGGCAACATCGAGGTGGGAGCCTGCGCCCGCGTCGCCGCCGGCTCGGTGGTCCTGCGGGCCGTGCCGCCGAACACCACGGTGGTGGGCGTGCCGGCGCGGGTGGTCGGCACCGCCGGCTGCGACGATCCCGCCCGGGCGATGGATCAGCTCGTGGCCCTCGATTCCTTCATCCACGTCGGCGATGGGATCTGACGGCCCGCCCGGCCGTTCGCCCGGCGGTGACGCTTGCCGCCGGGGTTCGGCCGTGGCAAGCGCTGCCCCCTGGCCTGTGCCGCCGCGTCCCACGATCGCGGGGCCGGGACACCGCCATCCCTTGCCCGCCCCGTGCTCCAGCGGAGAATAGACAGCGTGACCAAGCCCGAGATCGCTAAGCTGCAGGATTATCTGCGCCGCACCTTCGCGAACAACAACATCCGTCTCGCCGCCATGAAGACGGGCGACACCGCCGAGGTTTTCATCGGCGAGGAGTCGATCGGCGTGATCGCCGACGACAAGGAGGACGGGGACGATTCCTTCGTCTTCCGCATGGCGATCCTCGACATCGACCTCGAGGACGCCTGAGGCGTCCCCCCGGAGGGGATTATCCGAAGTCCCCTCCCCTCCCGATGGCCTGACCGGAAAGCCCCTCGCTCTCCGCCATCCCCCTCATCCAGAGATTCTGGCCGGAAAAGTCCGATTTCCTCCCACCCTCGTCCTCATCCTGAGGTGCCGCCGCGAAGCGGGGGCCTCGAAGGAGACCTCCAAAACCCGCCGCGATCCCTAGAGCCCTCCTTCGAGGCGGCTCTCGCCGCACCTCAGGATGAGGGTGAGGGAGGGAAGCAGGGACTTTCCGGTCAGGCTCTCAGGTGAGGGGCAGGGTGGGATCGGATGCGACAACGACGTGAAGCGGGGGGACACCCACCCTCACAACGGATCGCGCCCGCGCCGGTTAACGCTAAGTAAACCTTCTGCTTAACGTTCGGTAAACGATGGGCCAGACTGCCCCGGTCACGTCGGACCGCAGGCCATGACCCTCAGCCCCACCGCCCTCGACGCCCTGCGCACCCTGTTCATCGGGCTCGCCCTCTCGGGCCTGCTGGCCAGCGCCTTCGAGTGGCTCGCCGCCCGGAAGGCGAGCTTCACCCTACTGGCGCAGGGCGGCCTGCCGGCGGTGGCGGCGCTGCCGCTGCTGGCCTTCTCGGCGCCGTTCATCATCCTGCGGAACACCGTGCGCGGCCGGCGTATCGAGGGCCGTCCCTTCCCCGTCGTGATGCTGGCGACGATGATCGCCTGCGGATGGGGCCTGCTCTCCGGCCGCGTCGCCCTCAACCTCGCCGCGATGCTCGCCGGGGTCTGATCACGGCTCTGCGGTGGCGACCTTCGCCGCCCCGAGCGCCGGGTCCGCCTCCTCCAGGGAGACCCAGGCGGCCCCGTCCTGCCCTGCCCGCTTCACGAAGCTGTAGGGCACCCGTTTCCAGGAGCGGATCTCGTCGGTCTTGTTGTCGAGGATGAAGTCGCCCCGGTCGGTGCGGACCGTCAGCACCGCGTGGCCCTCGTTGGTGTCGTCGATCACCACCGTCATCAGCAGCGCCCGGCGCGGCAGGCCCCGCTCGGCGAGCATCCGCCGCTTGAGAAGCTGGTAGTCCTCGCAATCCCCGAACCCGTCATCGGGGAAATCCCACCGGTCGGTACGCCCCCAGTGGGCGAGGTCGGTCATCGGCTTGATGCGGGCGTTCACCCGGGCGTTGACGCTGCGGAGCGTCCGCCACACCGCCACCGTAAGGGGGATCACCTGCGGCTCGGTTCGGTCGATCACGCATTCGGCGGGCTGGCGCCGGCAGAAATCGATCCAGCCGGCGATGCCCCGGGTCGGGGCCCCCGCCGCCGCCACGGCGCCCGCCGGCAACTCCGGGCCTCGGTGGGCATGGGTGGTGGCGCTGCCGAGGGTGAGGAGGGTGCCGACGAGGGCAAGGCTCGCCCCCTGACGCAGGCGGGCGAGGAGACGCGCGCCGCCCAGGCGCCGCCCGGAGATCCAGTCTCCGATGGGAAATCCCGGAACGCCTGCTCCCTGGCTCATCCGCCATCTCGCGCCGCACGCCGACACGGAAGGCTCGCACGCGGCGGTTGAGACGACAACGGCAAAAATGAAGGCACATCAACGGGTGGAGCGGGAGAAGGTTCCGGCGGACATGCGCCTTTCGGTGGCATGGGTTGGCGCATACCTATGCAACACCGGAATATCCGTGTTGCGATCGGCCCCGCGAGCCCCGCCGATCCTTGATTTCGTCGGGCTTTGCCGGCTTGGAATGCAACCGCCGCAGCAACCCGCTGGGGGCTCGGGTCGAACGGGGATCGCAAGAACGCGGCCACCGGACGAACCCGGGACACGAGGCCACAAGGATACCGTCATGCAGCCCGCCATCCAGCAGGTGATCAGAGCGCTCGCCGAGGATGGCCGGGCCGGGGCCTTGGGCATCGCGGAGCACGCGGTGAACGCCCATCTCGACGGCGCCCGGGCCATCGGCGACCGCGCCCTCTCCCTCGACATCCTGTCCCGCGACCTCGCGAGCCTGCGCGGCGTCGCCCCTCATCTGGCCGGCTTCATCGGCCGGGTCGAGGCCTACGTCGCCGGCCTGGACCGGACGGACCTCGCCCGCGCGGCCTGAGGGCTGTCCTTTAGCGGTTGGCGGTGGTGACGGGCGAGGTGGCGCCGCCCAGCGACACCCAGGCCTGGGCGTCCTGGCTCTCGCGCTTGATGAACACGTAGCCGGTGCGGTGCCAGGGCAGGATCGTGTCGGTCTTGTTGTCGAGCACGAGGTCGCCCCGGTCGGTGATGAGGGTGAGGACCGCGTGGCCCTCGCCCTTCTCGTCGATGACCACGGTCATGCGCATCGCCCGGCGGGGCAGGCCGGCCTCGGCCAGCATGTGGCGCTTCAGGAGCTGGAAGTCCTCGCAATCGCCGATGCCGTCCTCGGCGAGGTCCCAGCGGTCGGCGACGTGCAGGTGCTCCATGTCGGTCATGGGCTCCACCGCCTTGTTGATGCGGCGGTTGACCGAGACGATCGTGGCCCAGATGGCGGGGGTGAGGGTGATCTTCGTCGCCTCGGTCCGGTCCACGGCGCATTCCCCGGCGTAGTCCTGGCAGAACACCACCCAGGCGGCCAGCGGCTTGGCCTCGGCCCGCGGGGCGATGCCCACGGCGGCGGGCAGGCTCGCGAGGGTCTGGGCCCCGGCGCCGGCGACGGTGGCCGTCAGCGCCAGAAGAGCCAGCGCCATTCCCCTGAAGCTCGTGAGAAGTCCGGCGCCCATGGCGTGAGGTCCCGTGTCTTTCGCGGACCCAGGATCGCGCCCCGCCCCCTCCCCCGGCCTGAAGCCGATACGGACAATTTGATCGATTCGCCGGTCCCGGAAGCGGAGCCGTATCGCAAGGTCGCCATCACCCTCGCCCGATCCGGCAAATTCGCCGGGCCGCGCTGACGAAGCGGAAACCTTGACGGTTCAGGCGGCGGCCCGGCTCCCCCCAACCCGGGACTGGATCTCGATGAAGACGCGCTTCACGTCGGGGTCGCGGGCCTTCAGCGCCGCCTCGAGGCGGCCGACGATCTCCTCCACGGTGCCGGCGGTCAGGTCGTCGGCCATGTCGAGGCTCACGTTCACGAGGATATCGGAGGGGCCGAGATGCTGCGTCAGCACCTCGTTGAGGTGCATCACCCCCGGCTCCTGGCGGACGATCTCCTCGATCGCGGTCACGAGGTCCGGGTCCGCCGCCTCGCCGATCAGCAGGCCGTGGGTCTCGATCATCAGGAACACGGCCATGCCCACCAGCACGAGGCCGATGCCGATGGAGGCGGCCCCGTCGAGGGTCGGCATGGCGAGGACGTGGGCCAGCACGATCCCCGCCAGCGCGATGAGGAGGCCGATCAGCGCCGCCGTGTCCTCGGCGAGGATGGTGAACAAGCTCGGATCCTTGCTGCGCCGGATGGCGCGGAGGGCCGAGTGCCGCCCCTTCTCGGACCAGAACTGCTTCATGGCCACGGTCCAGGAATAGCCCTCCGCCACGATGGCGAAGCCGAGGATCGCGAGGTTCACCCACAGGCCGGGGATCGTGTACCCGAACAGGTGCGCGTCCCGGTCCGGTTCCGGGTGCCACAGGCGCTCGAACCCCTCGTAGATCGCGAAGAGGCCGCCCCCGAGGAAGATCATCAGCGCGACGACGAAGGCGTAGAAGTACACCTCCCGGCCGTAGCCGAAGGGGTGGCGGGCGTCGGCGGGCTTGCCCGCCCGCTTCAGGCCGATGAGGAGCAGGATCTGGTTGAGGGTGTCCACCACCGAGTGGACGCCCTCGGCGAGCATCGCCGTCGAGCCGGTGAGGAAGCCGCCCGTGAATTTCGCGGCCGCGATGGCGAGGTTCGCCCCAGCCGCCGCGTAGATCGCCCCCGTGCTCTCGTGCGCCACCGGTCCCGCCCCTCTCGCGCCCGTCCGGCGCCGGGGACAAAGGGCCGTGCCCTCACGGCGGTTCCCCGGCGGTGGACGCGCGGCGCCGCGTTGTGCATCGTGCCCGCCGCGAAGGAGAGGCGGCATGGCGGATACGGCCTACGACCCGGACAACATCTTCGGGAAGATCCTGCGGGGGGAGATTCCCGCCCACAAGGTCTACGAGGACGAGCACACCCTGGCCTTCATGGACGTGATGCCCCAGGGCGAGGGGCACACCCTGGTCATCCCGAAGGCGCCCTCGCGGGGCCTGCTCGATGCCGAGCCGGAGACGCTCGCGGCGGTGATGCGCACGGCGCAGGTGGTCGGCCGGGCGGTGAAGACCGCCTTCGGGGCCGAGGGCCTGACCCTGTTCCAGTTCAACGAGCCGGCGGGCGGGCAGACGGTGTTCCACCTGCACGTCCACCTCATCCCCCGGCACGAGGGCGTACCGCTGCGGCGCCACGAGGGCGGCATGGCCGACCCGACGGTGCTCGCCGACCACGCCGGGCGCATCCGCGCGGCCCTGGAGGGATAGCCTCCGCGCGGGGGGAAGGGTCAGTGATTGCCCGGGTGGGCGCCGGATTCCATCGCCGCCAAGCGATGCTTGAGGGCGGCGTTCTCCGTCTCCAGCTCGGCGAGGCGGCGGAGCAGGACGGTCATGGTCGAGTCCGAGGCCGGGGGCGAAGCGGGCGCTTCCGCCACGGCGGGGGCCTGGCCGGGGATGTCGAAGGTGACGCCGATCCCCTCCTCCCGCCGCCAGCGCAGGGCAGCCCGGTAGGTCCGCTCCTTCTGCGGAATGAAGAGGTCGAACCGCTCCGGCAGGGTGGCCGTCCCACTGAGGACGAGGCGTGCCCCGTCCGGCGACATGTCGCGGACCAGGCAGTCGATGCTCGACGACCCGTTGTTGAAGTGAATGCGTCCCTTGAGGAACACACGAAGTCGCGTCTGTTCCCGTCTCTCCGACATCATCAAGGTTTTCCCGGCCGAACGGCTTCCTCGACAGTGCCCGAGCCGAGTTAACGAATGTTCGTCGGGACAGAAGACTCCCCCGTCACGGGTCGACGGCGACGGTCCCGGCGCCCGCTACGCGAGGAAGCGCCGGTCCACGGTCTGGAACAGGTAGAAGCCGTTGAAGCGTACGGCCGTGTCGGCGGCCCGGTCGTCGAAGTCCCGCGGCGCGGCGCAGCCCTGGGCCAGCTTGCCGCCGAAGGTCCACCGGCCCGAGCCGATGAAGGCCGGCACCGCGCTCGATTCGGGAACCGCGCAGCACAAGCCCTCGACACTGGTCAGCCGGAAGAGGTTGTAGTTCCGCATCGGAAACCCTCCTTGTGGCCGCCCTCGGAGCCGATACCCGCATCACTGGGAAGAATCAGCTTGACCGTTGTCTTAATGGCACAATTGGTCGGGTTTGTGACCCTCAGGTTTCCGGCACGTGACGATCGAGCTCGTCGAGCCAGATCCGGGCCGAGCCGTCCGAGGGGGCGCGCCAGTCCCCCCGGGGGGAGAGGGCCCCGCCCGCCGAGACCTTGGGCCCGTTGGGGATGGCCGAGCGCTTGAACTGGCTGAAGGCGAAGAAGCGCCTGAGGAACACCCCGAGCCACAGGCGGATCTCCGGCAGGCCGTAGGCGACGCGCTTGTCGGCGGGGAAGTCCGTGGGCCAGTCCCCGCGCCCCGCGTCGCCCCAGGCGTGGAGGGCGAGGAAGGCGATCTTCGAGGGCCGGAACCCGTACCGCAGGGTGTAGAACAGGGTGAAGTCCTGGAGCGCGTAGGGGCCGATGGCGGCCTCGGTGCTCTGGGGCGCCTCGTCGGCCTCCGCCGGCACCAGTTCCGGCGAGATCTCCGTATCGAGGACGGCACGCAGCACCCGCCCCTCTTCGTCGCTGAAGGCGCCGGAGGCGACCACCCAGCGGATCAGGTGCTGGATCAGGGTCTTGGGCACGCCGGCGTTGACGGCGTAGTGGCTCATCTGGTCTCCCACGCCGTAGGTGCACCAGCCGAGCGCCAACTCCGACAGGTCGCCGGTGCCGATGACGAGCCCCCCCGCCCGGTTGGCGAGGCGGAACAGGTAGTCGGTGCGAAGCCCCGCCTGCACGTTCTCGAAGGTCACGTCGTAGACCTTCTCCCCCGCCGCGTAGGGATGGCCCATGTCGGCGAGCATCCGCTCGGCGGCGGGGCGGATGTCGATCTCCGCCGCCGTGGTGCCCAGCGCCTTCATCAGGGCATGGGCGTTGGTCTTGGTGCCGGCGGAGGTGGCGAAGCCCGGCATCGTGTAGGCCAGGATGTCGGAGCGGGGGTAGCCCAGCCGGTCGAAGGCCTTGGCGGCGACGATGAGGGCGTGGGTGGAATCGAGGCCCCCGGAAATGCCGATGACGACCTTGCGGGTGCCCGTCGCCTCCAGCCGCTGGGCGAGCCCGGCCACCTGGATGTTGTAGGCCTCGTAGCAGTCCCGCGCGAGGCGGGCGGCCTCGCTCGGCACGAAGGGAAACCGCTCGACCCGCCGCCGCAGGCCGAGGTCGCCCTCGGGCGGATCGACCCGGAACGGCACCCGGCGCCAGGGTGGGGCGGCCCCGCGCAGGTTGTCGTCGAAGCTGCCGGCCTGGAGGCGCTCCTGGGCGATCCGGTCGAGGTCGATGTCGGCCAGCGTCGCCACCGCCTTCCGGGCGAAGCGCTCGCCCTCCGCGAGGCGCACCCCGCACTCGTCGATGCTGGTCTGCCCGTCCCAGGCGAGGTCGGTGGTTGATTCGCCCTGGCCCGCGGCGGCGTAGAGGTAGGCGCAGGCCCCGCGCATCGAGGCGGCCCGCGAGAGAAGCTCCCGGGAATCGGCCCGGCCGATGGTGATCGGGCTGCCGGAGGGGTTGGCCAGCACCGTGGCTCCGGCCAAGGCCGCGTCCATCCCCGGGGCCTGCGGCACCCAGAGGTCCTCGCAGATCTCGATGCCGACCACGAGGCCGGGCACGTCCTGCGCCGCGAAGAGGAGGTCCGTCCCGAAGGGCACCGCTTGCCCCGCCACGGTGATCGTCTCCCCGACGATCCCGGCGCCGGAGGCGAAGTGGCGTTTCTCGTAGAACTCGCGATAGTTCGGCAGGAAGGTCTTGGGCACGGCGCCGAGCAGCCTGCCCCCCTGGATCGCCAGGGCGCAGTTGTAGATCCGGTGGCGCCAGCGCAGCGGCGCCCCGACGATCAGCAGGGGCCGGAGGGCCGCCGTCCGCGCCGCGAGGTCTTCGGCGGCGGCCTCCACCGCGTCGAGCAGGGTCTGCTGCAGGAACAGGTCCTCGATGGCGTAGGCCGACAGGGCGAGTTCGGGGAAGACCGCCACCGCCGCCCCGGCCCCGTGGCAGGTCGTCGCCAGGGCGAGGATCGCCTCGCCGTTGCGGGCGGGGTCCCCCGGATGGCTGCGCCCGGTGCAGGCGGCGACCCGGGCGAAGCCGTGGCGGTAGAGCGACCGGAAGGCGGTGCGGGGATCGGCGGGCTTCGACACGGGGACCGGCGCGGGTTCGGGGGCGACAGCTTGGTCATAGCACCATCCGGCGGCGGCGGGATCCGCGCCGCCGGCCCGCCCCCCCGGGAGGTGCGCCAACCGGCGCCTTTCACCCCCCGAGAAAGCCCCCGTTAACGCTAAGGCTTCTAACTCTGGCGTGCCGCCGGAACCCGGTGGTCCCTGTATCCAGCGTCCCATCGGAAACCCATGCGCGCATCGGGCAGACACCCGCATCCCCACCGCGACCCCGCCCGCCCGGTGCGGGGCGGCGACCGTTCCGGTCTGTCCCTCGGGGCGCTGGCGCACCGCCTCATGGCCCTGCGCGCGACCCTGACCCGCCGGCTCGCCGGCACCGCCGCCGGCCCCTCGCGGGTCGGCTACGGCACCGCCAGCCGGCGCGCCGAGCCGAGCTGGTTGACGCCCCCCACCGTGATGGTCGGCCGCGAGGGCCTGGAGCGCGCCCCGCGCGCCGGCGCCGAGCCGGGCTGGCCGATGCCGCCGGCGCCCCAGGCCTGGCCGGAGGAGGTCTTCGACGACCGGGCCCGCTTCGAGGCTCCGGCGATCCCGGCCGAGAGCCGGATCGACCGCCAGGCTTCCACGCCGGGCGTCCTCGTGCGCCAGCCCCGGCGCCCGGATTCCATCACCCCGGACGGGCCCAGCCCGGCGCCGGCCGCCGCGCCGCCGGCCTCGGTGCGCTTCACCCGGACCCCCGATTCGGTGCTCCAGGAGCGCCGCCAGCGTGCCCTGGAGGCCGAGCGCGTCGCCCTGGAGCGCGCCCGCGCCGAGTCCCAGGCGGCGGCGGAGGCGGTGGAGACCGCCGCCCGCGCCGCCGAGGCCGAGCGCCGGGCCCGGGAGGAGGCGCAGGCGCTGGCCGCGCAGGAGGAATCCCCGCCGGAGGAGGCCGCCCTCGCGGGCGAGGCCAACGGCACGACCGGCGTACCCCGCTGGCAGCAGCCCTTCGTGGCGCCCCCCGGCGTCCGCTATTTCCGCACCCCCGACCGCCGGCCCGCGCGCCCGGCCCCCGTGGAACTCGCCGCGCCGGAGCTTGAGGTTCAAGCCGTGCCGGAGCCGGTGGCGGAAGCCCCCGCTCGGCCGGAGCCGCGCGACTGGTCGGACCTGTCCGACTGGTCCGAGGCGCAGCCCTGGTTCGGCGGCGACGACTGGTCCTCGGTGGACGCCTGGGCGAGCCTCGGAGCGCCCGCCGACGCGGCGATGGCCGAGCCGCTGCCGGAGCAGGCTGACGCCGTCGCGCCGCAGGTCGAGGATCTGGCGCCGCACCCGGTCTATCACCTGGAACGGCTGGTACGCCTCGATGCGCTGCCGCGCCCGGCCGCCGCGCAGGACAACGGCGCCACGGCCCCCGTCATCGAGCCGGTGAAGCCCGGCCTGTCGCTGGTCTTCGGGCCGCACGGGACGCGGCAGACCCCGGCCGCCCTCGAGTCGGCCCCCGGGGTCGGAACCCCCGCCCCCGTCGCCCCCCGGCGGACCGGGATGCCCTGCGCCATGGCGGCGCGGGC
>JAKONI010000390.1 GCA_022702015.1 Beijerinckiaceae bacterium | reverse complement strand
ACGAGGAAGCCCCGCAGGCCGAGCCGGTCCACCGCCGCCCCGGAGGTTTCACCGCCGGCGATCACCAGCCGGCGCACCCCCCGGGCGACGAGCCCCTCGGCGATGGCCGACAGGGCCCCCTCGACGGCATGTCCCGCCGCCTCGGACCCGTGCCGGGCCTGGAGGGCGCGCACCGCCTCCGGGTCGGCGGAGGAGGCGATCAGGACCGGCCCCGTGGCGAGGTGCCCCTCCGCGAAGGCCAGGGCTTCCGCGACCACCGCCTCCGGCCCGGCGATCAGTCGCCCGGCATCGAGGCGCAGCACCGGCATGTGGGCCTCGGCCGCCGCCACCTGCGCCAGCGTCGCCTGCGAACAGCTTCCGGCGAGGCAGGCGGCATGGCCGCCCACCGGCTCGCCGAGCGCCGCCCCCGCCGCGTCCCGGGTGCCCCGCCCGTCGGCGGCGAGCGCCCGGGCGAGGCTAAGGCCGAGGCCCGAGGCCCCCACCGAGAAACGCCGCCCGGCGATCGCCCGGCCGAGGGTTTCGAGGTCGTGGTCGAAGATCGCGTCGGCGATGGCCGCCCCCTTGCCCTCGGCGGCCAGGGCGTCGAGCCGGGCGGCCACGGCCTCCGGTCCCCTGGCCACGGTGGCGATGTCGATGAGCCCGACGCCGCCCCTGCTCTGCCGGGCCAGCACCCGCACGAGGTTGGCGTCGCGCATCGGGTTGAGGGGGTGGTCCTTGAGGGGGCTCTCGTTCAGGGGCACGGCCCCGACGAACAGATGGCCCTGGTAGACGCTGCGGCCGGTCTCCGGGAAGGCGGGGGTGACCAGCGCGATGGCCTCGCCGGCCGCCTCGCGCAGGGCGTCGGCCACGGGCCCGATATTGCCGGCATCGGTGGAGTCGAAGGTCGAGCAGACCTTGAACATCACATGGCCGGCACCCCTGGCCCGCAGCCAGGCGTCCGCCTCGCGGGAGCGGGCCACGGCCTCCGGGGCCGGGATCGAGCGGCTCTTGAGGGCCACCACCACCGCGTCCGTCTCCGGGAGGGCGAGGTCGGGGGAGGGGATCCCGATGGTCTGGACCGTGCGCAAGCCGGCCTTGGTCAGGGTGTTGGCGAGGTCCGAGGCGCCGGTATAGTCATCGGCGACGCAGCCCAGGGCCAGCGATGGGGCGAGCGCCATGCCTCAGGCCTTCCGATAGGGGGCGAACCAGGCCAGACCCGCCTCGGTGGCCCCGGCCGGGATGTATTCGCAGCCGATGAACCCGTCGTAGCCGAGGCGGTCGAGCTCCGCGAAGAGGAACGCATCGTCCATCTCGCCGGTGCCGGGCTCGTGCCGGCCGGGCACGCTCGCCGTCTGGACATGGCCGACCAGCGGCATCAGCGCCCGCAGCCGCATGGTCACGTCGCCGTGCAGGATCTGGCAGTGGTAGAGGTCGAACTGGAGCTTCACGTTGGGCAGGCCGAGGTCGCGGATCAGGCCCGCCGCCGCCCCGAAATCGTTGAGGAAGTAGCCCGGCATGTTGCGGCCGTTGATCGGCTCCAGCAGCAGGTCGATCCCCGAGGGGGCGATCCGCCCGGCGGCGTAGGCGACGGCCTCCCGGTAGGCGTCCCGCGCCCTCGGGTCGGCGGGATCGGCGAGCCCGGCCATCAGGTGCAGGCGGCGGACCCCCGTCGCCTCGGCGTAGCGCAGGGCGGTGTCGACCCCCGCCTTCACCTCCTCGAACCGCTCCGGCAGGGCGGCAAGGCCGCGCTCGCCGCCGGCGAAGTCCCCCGGCGGCATGTTGAACAGGGCCTGGACGAGGCCATTCGCCCGCAGGCGCTCGGCCACCGCTTCGGGGGGGTGCTCGTAGGGGAACAGGAACTCCACCGCCTCGAACCCCGCCCGCGCGGCGGCCTCGAAGCGATCGAGGAATGGCACCTCGTTGAACATGAGGCTGAGGTTGGCCGCGAAGCGGGGCATGGGGTGTCCTCCCTACCGATTCACGAGGCGGGGCGGCACCGCGAACACGCAGGCTGCGCCGAGGACCAGGGTGACGGCCAGCACGTACATGCCCGCCGCCGTGCTGCCCGTGGCATCACGCAGGGCGCCGATGGCGTAGGGCCCGGCGAACCCCGCGAGGTTGCCCACCGAGTTGATCAGCGCGATCCCCGCCGCCGCGCCCGCGCCGCTGAGGAAGGCCGTGGGCAGCGACCAGAACAGGGGGGAGCAGGCCAGCACGCCGCCCGCCGCCACCGAGAGGGCCGCGATGGCGACCACCGTATCGGTGCTGGTGGCCGAGACCACGAAGCCCGCCGCGCCCACCAGCGCCGGGACGATGAGGTGCCACCGCCGCTCGCGGAAATGGTCGGCGCTGCGCCCGAGGGCGATCATCACCACCGTCGCCACGACGAAGGGGATCGCGCTCACCAGGCCGATGTTGAAGTTGCCCTGGATGCCCGAGGCCTTGACGATCGTCGGCACCCAGAAGGCCAAGCCGTACTGCCCGGCTACGAACAGGAAGTAGATCAGGCTCATGAACCACACCCGCCCATGGCGGAACACGGTGGCGATGGAGTGGGGGCTGTCGGTCTTGGTACGCTCCTCGGCGGCGAGGTCGCGCTCCAGCACCTGCCGCTCGGCCGGGCTCAGCCACTTCGCCTCGGAGGGGCGGTTGTCGAGGTAGAGAAGGACGGCGATGCCGACGAGCACGGCGGGGACCGCCTCGATCAGGAACATCCATTGCCAGCCGGAGAGACCATGGGTCTGGTGGAACGTGTCCATGATCCAGCCGGACAGCGGGTTGCCGAAGACGCCCGAGACCGGGATCGCGGCCATGAACACGGTGATGACCCGTGCCCGGCGGTGGGAGGGGAACCACGAGGTCACGTAGAGGATCACCCCCGGATAGAACCCGGCCTCGGCGAGCCCGAGGAGGAAGCGCATCGCGTAGAACGTCGCCTCCGAGTTCACGAACACGAAGGCCCCGGAGATGAAACCCCAGGTGATCATGATCCGCGCGATCCAGACCCGCGCCCCGACCTTGTGCAGGATCACGTTGGAGGGGACCTCGAACAGGAAGTACCCGAGAAAGAAGATGCCCGCGCCGAGGCCGTAGGCGGTCTCGGAGAACCCGAGTTCCTTGGACATCTGCAGCTTGGCGAAGCCGACATTCACCCGGTCGAGATAGGCGACGACGTAGCAGAGCATCAGGAACGGCACGAGCCGCCAGAAGACCTTGGCGTAGGTCTTGTCGGTGAAGCTCTGCTCGCCCGGTGCGGCGCTCCCGGGCGCCGTGGCGGCCTGGACGGTCATGCGACGTTTCCCCTGCTGGCCTCCGGCAAGCGGAGGTTGAATCGACCGCTCGATCGGCGGCTTGCCGCATCCTATATCGCGTTTCGCCGGCCGCGACCGATAAACTCACACAAGAGTCGGCAATCGGCGCAAGGAGTCACCGCATGAGCGAGGAAGGCCGCCTGCGCGAGGAGATCTGCCGCTACGGCCGCTCGCTGTTCGAGCGGGGGCTGACGCCGGGCTCCTCGGGCAACATCTCCCTGCGCCTGGCGGACGGGGGCTGGCTGGTGACGCCCACCAACGCCTCCCTCGGCTTCCTCGACCCGGCACGGATCTCCCGCCTCGACGGGGAGGGGCGGCTCCTGTCCGGCGACAAGCCCACCAAGGAGATCCCCCTGCACGGCGCCCTCTACGAGAGCCGGAGCACGGCACGGGCGATCGTCCACCTGCATTCGACGCACGCGGTGGCGGTATCGATGCTGCCGGAGATCGACCCCAGGGCGGTGCTGCCGCCGCTGACGCCCTATTACCTGATGCGCACCGGCGGCACGGCCCTCGTGCCGTATTTCCGCCCCGGCGACCCGGCGGTGGCCGACGCGATCCGGGGCTTGGCCGGGCGCTATGCGTCGGTCCTGCTGGCCAACCACGGGCCGGTGGTGGCCGGCGAAAGCCTGGAGGCTGCCGTCTTCGCCACGGAGGAACTGGAGGAGACCGCCAAGCTCTACCTCCTCCTGCGCAACCTCAACCCGCGCCACCTGTCGCCGGGGCAGGTGCGGGACCTCGTGAGCCATTTCGGGCTGACCCTGCCCGAGCACGACGGGCACGATCACGGCTGAGAAGCGCCCCTCGCCCCGCCTGCGGGGAGCGTTGCGAGAATCGTCCCACCCTCGCCCTCATCCTGAGGTGCCCACCTTGGTGGGCCTCGAAGGAGGGCTCCAGCAAGATCCGCGATCCCTGGATCCCTCCTTCGAGGCGGCTCCACCGCACCTCAGGATGAGATGAAGGGTGGGATCGGACGAAAGAGCCGAATTTCGCACCGATTCCCGCAGGCGGGAAGAGGGGGCCGTCTCACCCCTCGATCTTGGCGAACTCCGCCACCTCCCGGGTCGCGGCGCGCAGGGCGTTGAGCAGCAGGAGGCGGTTCTCGCGCAGGCGCGGATCGGGGGCGTTCACGGTGACATCCGTGAAGAAGGCATCGACCGGCACGCGCAGCGTCGAGAGCGCCCGCATGGCGCCGGCGAAATCCTCGGCCCGCACCGCAGTCGACGCCTCGGCGCGGACCCGCGCAAGAGCCTCGGCCAACGCCCGCTCGGCCGGCTCGCCCGAGGCGGCGAGCGCCGAATCGGGGGCGGCGTCGTAGGCGCGGCCGTCCTTCTTCTCCTCGATGCGCAGGATGTTGGCCGCGCGCTTGTAGCCGGCGAGCAGATTCTTCCCGTCCTCGGTCTCCAAAAACGTTTGGAGCGCCTCGACCCGGCGGACGATCAGCAGCAGGTCGTCCTGCCCCGGCAGCGCGAAGACCGCGTCCACGAGGTCGTGCCGGGCGCCCTGGTCACGGAGGTAGACCTTCAGGCGGTCGGCGAAGAAGGCGAGGAGGTCCGCCGGATCGGCGCCCGCCCGGTCGCCCAGACCGCGATCCGCCGCGCCGAATCGCTCGAGAAGGCGAAGGCGAAGACCCCGGTCGAGGATCAAGCGGATCACCCCCAACGCCGCCCGGCGCAGGGCATAGGGATCCTTGCTGCCCGTGGGCTTCTCGTCGATGGCCCAGAAGCCCACCAGCGTGTCGATCTTGTCGGCGAGCGCCACGGCGATGGCGACGGGGTCGCCCGGCACCCGGTCGGTGGGGCCCAGCGGCTTGTAGTGGTCACCGAGCGCCGTCGCGACGCTCGGCGGAAGCCCTTCGAGCGCCGCGTATTTCGCGCCCATCAGGCCCTGCAATTCGGGGAACTCGCCGACCATCTCGGTCACGAGGTCGGCCTTCGCCAGCCGGGCCGCCTGCTCGGCCAGCGCCGGATCGGCGCCGACCAGCGGGGCCAGCTCCTTCGCCAGCGCCGCGATGCGCCGGATGCGCTCACCTTGAGTCCCGAGCTTCTCGTGGAAGACGATGCTGTCGAGCTTCGGCAACCGGTCTTCGAGCCGGGTTGCCTTGTCCGTCTCCCAGAAGAACTTGGCGTCCGACAGGCGCGCCCGCACCACCCGCTCGTTGCCGGCGGTGATGGCCACTCCGCCGTCGCTGGCCATGAGGTTCGAGACCAGGATGAAGGCCGGGGCGAGATCCTCCGAGCCGGTGGCCCGCAGCACGAAACACTTCTGGTTCGCCCGGATCGTGGCGCGGATCGCCTCGGCGGGGATGTCGAGGAAGGCCGACTCGAAGGAGCCCAGCAGCACCACCGGCCACTCCACCAGCCCTGCCACCTCCTCCAGCAGGGCCTCGTCCTCCACGAGGTCGAGGCCCCGCGCGAAGGCGAGGTCCTTCGCATCGTGCAGGATCACGTCCTTGCGCCGGTCGGCATCGAGGATGACCTTCGCCTTCTCCAGGGCCTGGATGTAGTCGTCGAACCGGCGCACCTCGATCGGCCCCGGCGCCAGGAAGCGGTGGCCGTAAGTGGTGGTGCCGGCGCGGATGCCGCCGACCTCGAAGGGCACCACCTCCGGCGTCTCGGTCTCGGGGCCGAAGGTCGCCACGATGGATTGCAGCGGCCGCACCCAGCGGAGCGCCCCCGGTTGAGCCGAGGCCGCGCCCCAGCGCATCGCCTTCGGCCAGGGAAAGCTGCGGATGATGTCGGGCAGGATCTCGGCGAGGACGTCGATCGTCTCGCGGCCCGGCCGCTCGATCACCGCGAGGTAGAACTCGCCTTTCTTCGGGTCGGTGATCGTCTTCGCCTGGTCGAGGCTCGTCAGCCCCGCGCCCTTCAGGAAGCCCTGGACCGCCGCCTCGGGGGCGCCGACCCGGGGGCCGCGCCGCTCCTCGCGGACGGCCTCGCCCCGGGCGGGCAGGCCGGCGACGTGAAGGGCGAGGCGGCGCGGCGTCGCGAAGGCCTTGGCGCCCTCGTAGAGGAAGCCGCGCTCCACCAGCGCGTCGGTGACGAGCTTCTTGAGATCCTCGGCCGCGCGCCGCTGCATGCGGGCGGGGATCTCTTCCGAGCGGAGTTCGAGCAGGAGGTCGGGCATGGCGGGGCCATATCGCCGCGCCGCACCCCTGTCGAGGGGTTCGCAGGGCGCCGCCCCGTACCCGCCAAGGGACTCGTCCCTTGGGACCCCCTTACTTGGCTTCGCCCTTGAGGATCGACGAGAGCTGCCACTTGCGGTCGCCGATGGCGTGGGCGTCGGAGACCTTCCAGCCCCCGTCCTCGCGCACGAGGTCGTAGACGATCGCCTGCGCGCCGTTCCCGCCCTTGCGCTGCACCGTCACCTTCGCTTGATCCTTGCCCTCGGTCGCCTCCTTGAAGGTCAGCGCCTTCACCGTGTCCGGCTTCATGGGCTCGCCGTTGAGGCGGTAATCGAAGTCGAGGTTGCCGTTGGCCTGTTTCGCGTCGGCGTCGAACAAGCCCTGGAGGCGCTTGGTGTAGACCGTCGAGCGCTTCGGATGCGGCTCGGCGTAGAGCTTCTTCACCACGGTCTCTGGGCTCGATTCGGCGGCCAGCGCCGGCGCGAGGCCGAGCCAGACGATGCCGATGGCGAGGGCGGCTTTTGTCATGTGAGCATTCCCGCTGTGTGAGGCGCCCCGTGGCGCCCGCCGTGCCGGGGTGTGGAACGCGCGAGGTCCGAAGGGGCTCCGCCGCCGACCCAACACCCAGTCGTCATCGCGCGTCGGCCGCGTCCCTCACGCGCCCCCCGCCGCCGTGCGCAGCCACGCCGCGCCGCAGGCCTTGGCGAGTTCGCGGACCCGCAGGATGTAGCTCTGGCGCTCGGTGACGGAGATCACCCCCCGCGCGTCGAGCAGGTTGAAGACGTGGCTCGCCTTGATGCACTGGTCGTAGGCCGGCTGCACGATGCGGTGGCGCGGGTCGTCGGCATCGGGCTTGGGTTCGCCCGCGTCGAGGTAGGCGCGGCAGGCGGTCTCGGCGTCGGTGAACTGCCGGAACAGCATCGCCGTGTCCGTGGCCTCGAAGTTGTGCCGGGAATATTCCTGCTCCGCCTGCAGGAACACGTCGCCGTAGGTGA
>JAKONI010000371.1 GCA_022702015.1 Beijerinckiaceae bacterium | reverse complement strand
GCGACCGGCTTGGATTCGGCGGGCTTCGCCTCGACGGACTTGATCTCGACGGGCTTCGCCTCGGCCGACTTGTCCCGGGTCTCGGGGAGGCTGCCGGTCTGCGTCGGCTCGGAGCGCGCCGCCAGGGTGCGGTTGGCGAGCCCGGCGAGGCGGCTCGCCTGCTCCTTCTCCGCTTGGTCGATGCGTTCGCCGAGGCCGGCGATCTTCGCCGTGAGGCCACGGTCGAGCTGCGCCAGCTTCTCCACCATCGCGCCGCCCTTCGGGTCCTTACGCGCGGTCTCGGCGGCGGCCTTCAGGTCGGCCACGGTCTGATCGAGCTTGGCGATCGCCCCCGCCAGCTTGGCGGTGTCCCGGCGCCCGGCATCGATGGCCGTCGCCAGGGACGTGATCGCGGCCTTCGGACCCGCGCTGCGGGAGCCGGCGAGGGTGGTCGCGCCGGCCCCGAGGATCGCCCCCAGGACCAGGGCGCTGCCCGCCACCGCGACGAGGCGCGGCTCGGCCCCCCGCGCGGCACCGGCGAGGCGCTTGGCGCCGGCGAGCATCGCCGCGTGGCGGGCGGGCCGGTCCGGGCTACCGGATTTGCGAAGGTCCGGGGCGACGAGATCCGGCATCGAAGACGCCGCCTCGGTCTTCTGGCTGCCGACCTTAGCAGTTCCGGTCTTCACCGGCTCGATCTTGGCCGCCTCCGGTGCGGCGGCGGCCTCCTTGCGGGCGACGATGTCCTTGAGCGGATCCTCGCCCGAGGGCGCCGGCATGGCTTCCGTCGTCATCGCCCAAACTCCCAGATGCATTCGCTGATGCAGCCGAGCGTTAAGGACGTTTCTTAACGAAAGCCTTACCGGCGGGCCTCGTTCAGGCGGCGAGGCCGCGCTTCTTCAGGAGGGGCGCGATGCTCGGCAGCCGGCCCCGGAAGGCGGTGTAGGCCTCGCGGGGGTCGCGGAGATTGCCCGCGCCGTAGACGTAGGTCCGCAGGCGTTGGGCGGTCTCCCGGTCGAAGATGTCGCCGGCCTCGCGGAAGGCGTCGAAGGCGTCCGCGTCCAGCACCTCGGACCAGAGGTAGCTGTAGTAGCCGGCGGCATAGCCCTCGCCCCCGAAGATATGGGCGAAGTGCGGCGAGCGGTGGCGCATGCCGATCTCGGCGGGGATCGCGATGCGGCGCAGGGTATCCGCCTCGAAGGCCGGGATGTCGAGTCCGCTCTCCCCCTCGGCGGAGAGGTGCAGGGTCATGTCGACGAGGGCGGAGGCCGTGTATTCCACGGTGGCGAAGCCCTGGTTGAACGCCCGCGCCGCCAGCATCCGCGAGAGCAGGGCCTCGGGCATCGGCGCGCCGGTCTCGTAGTGGCGGGCATGGGCGCGCAGGATCTCCGGCTGCTCCAGCCAATGCTCGTAGAGCTGCGAGGGCAGCTCCACGAAGTCGCTCGACACGGAGGTGCCGGACAGCATCGGGTAGGTGACGTCCGACAGGAGCCCGTGCAGGGCGTGGCCGAACTCGTGGAACAGCGTCCGGGCGTCGTCGAAGGACAGGAGCGTCGGCTGGCCGTCCGGCGCCTTGGCGAAGTTCATGACGTTGACGATGATCGGCGTCACCACGCCGTTCAGCCGTTCCTGCGAGCGGAAGGCGCTCATCCAGGCGCCCGAATGCTTGGAGGCGCGGGCGAAGTAGTCGCCCAGGAACAGGCCGACCTCGCCGCCCTCCGCATCCCCCACCCGCCAGACCCGGAGGTCGGGGTGGTAGCGCGGCACGTCCTTCAATTCCTCGAAGGTGAGGCCGAACAGGCGGCTCGCCGTGTCGAAGGCCGCCGCGATCATCCGCTCCAGGGGCAGGTAGGCCTTGATTTCCCCCTCGTCGAGGTCGTGCTCCGCGCGGCGCACCTTCTCGGCGTAGTGCCGCCAGTCCGAGGCACGGAGGGGGAAATCGTGCCCCTCCGCGCGGATCACCGCCTGCAGGCGGTCCCGCTCCGACAGGGCCCGGGCGCGGGCCGGGGTCCAGACGTCGCGCAGCAGTTCCATGGCGGCGTCCGGGGTGGCCGCCATCGTGTCCGCGAGCTTGAAGTGGGCGTAGCTGTCGTAGCCGAGGAGCCGGGCCCGCTCGGCGCGCAGCTTCACGATCTCGGCCATGATCGCCCGGTTGTCCGTCGCCCCACCGGACTCGCCCCGGTGGATCCAGGCCTGATGGGCACGCTCGCGCAGGTCGCGCCGGGCGGAGAAGACCAGGAACGGCTCGATCAGCGAGCGCGACAGGGTGATGATGTGCCCCGGCAGCCCTCGCTCGCGGGCGGCGCTCGCGGCGGCGTCGCGCAGGAACGGCGGAAGCCCGGCCAGGTCGTCCTCGCCGTCGAGCGGCAGGGTGAAGCCGCTCTCGTCGGCCAGGAGGTTCTGGCTGAACCGCGTGCCGAGTTCGGAGAGGCGCTCCGCGATGGCCGCCATCCGCTCCTTCGCCTCGGGGGCGAGTTCGGCGCCGGCGCGGCGGAAGCGGATGCGCAGGCGCTCCAGCACCCGAAGCTCCTCGGCACCGAGACCCTCGGCCCGCGCATCGACGGCGGAGAGGCGCGCCCAGAGTTGCGGATTCAGGTAGATCGCGCTGCCGTGCCGGGCGAGCTTCGGCCCGATGGCCCGCTCGATCGCCTGCAACTCGGGGTTCGTGTTGCTACCGGTGAGATTGTAGAAGACCCCGGCGACCCGATCGAGGTCGCGGCCCGCCCGCTCCATGGCCGCCGCCGTGTTGGCGAAGCTGACCGGGGCGGGGTCGGCGGCGATGGCGGCGATCTCGGCCTCGTGCGCGGCCAGCGCCGCCTCGAAGGCCGGCATGTAGTGCGCGGGCGCGATGTGCTCGAAGGGCGGCAGGCCGTAGGGCGTGTCCCACTGCTCGGCCGAGAAGGGGTTGTCCTGCGGCAGCCGGTCGAGGCCGGCGGCGAGAGTCTCGGGCATTCGTGGTCCCCAGTGCGTGCGGCGCCGTCCCTGGGGGAATCGGCCTTGCACCCGTCGGCGCTGTTGTCCACCGATCCGGGGCGGGCGGCAACCGGGGGGCTTGAGCCGGCGAGAATGATCCGATTGGCGCCTCGCCCGTTGAGCTTCGGGTGGCGCGGGGCGGCGGGGTCGGATGTCGAAGGGTGTCGTGAGAGCGGTCGGCCTGTGCGTCGGGTGGGCCGCCCTGTCCGCCGCCGCGGAGTCGATCCCGGCCGGGACGGTGCCGACGCCCCCCGAGCGCCCCGCCGAGCTGACACCGCCGGAGCCCGTGCCGGTGCCGCCGGCCCGGCCCGCCGAGCTGACGCCCGCCCCCGCCAAGCCGGAGCCCGAACCCGCCGCCGCGATGCCGGTGCCGCCCCCCACCCCGCCGGAACGGCCCGCCGACCTGTCGGGGGAGGCGGCTTTGGCCCTGAAGGTGGCCGCCCCCGACGACGAGGCCTGCCGGATCCGGCTCAAGCGTCTCGGCGCGTCGTTCGAGCCCCTGCCGGCCATCGCGGAGGGGCAGTGCACGGCGCCCCTGCCGTTGAAGGTCACGGCTTTGGCGGACGGGGTCGCCCTCAAGCCCGCCGCGACCCTCACCTGCCGCACGGCGGAAGCCCTGGCCCGATGGGCGACGGAGGTGCAGGTGGCCGCACAGCGGAGTTTCGCCCAGCCCCTCACAAGCCTCGACCTCGGCGGCTCCTATGTCTGCCGGGGCCAGAACCACGACGTCGATGCCAAACTCAGCGAGCACGCCTTCGCCAACGCCGTCGATGTCATGAGCTTCACGGTCGCCGGGCGGGCCGCCCTGGTCGTCCGGGAGACGCCCGCCGACCCGGAGGAGATCGCCTTCCTGAAGGCCACCCGGGCGAGCGCCTGCGGCTTCTTCCGCACGGTCCTCGGCCCCGGATCGAACGCCGCCCACGCCAACCACTTCCACCTCGACCAGCGTGAGCGGTCCGCCGGGCACCGGCTTTGCGAATGACCGGCGCCACCGGAATGACCGGTGCGACCACGCGGTGAGGGAACGGACCGCCGCATCGAAAGCTTGAGGGCACCGGGATACTTATCGGGGACGGCAAGGCGATGGTCACGACGTGGCTGAAGGTTTCCGTGGCCATCGCGGCGATGGCCGCCGCGAGCCCCTCCCTCGCCGGACCGGCGGGCGAGGGCGGGGCAAAGCCCCTCACCCTGGAGGCGGTCAACGATGCGACCTTCCCGGGGGC
>JAKONI010000350.1 GCA_022702015.1 Beijerinckiaceae bacterium | reverse complement strand
AACCCCGGCTCGTCGTCAGGCGTGCCGGTCGGAGCGTCCATGACGTGTCGGGTTCGGGTGCCGCGCCCTGCGGGGAAGGTGGGAGGCTGGACAGAGACCCGCTCGGTCTCGTTAGGGCTGCTTCCTTCCGGATCTGACCCGGTTGGCGAGTGAAACGTCCCCCGCCAACCCCCCGCCGGCTATATGGCCGGGACGCCCCGGGAACGCAAGCCACCGCGCGGGGGGGCGGCGCCTCAGAATGCGTTGCGGTAGGCGCGGCGGGAGACGACCGTGAGGATCATGATCTGGATGTCGAGCCAGATCGACCAGTTGTCGATGTAGTGGAGATCGTGCTCGACGCGGGCCGACATGGCCTGATCGGTGAGGGTCTCGCCGCGCAGGCCGTTCACCTGCGCCCAGCCGGTGATGCCCGGCTTCACGTTGTGCCGGCGGGCGTAGAGGGCGATCCGCCGCTCGAAGCTGCGGTCATGCGCCAGGGCGTGCGGGCGGGGACCGACCAGGGACATCTCCCCGAGCACGACGTTCAGCAATTGCGGCAGCTCGTCGATGTTGGTCTTGCGCAGCACGGCGCCGACCCGGGTGATGCGGCTGTCGTTGCGCGTCGCCTGCTTGAACGCCACGCTGCGCTCCGCCTTCATGGAGCGGAACTTGTAGACGTCGAAGGGCTGCTGGTTGAAGCCGTAGCGCCGCTGCCGGAAGAAGACCGGGCCGGGGCTGTCGAGCTTGATCGCCACGGCGACGAGGGCCAGCAGCGGCATCAGGGCGAAGAGGGCCAGGAGCGCCACCGCCATGTCGAAGCAGCGCTTCAGGACGATCTCGCCGAGGCCGAGGGGCCGCCGGCCGACGTTGATGCCGGAGATCCGGCCCACCCGCGTGACCTGCATGTCGGGGAAGCGGTCGAGCACCGTGCCCGGCCGCAGGTGAAGCGCCGCCGGCACCCGGAGGAAGGCATCGATGCAACGCTCCACCTCGGCGGCGTCCGCCCAGGGGACGAGGACGAAGACGTCGTCCGGGCGCAGGAACCGCACCACCGACACCGCGAGGTCCAGGTCCTCCTGGAGCTGGTCGCGCCGGGCGACCGCGTCGGCGAGGGCGTCGGTGCGGCGCAGGTAGCTGGTGCCGACCACGCGCAGGCCGGGACCCCGGGCCTGACTGCTCGCGTAGAAGTTCTGGATATCCTCCTCGTACCCGACGAGGTGGACCCGGCTCACGGTGGGCGACGCCGGATCGAGACTCCGGCCGATCAGGCGGAGGACCGCGAGGCGGCTGACGAACAGTGTCGGAAGGCCGGCGACGAAGACCGCGATGGAGACGAGGCGCGAATAGTCCGTCGTCGTCTTCGTGAGGAAGCCGATCACCAGCACGACCGCCCAGGCGATGAACCAGAGGGAAACCACGCGCTTGAGCGTCGCCCGGCCCGTGAGGAGGCGATCGAGGGCGTATTCACCGCGCAGCGCGTTGGTGGTCACGATGATGAGGCTGAGGAGGGCGGTGACCTGCAGGCCCCGGGTTTCGGCGGGCCAGGCGTCGTCCTGGGAGAAGGCGAGGTGGTAGGCGAGTTCGCTCGCCAGCGTCACCCCCGCGATGGCCCCGAGGTCGGCCAGGGCGGCGGAGACGGAGAGCATCGCCCGCATGAGGGCCCGCCCCCGCTGGGGCAGCAGCGCCGCCCACACCCGTCGGCGGCGTGGGACCGCAAGCGGGAAAGACTGGTACGGATGCGAGACTCGCTCCTGAAACATTGTCGTGCCTGTCCCATCCCGACCGGACTGTGTTTCGCCGCGACACGGCAAAGGTCCCGGTCGCGGTCGTTGCCATGACGACCAGCAAATCGCGGACCCGAATGTTTGGCAGTTGCCCCCCGTATTCGCTCCGTTGGGCCGGATATCGCCCTCGAAGCGATTTCTGTCTTCATCGCGTCATTTATAAGGCTTGCCCGGCCCGAATCGGACCGAAATCAGCCATGCGCTGGATAGGGCGGTATCCGGCGTGCCGCAATTTCCGGTGATTACTTACTTCGCGTTAATCTTGTGAGGTCAGCCTACGACCGTGGCGGACCGGCGTTTTACGGCCTTCGGCTTTCCGCACGGGGCGTCGCCGGATGGCTAGCCGGCCGAGATCCGGGCGCGCGGACGCGTCCGGGTGCATCACCGGGCATCATACCTCAACGATCAAGGTGACTTCCGATCGGCCGCGGATCGAGGGCGTCCCCGCGAGGGCCGAGAAGGGCGGAGGGCGCGGGACCCGGGGCCCGGCGGGCAGGATCTCGCCGGGCCCCGTTCGATGAAGATTTCGCGGGCCTCAGCCGATGGATTCGAAGCCCTCGAACTGCGGATGCCCTTGATAGAGGGGACGAGTCGACGGGGCGCGGCTATGGGCTTTGCGGAACTGCTCGGAGCGGGTCCATGCCTCGAAATCGGCGCGGGACCGCCAGACCGTGTGGGAGGCATAAAGGACGTGATCCTCGGCCTCCGGACCACGCAGCAGATGGAACTCCACGAAGCCGTCCATTTCGCTCAAGTGGCTATCCCGCCCGAGCCAAACAGCCTCGAAGTCATCCGTTAAGTCCTTCACCACCTTGAAGCGGTTCATTGCGATAAACATGAGCGGATTCCTTTCTTTGTAGTTTCGCAAATGTTTGCGAAGTATTGACATTTGTGGAAAATCGGGCAGCAAGCTGTTTTTTAAGTCATTGTCTTTAACTTTCTGATCTACTGACTTCGCTGAACTAATATTCACAAACTAGCATAAAACGAGCGCCGAACATGCCTATTAAACCACAGGGTGCATGGCGCGACTTGCAAAACCCATAGAATTGGTATCAGGGTACATGGAAACGGCGCATCGGCGCGGTTCGCTCATCAGGCTGGACACGGCCGGACGGGCATTTTGACCAGAGGGGGCTGGAAGAGTGGGCAGTAATGAGGGGGAAAAGGTGATGGATCTTACCGTCAAGGCTGCGCCCGCCGCGACCAAGAGTTCCGTGACGTCGCTGATGCCGAAGCAGACGACCGACGTGGATCGCTTGGTGGGCCTGCGCATCACAGCGCTGCGAAAGGCCCGCGGCTTGAGCCAGACGGCCCTGGGCACCGCCGTCGGGGTCACGTTCCAGCAGGTTCAGAAGTACGAGAAGGGGCAGAACCGCGTCGGCGCGGGCCGATTGCGCGAAATCGCTCGACTGCTCGAGGTTCCGGTCTCGGCCTTCTTCGAGGATTCGAACAACCCCGACAGCCCGCAGGAGGACGTCTTCGGATTCCTCAACGCGCAGGGCGCCGTGGAACTCCTCCGGGCCTACACGCAGATCGAGGACGACCAGATGCGCCGCGACGTGCTGGCCCTCGTGCGCAGCGCCGCCCGGCTGGCGCATCTTCGCCTGAACACCCCGGAGGTTGTCACGCACAGCTGAAGGCGTGCATCCGGCCTTCGGAGTGACGTTGGCGCCCGCCATGTCATCCCCCGGCCGCGATGAGATGGAAAAAGCTCCCGGTCACCGCCCCCAGCCGGTGGCCGGCGAGGCCGAGATCGGTGCCCTCCGCATCGGTGATCGTGGCGAACGCCGTCCCCTCTCCGGGCGGCGGCGACAATTCGGTGGCATAGTGGAACTCGTGGCCGACGAGCCCGTCCCCATGCCGGCCGAGGGAGCAATCCCCGGCAAGGCGCGCCACCCGGTAGCCGAGGTGGAGCTTCCGTTTCCGGTAGGATGTCGCCACGGGGAGAAGGCCGAGCATGGGATGGGCCGTCCCGGCCGCGTCCTCCAGCACCTCACCCAGAACCATGTAGCCGCCGCACTCCCCATGGACGGGGCGATGCCGGGCGAAGGCGCGCATCCCTTCGCGAAATCGGTCGGCGGCGGCCAGGGCCCCGGCATGGAGTTCGGGATAGCCTCCGGGGAGCCAGCACGCATCGCACTCCCCGGGCGGAGGCTCGTCCGCCAGCGGTGAGAACGGCTTGAGCTCCGCCCCGGCGCTCCGCCAACTCGCCGCCATATGCGGGTACAGGAAGCTGAACGCCGCGTCCTGCGCGATGGCGATTCGCTGACCCGGGGGCCGCACACCCTGTCCCGCCGGGGCGGGGGACGGACCGGTGCCGCCCGCGACCGCCACCAGCGCATCCAGATCGATGCTGACCTCGGCGAGGTCCGCCAAGCGTTCGAGCCGGGCATCGAGGTCGGCCGTCTCGCCGGCCTGGACGAGGCCGAGATGCCGTTCCGGCAGCACAAGGGCGGCATCGCGGGAAAGGACCCCCAGAACCGGGATCCCCACCCGCTCCATCCCCGCTTCGACGAGGCGGCGATGGCGGGCGCTGCCGACCTTGTTGAGGATGACCCCGGCCAACCGGATCCGGGGATCATAGGACCGGCAGCCCAGGGCGACGGCCGCCACCGATTGGGCCGCCCCCGATACGTCCACCACCAGCACCACAGGCCAGCCGTAGCGCGCGGCGATGTCGGCATTCGCGCCGGAGCGGTTCTCGGCGGCGCGCACGCCGTCGAACAGGCCCATGGATCCCTCGGCGACGAGGAGATCCACATCCCTCAGGGACGCCTCGGCGAGGTTGTCGAGGAGCGACGGGCCCATGGCGAAGCTGTCGAGGTTGAAGCTCGGCGCCCCCGTCGCGGCTTGGTGAAAGGCCGGATCGATATAGTCCGGCCCGCATTTCGCGCCCCGGATCCGCATCCCCCGCCGCCGGAGCGCCCGCATCACCGCCAGCGTCACGGTGGTCTTGCCCGAGCCGGAGCGCGGGGCCGCGATGAGGAGGCCGGGCGCGGTCATGCCGCATCCCCCCCGGGTCGCCCCACCGCTCCGTTCGGTCTAAACCGGCGGTCGTAGTCGGCAGAATAGAGCGCGCTTTCGCGGAATCCGTGGGGGTCGAGCGCCGGGCCGACGAAAATAATCGCCGTCCGCTCGAATTTTGCCTCGACCGCAAGTTGCGCAATTTGCCCGAGCGGCGCGCTGACGACGGTCTCGTCTGGCCATGTCGCCCGGAAGACTACTGTCGAAGGACAGTCCGGTCCGTAAAACGGCAGGAGTTCCGCCGCCACCTGCTCCACCGCGTGGATCGAGAGATGGATCGCCAGCGTGGCGCCGGTGGCGGCGAAGGACGCCAGCCGCTCCCGCTCCGGCATGGGGCTCGCCCGGCCTGAGGTCCGGGTCAGCACCACCGACTGGGCGAGGCCTGGCACGGTCAGTTCCCGTCCCAGGGTCGCCGCCGCCGCCGCGAAGGCGGGAACGCCGGGGGTGATCGTGTAGGGGATGGCGAGGCGATCGAGGCGCCGGAGTTGCTCCGCCAGCGCGCTCCAGATCGAGAGGTCGCCGGAATGCAGGCGCGCCACGTCGTGCCCCTCGGCGTGGGCGGACTCGATCTCGGTCATGATCGCGTCGAGGGAGAGCGGGGCGGTGTCGATGATCCGCGCGCCCTCCGGGCACCAGCCCAGGATCTCCGGCGCGACGAGGGAGCCCGCGTACAGGCAGACCGGGCAGGCGGCGAGGCGGTCGCGCCCCCGGAGGGTAAGCAGGTCGGCCGCGCCGGGGCCGGCACCGATGAAATGGACCGTCATCCTTCAGGCTTGTCGTGGGTTTCCGGGCCGAAAGCCAGGGCGCAAGTGACGCTCCCCACCGCCATCCGCGCCAGGGCGAGATGCCCCCCCGCCCCGGCGCCGGCCAGGGCCGCCGCCTCGCAGAGGGAGCCGACGCCCCGCATCGCGACGATCCGCGCCGAACGGGTGGGAACGCGCGCGTCCTGCGCGGTCAGCATGTCGCGGTCGATCCCGGTGGGTACGAGGCCGAAGCCGGCCGCCGCCTCACGGATCGCGGGCTCGTCCGCCCGGTCGAGGGCGGTGGCGATCCCCCGCAGGTCGCCGGCGTCCGCTCCCGCTAGCGCCAGCGCCCGGTGGAGCAGCGCGGCGATCTCCAGGGCCGTGGCCCCGCGCCGGAAGCCGATGCCGGCGACGAGGCGCCCGGCGGGCAAGGCCGTCACGGTTTCGTCCAGGCCCATTGGGTGACGGGCATCGCCGTCCGCCAGCCCTGGAGATGGCCCACCGGCGCGGCCCGGGCGATCCCGTAGCGGCGCAGGAGACCCCCCCGGGCGGCGTAGGCGGCGAGGAGGGCGGCCTCGCCTTCGAGGGTCACGGCATTCGCCACCAGCCGTCCGCCGGGGGGCAGCGCCGCCATGGCCCGGTCGAGGAGGCCGGGCTCGGAGACGCCCCCGCCGATGAAGACGGCGTCCGGCGGCGGCAGGCCGTCGAGGGCGGCGGGGGCACGCCCGAGGACGACGGCCAGATCGGGAACGCCGAGGGAGAGGGCGTTGCGCCGGATCCGCTCCGCCCGGTCCGGCCGGGCCTCGATGGCGGTGGCCCGCAGGGAGGGCGCGCGCAGCATCCACTCGATGGAGACGGAGCCGGCGCCGCCGCCGATGTCCCAGAGGTGGAGGCCGGGGCGCGGCCGGAGCGCGGAGAGGGTGAGCGCGCGGATCTCGGCCTTGGTGAGCTGCCCGTCGTTCTCGAACAGGTCGTCATCGAGCCCCGGGGCGAGGGGCAGGCCGGAGCCGGGCCCCGCCACGGCCAGCGCGAGGGTGTTGAGCGGGTCGATCCCGTCGAGGTCGAAGCCCTCGGCCCGCGCCGTGCGGAGGCCCTCGCGAGGGCCGCCCATCGCTTCCAGAACGGTGATCGTGGTCTCGCCGAACCCCTTGCTCACAAGAAGGCGGGCCAGCGCGGCGGCGGTCGAGCCGTCCCAGGCGAGGACGAGGAGCCGGGCTCCGGGGGCGAGGTGCGGGACGATCCGCTCCAGCGCCCGCCCATGCAGGGTGACGAGGCCGCATTCGGCCAGCGGCCAACCGAGGCGGGCGCAGGCGAGGCTGAAGGCTGAGGGCTGCGGAAAGGCGGCGATCTCGTCGGCCGGGATGAGCCGGGCGATCTCGGCGCCGATGCCGTAATGGAACGGGTCGCCGGTGGCGAGCAGGCAGGTCGGGCGGCCCCGCCGGGCGAGGAGGCCGGGATAGGCGTCGTGGATCGGGCTCGGCCAGGGCCGGGTCTCGGCGGCGAGCGGCCCGGCCAACCCGAGGTGTCGTCGGCCGCCATAGACCACCTCCGCCGCGTCGAGGGCGGCGGCGGCGGCCGGGGAGAGGCCCGCGCGCCCGTCCTCGCCGATCCCGACGATCGTCAGCCAGCGGCTCGACAGGGGGCGTTCAGGGGGTGACAAGGCGGCCATGTCCGATCGCGCCCCGCGCCTGCTCATCCTCGGCGGAACGACCGAGGCCACCGCCCTCGTGACGGCCCTGGCGGGGAACCGGGCGTTCGCGCCCATCCTCTCCCTCGCCGGCCGCACCCGGGCGCCGGCCGCGAGCCCCATCCCGGTGCGGGTCGGCGGCTTCGGCGGCGCCGAGGGCTTGGCGCGCTATCTCCGCGACGAGGGAATCGCGCGCCTCATCGACGCCACCCATCCCTTCGCCGCCCGGATGTCGGCCAACGCGGCCCGGGCCGCCACCGAGGCGGAGGTGCCGCTCCTCGCGATCCGCCGCCCGGCCTGGGTGGCGGGGGAGGGGGATTGCTGGACCGAGGTGGACGACATGGCGGCGGCGGCCGAGGCCCTCGGGCCGGTTCCGCGCCGGGTCTTCCTGACCATCGGCCGGCAGGAGGTCTCGGCCTTCGCCGCCGCCCCCCATCACGCCTACGTCGTGCGGAGCATCGAGCCCCTGGACGATGCCCTGCCGGTGCCGCGCCTCGCCGCCATCACGGCGCGCGGCCCCTTCGACGCGGCGGCCGAGGCGGCGCTGATGCGCGAGGCGGGGATCGAGGTGGTGGTGAGCAAGAATGCGGGCGGCACGGCGACCTCCGGCAAGATCCTCGCCGCCCGCCGCCTCGGCCTGCCGGTGGTGATGGTCCGCCGCCCGGTCAAACCGGAGGTGCCGGGCGTGCCCGATGCCGGGGGGGCGCTCGGCTGGCTCGGACATCCGGTGCCGCCGGGCGCTCACGGGGCGGACGCCACGCTGCGCAGGGTGTAGACGAACGGCGTCCGGCCCTCGCGGGAGATCAGCCGCGTCCCGGAGGCACCGATGATGACCACCGTCGCCATGTCGGCGGGGGCGCCGGCCGCCTCGGCCAGCGTCGTCACGCGGATCGCCTCGTCCGGGCGGCTGATCGCGCGGGCGAACATCACCGGCGTGTCGGGGGCGCGAACGGTCGCGGCAAGGGCGAAGGCGGCGCCGAGCTGCCACGGCCGGGCGGAGGAGATCGGGTTGTAGAGGGCGATCACGAGGTCGGCCCGCAGCACCGCCTCCAGCCGGGCGGTCACGACCGGCCAGGGCTTGAGGTTGTCGGAGAGGGACAGGGCGCAGAAATCCCCGCCCAGCGGCGCCCCCAGCCGGGCGGCGGCGGCGAGCATGGCGGTGATGCCGGGCTCGACGGTGATGGCGAGGTCGCGCCAGCCGGGCTCCCCATGCTCCACCGCCTCGAACACCGCCGCCGCCATGGCGAACACGCCGGGATCGCCCCCCGACACCACGGCGACACGCCGGCCGGAGGCGGCCAGCGTGAGGGCATGGCGGGCGCGGTCCACCTCGACCCGGTTATCGCTGGCATGGCGCACCAGCCCTTCGCGCTCCGGCACGCGGGCGACGTAGGGGAAGTAGCCGATCAGGTCCTGGGCCCGGTCGAGGGCGTTCCGGGCGGATTCGGTCAGCAGGGTGGGGTCGCCGGGTCCGAGCCCCACGATAGCCACACCGCCGGTCACGGGCGGCGTCCCTCGCCGGGCACCAGCACCATGGAGAAGTAAGGCGCCTCGTCGTCGCCCTTGACCTCCAGGGGGATCACCCGCTCGCCGGCCATGGTGCCGCGCTCCACATAGATCGCCCGCGCCAGGAGCCCCGCCTCGGTCAGCGCGGCGCGCACCTTCGGCAGGTGCCGTCCGAGCTTCATCACCACGGCGGCGTCGGTGCCGCGCAAGCGTTCGACGAGGGTGGCCAAGGGCAGGGTGGCGGGCAGGACGGTGAGCACGTCGTCGCCCCAGGTGATCGGCGTGCCGGCCCGCGTCCAGCAGCCGGACATGCCGGTGACGCCGGGGATCACGTCCACCGGGAAGCGGTTCTTCAGCCGTCGCCACAGATGCATGAAGGATCCGTAGAAGAACGGATCGCCCTCGGAGAGGATCGCCACGTCGCGCCCGGCCTCGAGGTGCCCGGCGAGTTTCTCCGACGCCTCGTCGTAGAAGGCGGCCAAGGCGGCCACGTAGTCAGGGTGCTCCGGGTGAAGCTCGGTGGTGTAGGGATAGGCCAGCGCCATCTCCCGCTCGGGGTCGCGCAGGATCGCGTCGGCGATGCCCCGGGCGTTGCCGCGCTTGCCCTGCTTGCAGAAGTGGACGAGCACCGGGGCCCGCTCCAGGATCCGCCGGGCCTTCACGGTCAGCAGATCCGGGTCGCCCGGGCCCATGCCGACGCCGTAGAGCGTGCCGGTGGTGGCCCCCCGCGCCACGTCCTCGGTCTCGCCCTCGAAGGGCATCCGCCCGTCCATCACTCGACCTCGCTGGCGAGGGCATTCACCGCCGCCGCCGCCATGGCGCTGCCGCCCCGGCGCCCGTGGACCACCACGAAGGGCACCCGGCCATCGCGGGCCAGGGCCTCCTTCGATTCCGCCGCGCCCACGAACCCCACGGGAATGCCGACCACGGCGGCGGGCGGCGCAACACCCTCGTCCAGGAGTTCGAGGAGCCGGAACAGGGAGGTCGGCGCGTTGCCCACCGCCACGACGCTGCCGGGCAGCACCTCGCGCCACAATTCCATCGCGGCGGCCGAGCGGGTGGTGCCTTGGCTCCGCGCCATCTCCGCGACGCGGGGGTCGCGCAGGGTGCAGATCACCTTGTTGTCGGCGGGGAGGCGGGCGCGGGTCACGCCGTCGGCGACCATGTGCACGTCGCACAGAATCGGCGCGCCCGCTTTCAGCGCCGCCACGCCGGCCTCCGCGAAGCCCTCGGACATCTCCACGTCACGGGGCAGGTCGGTCATGCCGCAGGCGTGGATCATGCGCACGACGCAGCGCTCGGCGGCCCCGGACCACCGGGCAAGGTCGGCCTCGCCCCGGATGATCGCGAAGGATTTGGCGTAGATCGCGCCGCCGTCGCGGACATACTCGTAGCGCGAGGTCTGCGGGCGCAGGACGTTGGGGCTCGCGCTCATGCGGGTCTCCGGTTCTTCCCCCCGTCGATGGCGGCCCGCGCGAAGGCGGCGGCAAGCCCGACTGTTGCCGCCCGTCCTAACTGCTCCAGGGTCACGTCGATAGGGATATTCAGTAACGGGGGATCGCCGGGGCTTCCGGCGACGACGATGTCATAGGTGCCGTCCCGGCCGACGAGGGTGAGATCGGCCGGGCCCGGCCGGGCGCAGCCCTTGGCGCAACCCGAGACGTGGGCGACGAGGCCCCGCGCCGCGAAGGGTCGGAAGGCCTCCGCGAGGCGGGAGGCGTCGCGGAGCGTCGGGGTGGTTCCCGAAGCGCAGGCCGGGGCGCCGGTGCAGGCCGCGACCGCCCGGCGGGGGTCGTCCGCCGTCGTGATGAAGTCCGCCGCGAAGGCGGGGAGGTGTGCGGCCACCCCTTCCGGTCGTGTCGGCACCAGGACGACGCCGCGCGTGGGGGACAGGCGGATGTCGCGGGCGCCGAACTCCTGCGCGACGCGGATGAGGTGGTCCCAGGCGTCGACGGTGCAGCGACCGAACGGGGCATCGAGGGCAAGAACGGTCAGGCCGCTGTGCACGGAGGGACCCGGTGCGAGCGACCCACCTTCCCCCGACATCCCGTGGGCGAGGTCATCCTGCGCGGCGGGAGTGGGAGAGGGGTGATCCGGCAAGCCCGCGCGTCGAAGGATAGCGCCACGCTCGTCCGCCGTCAGATCCCGGATGCGCCTCTTGCCGCTCCGGGCGAAGCCCCCGAGGAGGCCGGCGACGCGGAAGACGGCTTCCCCCAGGGGACAGGGAAAGCCCGCCCTGTCCCCCCCGGCGAGGGAGATGGCGACGGTCCCCGCGTCGAGGGCGGCGATCGAGAGATCCGCCTCCGCCAGCGGCATGTCCACCGCGACCAGCGTCTTCGCCGGCAATCCCGGAATGCCCCGCCCGGCCGCCTCGATGGCGCGGGCGAGGGCGGACACGTCGATGACCTCCGCCGGATCGAGCCCGGCGAGCGGTCCCGTCAGGGTCAGGCGCTGGGGGCCGCCATCGGTTCGGA
>JAKONI010000347.1 GCA_022702015.1 Beijerinckiaceae bacterium | reverse complement strand
GAGAACCGCCCTGCGAAGGCGTTACGGCCCAAAACATCCGAGTACGTACCGATGTATGAACGATAAACCTCCCCACGAGATTTGGCAAGCCAGGAAGAAAAGCAGCCTATCTACGGGGAAATGCTCGCTATTCTGCGAAACGCCACCATATCGCACCCATCCCGCTGCGCGCTTTCGCGCATCGGGCGGCACTTTGGGGTTCCGATGACGCGCACGCCCGATCCCGGCTCGTCTCAACCGGTGTCGCCCCAGCATTTCCAGGAGCGCCTGATGCGCGTCTTCGTGGGCAAGCCGGATCTCACGCTCAAGCAGCCCGCCCGCCCGGCCCCCCGGCCGAACCGACGCTCGCCCCCCATCAAGCTCTGAATGCGCAGGATCTTGTCGGCGGTCATGCGACGGGTGGAACGGGTCCTGCGGCGGCTCGGCCTGCGCCAGCGTCCGGGGGAGGCGATGCGCCAGGAGGCCGCCGCCCGGGAGGACGGGGCCTTCGCCGGGGCGAGGGGTCACGAGGCCGAGGCGTTCGAGCGCGACTACCGCGCGGCGGTCGCCCTTTTGAAACGCCGGATGGACCAGGCGCATCCGGCCGCGTTCCACCGCAAGCTCAGCCGTCTGGGCTCCTCGGCCTACGAATATGGGGAACGGCGGATGGAGGTCGTCGACGATGCCTCCACGGCCATCGCCATGAGCCTGCGAGAGGGTGACAGCATCGCCCAGGCGGCCGAGAAGGGCGCCGCGCGCATCGGCGTCTGACGGCTGAAAGGTGGGGTCGCCCGAAGGCAACCCCACCCAACTCTCGTCTTGGCCCTACCCTCGAAGGTTAAGCGGCCTCGGCCCACTTCGCGGTGTCGGCGGTCTTGCGCTTGTAGATCGTCCCACCGAAGTCGACGTGTAGTTCGGTCCACTCGCCGTCATCCTGGCGGGCGAGGATCTCGAAGTGCTTCGGCTTGCGGCGCGGCTCACCCTTGGCGGTCCAGCCCGCCTTGCCCACCGCCGCGAGGGCGAGGTCAGGATCCGCCGGCCCGTCCGCATGGACGTGCCCGGGGGCGTGCTGGGGCTTCTTGTGGGCGATCAGCACAGGCTCACGCCCGTCCGAGGCGATCCGCGTGACCTTGATCTCGGAGGGGCGACGTTCCCCCTCCAGGGTCACGGCCAACCCGGCCGAGAGCGGGAACGCATCGGCCCCCTTCGGTCCGAGGTCGGCCAAGTGGGTGGTTCCCTCGGCGTCGAGGGTGAACCGATGGGCAAAAACGTGTTGAATGGTGCCCGAGAGGGCAACGGTCTCGTTGTGCGGCATGATCTTCTCCGTAGAGCGCCCAACCGCAGGCGCAAACCACAGATCGTACCGCCTTATGGCGGATTCAAGACCCGCCGGATATTTCTATAAAAGCGGTCTTATCGACTGAAGACCGCTATCGTTGACCTGCGATCCGGCTTACTCCGCCGCCCGCCGTTCGGGCTCGACGGGGTCCTCCGCGACGAGGCCGTACTTGTCGATGGAGGCGTCGAGGCGCAGGGCGGCGTTGATGAGGGCCATGTGCGAGAAGCCCTGGGGGGTGTTGCCCCGCTGCTCCCCGGTGGCCGGGTCGATCTCCTCGGCGAACAGCCCGACGTCGTTGCCCCGCGCGATCATGCGCTCGAAGGCGGCCTTCGCCTCCCCCGTACGCCCGTCGAGGGCGAGGCAGCCGATCCGCCAGAAGGCGCAGGCCGTGAAGGCGCCCTCGTCCCCCTCGAACCCGTCGTCCATGCGGTAGCGGTAGATCAGGTCCCCCGCGCCGAGATGGCCCGCGCCGAGGTCTCGTTCGATCGCGGCGAGCGTCGTGCGCAGGCGCGGATCCGAAGCGTCGATGGCGCCGAACAGGGCGGCCCGCAGGACCGCCGCGTCGAGATGGTGCGAACCGTAGGCCCCGGTGAAGGCGTTCTGCGCCTCGCTCCAGCCCTTGTCGAGATACTCGGCGCGGATCTCGGCGGCGGCTTGCTCCCATCCGGCGATGGTCTGCGCGGGCACGCCCTCGATATGCCGGGCGATGCGGGCGGCGTCGGTGAGGGCCACCCAGATCATCGCCTTGGTGTGGACCTGCTGGCGCGGCCCGGTGCGCAGTTCCCAGATGCCGCTATCCGGCTCGTCCCGGTTCTCCAGGGCCCGGGCGGTGAGGTTGTGCAGCACCTCGGGCAGGCGGTCGTTGACCTTCTCCGGCGGGTCGTAATCCACCGCCTCGAGGAAGACGCACAGGGCGCGGATCAACTCGCCGTAGATGTCGTGCTGGTCCTGCCCCTCGGCGGCGTTGCCGATGAGGACCGGCCCCACCCCGTTCCAGCCGGCGAGATGGGTCAGGGCTTCCTCGGGGGGGATGTCGTCGCTGACCCCGTACATGAGACGGGTCTCGCGGCCGTAGGTGGGGTCGCGCTCGCGCAGGAAGCGCAGGAACTCCGAGGCCTCCCGGACATAGCCCAGCATGACGAAGGCCGTGACCGTGAAGGTGGCGTCGCGCATCCAGGTGAAGCGGTAGTCGAAGTTGCGGTTGCCCGGCACCGCCTCGGGGAGCCCGGCGGTGGCCGCCGCCACGATTCCCCCGGAGGGCGAGTAGGTCAGCAACTTCAGGCACAGGGCCGAGCGCAGCACCGCCTCCCGGTAGGGGCCGCGATAGGTGCAGCGGTCGCTCCAGCGCCGCCAGTACCCCTCGGTCGCCGCGATCCGGCGTTCCGCCCCGGCGAGGTCGTCGATGCCCGCCCCCTCGGAATCCTCGCCATGGGTGAGGACGAGGTAGGCGGTCTCCCCCGCCGCGAGGGTGAAGGCGACCTCGGCGGTGTCGCCCTCGATCCGTGGGCAGGGCTCGGCGTTGACCCGCAGGCGCCAATCCCCCGCCTCGAACAGGACGGAGCCCGCATCCGTCTCCGGGGTGCAGGGCCGGCGGGCGTAGTCGAAGGTCGGGCGCACGGTGAAGCGGCCCCGCACCGTCCCCTCCTCGCAGGTGAGGAGCCGGATAAGCCGGCTCTCGCCCTCACCGTCCGGCCCCTCCTCGGGCTCCGGGGCGGGGGGGTTCACCGGCATCACATCGATGAGCCGCGCCCGGCCGGTGGCGGTCTCGAAGGTGGTCTCGAGGATGTTGGTGTCGGGCCGGTAGCGCCGGGTGGTGGATGCGAGGTCCGCGAACGCGACCGCGCAGGACCCGCCCTTGTCGTCGTCGAGGAGCTTGAGGAACAGGGCGGGGGAATCGTGGCGCGGCCAGCACAGCCAGTCGACCGAGCCGTCGCGGGCGATCAGCGCGCAGGAATGGGTGTCGCCGACGAGGGCGTAGTCGCTGATGGGCTTCGACACGGGCCTTCCAGATGCATAGGCCATGCCCGGGGGCAGGGGGCGCTCATGGGGTTCAGGTAGCCGGGGACGGAGGCCCGTGGAGTCCGGCTCGACGATTCGCCGCACGGGTGGCGGCCGCCCCGGCATCCGCACGGGCACGGCGAGAGAAACACCGGTTTACAAAATGGTTCCCGGCGGGATCTTCGAATATTCGCCCGCTGCGGGCATACTCCGGCGATGACGCTGGCCGATCCGACCCTCGAACCCCGCGCGATGACCGCAGCCGCAACGCCGCATATCCTGGTGGTCGAGGACGACCGGGAGATTTCCGCCCTCGTGGCCCGCTATCTGCGCGGGAACGACTGCCGGGTGACCCTGGCCGGCGACGGGCGGGAGATGGACAAGGCCCTGTCCGAGGGGCGGATCGACCTCATCGTCCTCGACCTGATGCTGCCGGGGGAGGACGGGCTGACCCTGTGCCGGCGCCTGCGCCAGACCTCGCAGGTCCCGATCCTGATCCTCACGGCGAAGTCGGAGGAGGTCGACCGCATCCTCGGCCTCGAACTCGGGGCGGACGACTACCTCGCCAAGCCCTTCAACCCCCGGGAACTCCTGGCCCGGATCCGGGCGATCCTGCGCCGGGTCGGCGCCGAGGCGCCGGACGCCGACGAGCGCAAGCGGCTCCACTTCGCCGGCTGGACGCTGGACGTGGCGCTGCGCCAGCTCTCCAGCCCCGAGGGCGCGCGGGTGGCGATCACCGGGGCGGAGTTCGATCTGCTCCACGCCCTCTGCCAGCGACCGGGGCGGGTCCTATCCCGGGACCAGCTCCTCGACCTCACGCAGGGGCGGGCCGCCGGCCCCTTCGAGCGCAGCATCGACGTGCTGGTCTCGCGCATCCGCCAGAAGATCGAGCGGGACACGCGCAACCCCGAATACATCCGCACCATCCGCTCGGGGGGCTACCTCTTCACCCCCGACGTCACCCGGTCATGACCCCCTTCGCGGCCCTGCGGGCCCGGCTGCGCCCGCGCAGCATCGCCGGGCAGATCGCGCTCCTCGTGGTGGCCGGCATCGCGGTGGCCCATGGGGTCGCCACCGCCGCCTTCTTCCTCCTGCACGAGCCGCAGAACCCCGATACCCTGCCGGGGGTCGCCGCCGCCCGGGTGGGCGTGGTCGCCCGGCTGCTCGACGCCGCCGACCCGGCGGTGCGGCCCGCGATCATCGCCGCCGGCGCCCGCTCCCTGCCGCTCATCGAGATCGCCGGCTGGGACGGCCAGACCTCCGGGGGCACGGGCCCGGTCCCGGAGAGCGCGGTCGTCCGGCGCCTGCGCGCCGCCGCCGGGCGCCCCATCACCGTGGTGAGCCTGCGGCCCATGGAGGCCGGCGAGCACCTGTACCTCGGCATCAGCACGCCGAACGGCGCGATGCTGCGCGCCACCCTGGCCGACGATCCCCTGCGCCCGCCCCGGCAGGGCGCCCTGATCTTCACCGTGGTGTTCCTGGCCCTGACCCTGGCCCTGCTCTGCGTCTGGGCGACGCGGGCGCTGACGGCGCCGCTGGCCCGCCTCGCCGGGGCGGCGGAGGCCTTCGGCACCCGGGACGACCACGTCGCCCTGCCGGAAGCCGGGCCGGAGGAGGTGCTGGCCGTCTCCCGCGCCCTCGACCGGATGCGCTCCCGGGTGCGCCGGCTCATCGACGACCGCACGCAGATGCTGGCCGCCATCAGCCACGATCTGCGCACGCCGATCACCCGGCTGCGCCTGCGCGCCGAGTTCGTGGAGGACGAGGGGGCGCGGGCGGCCACGCTGCGCGACCTCGACCAGATGAACGGCCTCGTGGAGGCGGCCCTGTCCTTCGTCCGCGACGGGCAGATCCGCGATGCCGGCAATCACGGCCTCGTGGACCTCGCCTCGGTGGTGCAGACCGTCTGCGACGGCTTCTCCGACATCGGCGCCCCGGTGAGCGTGGAGCGGAGCCGCCACGTCCTCGTCCGCGGCCATCCCGACGAGCTGCTGCGGGCCTTCACCAACCTCGTGGACAATGCGGTGAAGTATGGCGGGCAGGCGCGCCTGATCATGGAAGGCTCCCCCCGGGGAGTACGGGTCCGCGTCATCGATTCCGGCCCGGGCATCCCCGAGGCGGAGCGGGAGGCGATGCTCCAGCCCTTCGTCCGGGGCGACCGCTCCCGCAACCTCAACGCCGCCAGCGGTTTCGGCCTCGGCCTGT
>JAKONI010000336.1 GCA_022702015.1 Beijerinckiaceae bacterium | reverse complement strand
GCTTCTGTCCTTGCATCAATTTTCCAGCTTCGGCTGACGCCTCCGTCTGGATCGATGCCCTAGCGGTAATGGCGCCGGTGCGCCCGGCGGTAGTGCCGGCGGGAGCGCATGTCGGTGCGGTAGGCGCGGCGGCCGGGATCGATCCCGAGGGCGCCGTTGACCGTGCCGACGGCACCGCCCACCGCTCCGCCGACCACGCCCCCGATGGGGCCGCCGACCCGGTCGCCCTCGGACGCGCCGCGCCGCACGCCGCCGACGAGGCCCTGGGCCTGGGCGGGAAGGGAGGCGGACAGGGCGCCGCCGGCGAGGGTGACGGCGAGAAGGACGGTTCTGAGGGAGTGTCTCACGGGAGTTCCTCCTGAAGCGTAGCCGGACATCGGCTCCGTGCGCTCCGAACGACCGCCGACGGAATTCGTTGCACGGGGCCGGGCGTCTTCGCGGACGACGCCCCGCTGGTATCCGCCCGGGCCTGCTGCTAGAGAGGCCCGATGCACGCTCACCGCACCTCGCGCGCCGTGCCGGGCGCCCGGCGAATTACAAGCCCGGCCGCCGCCTGAGGGCTTGCCCGCGCACGACGCGGCAGGGCCCCGCGGAAGGCCGGGATCCTGACTCCGCCCGCCGGCGCCGCGCCGGCCCGACCGCCCGACCCTGCGAGACCCGATGACCACCCCCGACACGAACGCGCCCGCCGCGCCGGCCCGCGACTATTCCAAGACCCTGTTCCTGCCGAGCACCGAGTTCCCGATGCGCGCCGGGCTCCCCACGCGGGAGCCGCTGCTGCTGGAGCGCTGGGCGCGGATCGGCCTCTACAACAAGATCCGGCAGGCCTCGGCCGGGCGGCCGAAATTCGTGCTGCACGACGGCCCGCCCTACGCCAACGGCAACATCCACATCGGCACGGCCCTGAACAAGATCCTGAAGGACGTGATCGTCCGCAGCCAGGGGGCGCTGGGGCACGATGCCAACTACGTTCCCGGCTGGGACTGCCACGGCCTGCCGATCGAGTGGAAGATCGAGGAGCAGTACCGCGCCAAGGGCCGCAACAAGGACGACGTGCCGGTGATCGAGTTCCGGCAGGAATGCCGGACCTTCGCCGCCCACTGGCTCGACGTGCAGCGCGCGGAGTTCAAGCGGCTCGGCGTCACGGGCGACTGGGACCACCCCTACGCCACCATGGCCTTCCCGGCGGAGGCCGCCATCGCCGACGAGTTGATGAAGTTCGCGCTCACCGGCCAGCTCTATCGCGGCTCGAAGCCGGTGATGTGGTCGGTGGTGGAGAAGACCGCGCTGGCCGAGGCGGAGGTGGAGTACGAGGAGCACGTCTCGGATACGGTGTTCGTGGCGTTCCCGATCACCAAGGGGGGTGAGGGGCTCGGCGACGCGCGGGTCGTGATCTGGACCACGACGCCCTGGACAATGCCCGGCAACAGGGCCGTCGCCTATTCGAGGAAGATTTCCTACGGGCTCTACAAGGTCACGGGGGCGCCGGAGGATAACTGGGCCAAGCCCGGTGAGACCTATGTGCTGGCCGATTCCCTGGCCGCCACGGTGTTCAAGGCCGCCCGCGTCGAGGCGTTCGAGCGCGTCGCCGACGTCCCCGCCGAGACGCTGTCGGGCCTGACGCTCGCCCATCCCCTGGCGCGCCTCGGCTACGGCTTCGAGGTGCCGCTGCTGGACGGCGACCACGTCACCGACGAATCCGGCACGGGCTTCGTCCACACGGCGCCGAGCCACGGCCGCGAGGATTTCGAGCTCTGGATGGCCTCCGGCCGACGCCTCGCCGAGCGGGGGATCGACACCACGATTCCCTACACGGTGGATGCCGACGGCACCCTCACCAGGGCGGCGCCGGGCTTCGAGGGCCGGCGGGTCTACACGGAGAAGGGCGAGAAGGGCGATGCCAACAAGGCGGTGATCGCCGCGCTGACGGAGGCGGGGGCGCTCGTCGCCCGGGGCGTGCTGCGCCACCAGTACCCGCATTCCTGGCGCTCCAAGAAGCCGGTGATCTTCCGCAACACGCCGCAATGGTTCATCGCCATGGACCGGCCGGTGGATTCCCTCGGCAACCGGACCCTGCGCGAGGTCGCGACGCAGGCGATCGACGACACGCAATGGGTGCCGCCGCAGGGCAAGAACCGCATCGACGGGATGGTCTCGGCCCGGCCCGACTGGGTGGTGTCGCGCCAGCGCGCCTGGGGCGTGCCGATCACGGTGTTCGTCCACAGGGAGACCGGCGAGGTTCTCAGGGATGCGGCGGTCAATGCCCGCATCCACGCGGCCTTCGCCGCCGAGGGGGCGGATGCGTGGTTCGCGCCGGACGCGGCCGCCCGCTTCCTCGCGCCGGAGCATGATCCCGCCGCCTTCGAGCAGGTCATGGACGTGCTCGACGTGTGGTTCGATTCGGGCTCGACCCACGCCTTCGTGCTGGATGACCCCGAGCAGTTCCCCGGCCTTTCCGGCGTCACGCGGCAGCGCGACGGCGGCCAGGACAAGGTGATGTACCTCGAAGGCTCGGACCAGCATCGCGGCTGGTTCCAGTCGTCCCTCCTCGAATCCTCCGGCACCCGCGGCCGGGCGCCCTACGACGTGGTGCTGACCCACGGCTTCGTCCTCGACGGCAAGGGCCTGAAGATGTCGAAGTCGAAGGGCAACGTCGTCGCGCCCCAGAGCGTCATCAAGG
>JAKONI010000335.1 GCA_022702015.1 Beijerinckiaceae bacterium | reverse complement strand
CCTTGATGACGTCGTGGGTCTCCTTGAGGTTCTCGCAGTTCGTGCCGTCGCGCTCGATCAGGTAGGGGATCGCGTCCAGTCGCAGGCCGTCGACGCCCATGTCGAGCCAGTAGCGCATGGTCTCGATGACCGCCGCCAGCACCTTCGGGTTGTCGAAGTTCAGGTCGGGCTGGTGGCTGTAGAACCGGTGCCAGAAATACTGCTTGGCGACCGGGTCCCAGGTCCAGTTCGACGCCTCGGTGTCGAGGAAGATGATCCGCGTGTCCTTGTACGGCTCGTCGGTGTCCGACCAGACGTAGAAGTCGCGCTCCGGCGAGCCGGGGGGCGCCTCGCGGGCGGCCTGGAACCAGGGGTGCTGGTCCGAGGTGTGGTTGATGACGAGCTCGGTGATGACCCGCAGCCCCCGGGCGTGGGCGGCCTCCACGAAGGCGCGGAACTGCTCCATCGTGCCGTAGGAAGGGTTGATCCCTTCGTAGTCGGCGATGTCGTAGCCGTCGTCGCGCAGCGGCGAGGGGTAGAACGGCATCAGCCAGATCGCCGTGACCCCGAGGTCGCGGACGTAATCGAGCCGCTGTGTCAGGCCCTCGAAGTCGCCGATCCCATCATCGTTGGAGTCGAAGAACGACTTCACGTGGATCTGATAGATGATGGCGTCCCGGTACCATTGCGGATCGCTGCGATCGATCATCGCGTCGCTGCCTCATCGAGAATGTCGGAAGAGCCGGCCGAAATCGGGGCCGGCGGCCGGGCGGCCATCGAGACCGCCGCAGGTGCCACGGGTGGCCTCAGCCTGCAACCCGTCGTGGTGGGGTGAGACGCCAGATGACGCAGGACCGTTCCGCCGGATCGAGGGCGATCCGGTGGCCCCTGCCGCGCAGCGAGAAGGTGTAGCCCTGGAGCAGGTCCTCCACCTCCACCGCCCCGTCGTCGGGGAGGCCGAACAGCCAGAGCGGCACGTCGTAGCTGCATTCCTGGCGGTTCTTGGGGTCGAGGTTCACCATCACGAAGACGCAGTTGTCGCCGTCCGGCGTCATCTTCGCGTAGGCGATGATGCTGTCGTTGGCGGCCGGCGTGAAGGTGACGTTGCGGAAGTCCCACAGCGCCGGGTTGTCCCGGCGGATCCGGTTGAGCGCGATGATGTGCTCGCGGATGTTGCCGGGCCGGTCGTAGTCCCAGGCCTTCAGCTCGTATTTCTCCGAATTGAGGTACTCCTCCTTGCCCGGATACGGCGCGGCCTCGCACAGTTCGAAGCCGTTGTAGATGCCGTAGACGGAGGAGAGGGTGGCGGCCAGCGTCGCCCGCACCACGAACCCCGCCCGCCCGCTGGTTTGCAGGTAGTAGGGATTGATATCGGGGGTGTTGGCGAAGAAGTTCGGGCGATAGTACTCGCCCATCTCGCCGGCCAGTTCCGTGCCGTACTCGATCAACTCGGCCTTCGTGTTGCGCCATGTAAAGTAGGTGTAGCTCTGCTGATAGCCGGCCTTGGCGAGCTTCTTCATCATCTTCGGCCGGGTGAAGGCCTCCGCGAGGAAGATCGCGTCGGGGAAGGCGCCGTTGACCTCGCCGATCACCCATTCCCAGAACGGGATCGGCTTGGTGTGCGGGTTGTCCACCCGGAAGATGCGGACCCCCCGCTGGCACCAGCCGAGGAGGATGTCGCGCAACTCGATCCAGAGGGACGGCAGGGCGCCGCCGTAGAAGTGGACGTTCGAGATGTCCTCGTACTTCTTGGGCGGGTTTTCGGCGAATTTCAGCGTCCCGTCGGGGCGCCACTCGAACCATTCCGGGTGGTTCTTGATCCAGGGGTGGTCGGGGGAACACTGGATCGCGAAGTCCAGCGCGATCTCCATGCCGTAGGCGTGGCTCGCCGCCACCAGCCGTTCGAAATCCGCGAGGGTGCCCAAATCCGGGTGGACGGCCTCGTGCCCGCCCTCCTCCGCGCCCACCGCGTAGACGGAGCCGACATCGCCGGGCAGCGCCTTCAGGGTGTTGTTCTTGCCCTTGCGGTTGGTGCGGCCCACCGGGTGGATCGGCGTGAAGTAGAGCACGTCGAAGCCGAGTTCGCGGATCTCGGGGAGCCGGGCGATCACGTCATCGAAGGTCCCGTGGCGGTTCACGTCCATCGACTGCGAGCGGGGGAAGATCTCGTACCAAGCGGAGTAGCGGGCCGCGAGGCGGTCGGCGATGACGGGAATCGTCACCGGATAGCGGGACAGGTTCACCCGCTCCGCATGGGCGCGGACCAGGGCGGCGGAGCCCGGCTCCAGGATCCTGTCCAGCTGGGCGGCCGATCCGCTCTCCTCGGCTTCGAGGGCCGCCACCAGGGCGGCGAGGCGGTCCTTGTCCCGGCCGGTGGCGAGCGAGGCGGCCGTCCCCACCAGGGTCACGCCCTCGATGGTCTCGAGGCGCACGTCGACCCCGGCGTCACGCTTCTTGAGCGTGTCGCGCACCCACGAGGCGAAGGAGTCGCGCCACGCGACGAGGGTGAACTCGTAGCGGGCGTTGCGCTCCAGCGGGAAGCTGCCCGCCCAGCGGTCGTTGTCCACGAAGGCCATCGGGTCCTCGCGCCACTCGGCGGTGCCGACGAGGCGCGACTGGATGGCGGCGGCGATGATCTCGTGGCCGTCGGAGAAGATGTCCGCCTCGACGCGGACCTCCTCGCCGACGATGCGCTTGACCGCCGAGCGGCCACCGTCGAGTTCGGGGCTCACCGCCTCGATGACCACCCGGCCCTCACCGTCCGGCGTCCCCCGCGAGGGCAGGCGGGCCACGGTCGCCTTGGCGGTGGCGAGGATGCGCAGTTCCCCCGGCGCGAGGTCGATCCGGCTTCCCGCATGGAAGGCGATGGGCTCGACCATCGGCGTGCGATCGACGAAGGGTCCCAGCATCCCGCCGGTGCGGGCGATGAGCGGACCGGCCTCCACCGGGACCGGCGCGGCGGTGGGGTTGTAGAGCACGATCACCGCGTGCTGGGCCGAGGCGGGGTGGCCGGTGTCGTAGCGGACGAGCGCCACGAAGCCCGCATCCCGCGAGGACAGGCGGGCCTGCGCCCCCTCGACGTTGGCGGCGGGTAATTCGGCCCGCAGGGCGTTGATGGCGCGCACGGAATCCGAGATGTCGACGCCGGTGTCGTGCTCCCGGTCGCCCGGCGTGCTGTCGACCACATGGAGCGCCCGGCGGTAGCCCCACTCGTAGCCGATCGGCATGAGGACGCCCGCCGAGAAGAAGGCGGCGAGGGCGTAGCGGGTCCGCAGATGGGCGGCCACCGCCTCCTTGCCCCCACCGATGCCGGCGGCGAGGCGCGGCATGTCGTGGTTCTCGGGGAAGGCGATGGAGGGGGCGAGCACCCGCAGGCGTTCGTACTGCTCCAGCGCCCAGGGGGCCTTGAGGTCCCACCACGCGAAGGAATTGAACAGGTAGTCGAAGCCGGCGCCGGCGGTGGCGCGGGCCTCCTCGAAGGTGCAGCCGAGGGTCTCGGCGGCGAAGAGGCAGGTCGGGTCTTTGGCCTTGGCGGCGCCGATCAGGCCGCGCCACACCTCCGGGGGCACCTTGTAGGCGGCGTCGCACCGGAAGCCGCCGACGCCGAGATCCTGCATCCTCGCGACGTAGGCGGCGAAGATCTCCGTCAGCGCCTGCCTCGCGGCGGGGCTGTGGTAGTCGAGTTCGGCGAGGTCGCCCCAGACGGTGCGGATCGACGGGTCGTCGGGATCCACGGCGGCCGGGTGCATGATCGTGCCGTCCGGCTCGCGCATGAACAGGTCCGGCCGGTCCTGGACGAGGCGGGCGTTGTCGGCGGTGTGGTTGATCACGAGGTCGGTCATCACCGCGATCCCCGCCGCGCGGGCGGCGGCGCAGAACCGGCGGATCTGCTCGTCGTCGGGGGTGCCGTCCTCGTCGCGCAGGCGCCCGTCGATCCGGTCGGTGTCGGCCACCGCGTACAGGCTCTTCGAGCCGCCGGTCTGGTGGAACGGGTTGAGGTAGATCCAATCGAAGCCGAGGCCGGCGATCCGGGGCAGTTCCCTGGCCCAGTCCGAGACCCGCCCCACGAGGAGGGGGAACAGGTTGTAGATCCGCGGTCCCTCGGCCCGGGGGGCCAGGGACGCGGGCAGCACGCCAGGGGTGCCCGTCGCCTCTGCGGGCGCCGCGGACTTGGTCGGTGCGTTCATGCGGATCGTCTCTCCTGCCTGCTCGCTAACGCGTGAAGCGGCCTGCCGTGCCGGCTTCCCGCGTGCTCTGTTTTATCCCGCGACCCGTGACGGTGGTGGGTCGGTCCCTGCGTCGATGGTGGTCGCCCCCCTTTCCCCGCCGACGGGGAAAGGGGCGAGCCTTCCTTGCCGGGGCGAGGGGGGCCGGAGGGGCGATGGTGAGGGGGCCTTCCGGCGAACGCGCCTCCTCCGGGTCGCCCCCTCACCCCCGGCCGCCGCCTCGTTTCGCCGACGACAAGGCCGGCAAAACCCTCTTCCCGCACGCGGGGCGAGGGGGGCTCACCCTACCTGCCGCAACACCGCATACGGCAGGTCCCGGAACAACGCACCGCCATCGGCGCTCGCCCCGTCGAACCCTTGTCCCGTCACGACGTCCCGCCAGCGCGTCCCCGCTCCGAGGGGCAGCGTCGTGCCGGCGAAGGCCTCGCCCGACCATGTCCCCTCCCCGATCAGCCCGGAGAACAGGCGTGGCACGGCCACGATCAGGTCGCCCTCCCCGGCCGGGTCGAGATCGGTCCGGCGGAAGGCGAGGATGTGGCCCGCCTTGTCGCCCACCGGCTCCACGGCCTCGTAGCCGGCGCGGGCGAAGAACTCCGGCCGGGCGGCCCGCTCGGTGAGCATCCGGTGGAGCGTCGCCTGCTTCACCCGGCCATCCCACCACTGGGTGAGGAGCGGCGCGACGCCGACGTCCCCTCGACCCTCCCCGTCGATCATCCGCGTCAGGGCGGCGTAATCGACCGGGCGCCGGTTGTCGGGATCGACGAGGCTGTAGTCGCCGTCCTCCGCCCCCTGGTAGAGATCGGGCATTCCGGGCACGCAGCAGCGCAGCGCGACCTGGGCGAGGCTGTTGGCGCGCGCCGGCGCGGCGGTCTCGGCGACGAACGCGGCGACGTCCGACAGGAACGCGGCCGAGCGCCGGGGATCGAGCAGCGCGCGCGCGAGGTCGTGGCAGCGATCCTCGTACGCCGCATCGGGCGCTTCCCAGGACGAGCGGAGCTTCGCTTCGCGCAGCGCCTTTTCCTGCCACCCGACGATGCGATCGGCGAATTCGGCCAAGGCGGTCGCATCGCCGATGTCGAGCGCCTGCGGCCATGCGCCGTACAGCGTCTGCAACAGCATGTAGACGTCGCCGCGATCGATCACATCGTCGAGCGCGGCGGCATGGTCCAGCCAGCCGCGTACGACCGTCGCCCAGCGATCGGGCATCGCGCTCAGCACCGCCAGCCGGGCACGCGTGTCCTCGCCACGCTTGTGATCGTGAGTCGCGCTGGTCAGCATCGCGTGCGGCCATGCATCAGCCCGCTCCTGCATCGCCGCGTGGAAGGCA
>JAKONI010000328.1 GCA_022702015.1 Beijerinckiaceae bacterium | reverse complement strand
CTCGACGTCGAGGCCGCCATCCGCGCCGCCGCGCCGGAACTGGTGCTCGGCACGCAGATGGAGCGCCACGTCGCCAAGCGGCTGGGCCTGCCCTGCGCCGTCGTCTCGGCGCCGGTCCATGTGCAGGACTTCCCGGCCCGCCACTCGCCGCAGATGGGGTTCGAGGGCGCCAACGTCCTGTTCGACACCCTCGTCCACCCGCTGATGATGGGTCTCGAAGAGCACCTTCTCGGCATGTTCCGGGAGGATCCCGAATTCCACGATGGCGTCGGGCCGTCGCATCTCGGCGCTGCGCCGGTGGTGCGGCCCGAGGCCGTGGAACGGGTGCCGGCTTCCTCCCCTCCGACACCGGCACCCGTTTCCGAGGCAAGCGGCCCGATCGTCCTCACCTGGGCGCCCGACGCCGAGAAGGAACTGAAGAAGATCCCGTTCTTCGTGCGCGGGAAAGCGCGCAGCAACACGGAGACTTTTGCCCGCGAGCGGCGGCTCCCGCTCATCACCCTTGAGACCTTGTACGATGCAAAAGCGCATTTCGGCCGCTAGGCCAGACATCCGCGTCGTCATCGTCACGCTCGACAACCATTTGGCGAGCGCGGTGGAGCGGGCGCGCCTGCGCCTTCGCGGCGCCATGCCGGGCCTGCACCTCGCCTTCCACGCCGCCGCCGAGTGGGACAACGACCCCGCCGCGCTGGAAGCCTGCAAGGCCGACATCGCCCGCGCCGACATCGTCCTCTCGGCGATGCTGTTCCTCGACGAGCATGTCCGCGCGATCCTCCCCGCCCTGAAGGCGCGGCGGGAGTCCTGCGATGCCATGATCGGCTGCCTTTCGGCGAGCGACGTGGTGAAGACCACCCGGCTCAACCGCTTCGACATGAGCGGCACGAAGCGCAGCGCGCTGGATTTCCTCAAGAAGCTGCGCGGCAAGCCGGGCGCCGAGGGCAACGCCGCGAGGCAGATGGCCCTCGTCCGTAAGCTCCCGAAAATTCTGCGGTTCATTCCCGGCTCCGCGCAGGACGTGCGGGCCTACTTCCTCACCCTGCAATACTGGCTGGCCGGGTCCGACGAGAACGTCGCCGCCCTGGTGCGCTTCCTCGTGCAGCGCTACGCGGCCGGCGAGCGGGCTTGCTGGCGGGACCTGCCCGCCGCGCCCGCGCCGCTGCACTACCCGGAGACGGGCCTCTACCATCCGCGCATGGGGGGACGGGTCGGCGAGGACGCCGGGCGCCTGCCCCGCCAGAAGGGGGCGAGGGGCCGCGTCGGCCTGCTGCTGATGCGGAGCTACGTGCTGGCCGGCAACACCAGCCATTACGACGGGGTGATCGCGGCGCTCGAAGCCAAGGGCCTCGACGTGGTGCCGGCCTTCGCCGCCGGCCTCGACAACCGCCCGGCGGTGGACGCCTTCTTCCTGCAAGACGGCCGCCCGGCCATCGACGCCCTGGTGTCGCTGACCGGCTTCTCGCTGATCGGCGGTCCGGCCTACAACGATGCCAAGGCGGCCGAGGCGGTTCTGTCCCGGCTCGACGTGCCGTATCTCGCCGCCCACGCCCTCGAATTCCAGACGACGGAGCAGTGGGAGGCGGGCACCCGCGGCCTCTCCCCCGTCGAGGCGACGATGATGGTCGCCATCCCCGAACTCGATGGCGCCACGGCGCCGACGGTGTTCGGCGGGCGGACCCTCGCCTCGGGGGCCGACAACGCCCGGGACATGCGCGCCCACCCCGAGCGGGTGGAGCGCCTGTCCGAGCGCGTCGCCAAGCTCATCGCCCTCCGGCGGACGGAGAAGGCCGCGCGGCGGGTCGCCGTCGTGCTGTTCAACTTCCCGCCGAATGCCGGGGCCACCGGCACCGCCGCGTTCCTCTCGGTCTACGCCTCGCTCCTCAATACCCTGAAGGGGATGAAGGCCGACGGCTACACCGTCGAGGTGCCCGAGAGCGTCGACGCCCTGCGCGAGGCGATCCTGAAGGGCAACGCCGAGCGTTACGGGACCGGGGCCAACGTCCACGCCCGCATCCCCGCCGACGAGCATGTCCGCCGGGAGACGCACCTTGCCGAGATCGAGGCGCAATGGGGTCCGGCGCCGGGGCGCCACCAGAGTGACGGGGCCGGGCTGTTCGTGCTGGGTGCCCGGTTCGGCAACGTCTTCGTCGGCGTCCAGCCCGCCTTCGGCTACGAGGGCGACCCGATGCGGCTGCTGTTCGAGAGCGGCTTCGCCCCGACCCACGCCTTCAGCGCATTCTACCGCTACCTGCGCGAGGATTTCCGCGCCGACGCCGTCCTGCATTTCGGCACCCACGGGGCGCTCGAATTCATGCCCGGCAAGCAGACCGGCCTGTCGGAATCCTGCTGGCCGGAGCGGCTGATCGGCGCCGTGCCGAACGTCTACCTCTACGCCGCCAACAACCCTTCCGAGGGCACGCTGGCCAAGCGGCGCTCGGCGGCGACCCTGGTGAGCTACCTCACCCCGAGCCTCGCCACCGCCGGGCTCTACCGGGGCCTCCTCGACCTCAAGTCGTCCATGGAGCGGTTCCGGGGCCTCGATGCCGGGGTGGGCGCCGAGCGGGGCGAACTCGCCGCGCTCATCCAGGCGCAGGGCGCCGCCGTGGATCTCGTTCCCGCCGAACCGGCCTGGGACGGCAATCTGACGGATCGGGTCTCGGCCCTGTGGGCGGCGGTGGCCGAACTGGAACAGACCCTCATCCCCCACGGCCTGCACGTGGTCGGCGAGGGCGTGCCGGCGCAGGAGCGCATCGACCTGCTGACCGCCGTGGCGGAAGCCTCGCACGAGTTGAAGCCCGCCCGCGCCGGGATCGAGGCCCTGGTGGCGGGGGAGGACGCCGAGGCCGCCTTCCGCCTTTCCGGCTTGCCGGCGAGCGAGGAGGCCCGCGCCGCCTTCGCGAGCCTCGCGGAAACCGACGCGCTGCTCGCCCGAGACCACGAGGTCGCGGGGCTCCTGCGGGCGCTCGACGGCCGCTTCGTGCCGCCGGTCGCGGGCGGCGACCTCCTGCGCAACCCGGCGATCCTGCCCACGGGACGCAACATCCACGGCTTCGACCCCTGCCGCCTGCCCTCGGCCTTCGCCGTGGCGGACGGCGCCCGGCAGGTGGCGCGGATCCTCGCCCGCCACGCCGAGGAGGGAAAACCCCTGCCGGAGAGCGTGGCGATCGTCCTCTGGGGCACGGACAACCTGAAGAGCGAGGGCGGCCCCATCGCCCAGGCGCTGGCGCTGGTCGGCGCGGCCCCGCGCTTCGACGGTTACGGACGGCTGGCCGGCGCCGAGCTGATCCCCCTCGAAACCCTCGGCCGCCCGCGCATCGACGCGGTGGTGACGCTCTCCGGCATCTTCCGCGATCTGCTGCCGTTGCAGACCAAGCTCATCGCCGAAGCGTCATTCCTCGCCGCCACCGCCGACGAGCCGGTGGAGAAAAACTTCGTCCGCAAGCACGCCCTGGCGATCCAGGCCGAGCAGGGCTGCGACATGGAGACGGCGGCGCTGCGGGTCTTCTCGAACGCCGAGGGGGCCTACGGCGCCAACGTGAACCACCTCGTGGAGTCCGGTTCCTGGGATGACGAGGACGAGCTTTGCGAGACGTTCTCCCGCCGCAAGAGCTTCGCCTACAACCGCGCCGGCAAGCCGGCGCCACAGCGCGCCCTGATGAAGGCGGTGCTCGCCTCCGTGGACCTCGCCTACCAGAACCTCGATTCCGTCGAGGTCGGCGTCACCAGCGTCGATCATTACTTCGACGGGCTCGGCGGAATGGGCCGGGCGGTGGCCCGGGCCAAGGGCGAGGCGGTGCCGATCTACATCAGCGACCAGACCCGGGGCGAGGGCCGGGTGCGCACTTTGCCGGAGCAGGTCGCCCTGGAGACCCGCACCCGGATGCTCAACCCGAAATGGTACGAGCCGCTGCTGGGCCACGGCTACGAAGGCGTCCGCCAGATCGAGGCGCATCTCACCAACACGGTGGGCTGGTCGGCGACCGCCAACGCGGTGCAGCCCTGGATCTACGAGCGCATCACCGAGACCTTCGTCCTCGACAAGGCCATGCGCGAGCGCATCGCCTCCCTCAACCCCACCGCCTCCGCCAAGGTCGCCCAACGGCTGATCGAGGCACACAAGCGCGGCTTCTGGACCCCCGACGCGGAGACCCGCGACGCCCTCGACCGGGCGGAGGAGGAACTGGAAGACCGGCTCGAAGGCGTTTCCGCAGGAGTGGCCGCATGAACATTGCCATCCGAAACCCGGTCGTCGCCCGGAAGGAGGAGGGGAGCCTCCAGGTCGCCCTCGACCC
>JAKONI010000308.1 GCA_022702015.1 Beijerinckiaceae bacterium | reverse complement strand
TGCCGAAGTCGCTCATCTTGCCCTTGCGGCGCTGGCCGTGCTGGCCGGGGCCGTACTCGCGGCGGTTCACGGGGCTCTTCGGGCGGCCCCAGATGTTCTGGCCCATGCGGCGGTCGAGCTTGTGCTTCGCCTGAATCCGCTTCGACATGACTGTTCGCGTCCTCTCGTGACGAGATAGTGAGGAACGCGCCCTCCTCTTCCCGCTGCCATCGAGGCCCGGGACGACAGGGCGGCGGAAGCCGGCCCACGGGTGCGCGTGCAAAAACGCCGCGGGGCCCCGTTGAGGAGCCCCGTCGACGGCCGGTTGCATACGGGAGAGAGCGGCCGGGGTCAACCGTGCCGGCGGCTCAGCCCATCTCCTCCCAGGTGACGCGCCCCACGCCCGGGGTCCGCCGCAGCCCCTCCAGCAGCCGCAACGACCACGTCTCCTCCTCGCCCCGGTAACCGCCGATGCAGCGCAGGCGGGCCTCCCCCTCGTCCTGCTCCATGACGCGGGACCGGATACCGAGGCCCGTCGCGGCCAGCAGGTGCAGGAGCGCCCCGTGGGAGGTCTGCCGGGGGTCGAACTCCACCGTCACGGTGCCGTAGCTGCGCCGCCGCAGGATCCCCTCCAGGCGGCCCAGACCCTCCAGGGTGGCAAAGGTCACGGCGGTGGCGCACAGGCCGAGGCGCCACGCCCCGGCGCCGAAGCACAGGCCGATCACCGTCACGAGCCAGACGGTCGCGGCGGTGGTGACGCCCCGGACGATGGAGCCCTGCTTCAGGATGGTCCCGGCGCCGATGAAGCCGATCCCGGCCAGCACCCCCTGGGCCAGCCGCATCAGGTCGAGGCGGAACAGGGGCTTGCCCACGTCGCCGGTCTCGACGAGGAGCCAGTGCCCGAGTTGCATGGCCGTGCAGGCGGCCACGCAGAGCAGCACATGGGTGCGCAGGCCGGCGGGATGGCCGACCTCCTCGCGGTTCCAGCCGAGCACGAAGGCGGCGGCGAAGCTCAGCGCGAGGCGCACGAGGAAGGTGTCGAGGGTCAGTTCGCTGGTCATCTCGGGGTCGCGGCGGGGGCCATCCGCCGCCCTCGCGGGCAGACGGTGTCATCGTTCTGTCATAAGGCGGGCGGAGCGCCGCGCGGGAGGTGCGCCCATTGCGGGGAATGCCGCGGCCGCAGGGCATGAGCCGTCAGGTCATGCGGCCTTTCTCGCGCCGGCAGGCTCCGGATCTAGGGTGGCGATAGGCGCGACGACAGTAAATTCGCGTTCACGCCCGGCGGGCGAAGCCCCCGATCGCGGAGCGAGACCTCCCTGTACCGCCCGATCATCGCGACGTCGTCGCCACACGCCCGGACGATCCGCGACACGGTGGTCTGAGCCCGTCGGGGATCCCAAGGGACAAGTCCTTTGGGGGGGGCCAGGGGCAAGGCCCCCGGTCTCTCGCGGGGCTCCACCCCGCCCCCGCCAAAGGACTCGCCCTCTGGGAAACCCGTGATCGGGCCTACGTCACCACGCTCGGCTCCGAGCGGCCGGTGCGCGGGGCGATCTCGGCCAGCGCCCCCGCCGCCGCCACGACGGGGGCGAGCACCTCGGCCACCGGCAGGGCGAGGCGGGCGGGGTCGCTCTCGTAGCGCTCCAGGTAGACCCGCAGCGTCGCCCCGGCGGTGCCGGTGCCGGAGAGGCGGAACACCACCCGCGCATCCTCGGCGAAGGCGATGCGAATGCCCTGGCGCTTGGTCAGCGAGCCGTCCACCGAGTCGTGGTAGGCGAACTCGTCCGCCGAGGAGACGGTGAGCCCCGCGATCGCGGTGCCGGGCAGGCCCGGCAGCTTCTCCCGCAGGGCGGCCATCAGGCCGTTGGCGGCATCCGCATCGACCTCCTCGTAGTCGTGCCGGGCGTAGTAATCGCGTCCGAACCGCTGCCAATGCGCGCGCACCAGGGCGTCCGCCCGCTCGCCCGTGGCGGCGAGGATGTTGAGCCACAGGAGCACCGCCCAGAGGCCGTCCTTCTCGCGGACATGGTTCGAGCCGGTGCCGGCGCTCTCCTCGCCGCAGAGGGTGATGAGTCCCGCATCCAGAAGGTTGCCGAAGAACTTCCACCCGGTCGGGGTCTCGTAGGCGGGGATGCCGAGGGAGGCGGCCACCCGGTCGGCGGCCCGGCTCGTGGGCATCGAGCGGGCGACACCCTTGAGGCCCTCGGCGTAGCCCGGCGCCCGGTGGGCGTGGGCGGTGAGCACGGCGAGGCTATCGCTCGGGGTGACGAACAGGCCAGGGGCCACGATCATGTTGCGGTCGCCGTCGCCGTCCGAGGCCGCGCCGAAATCGGGGGCGTCCGGCCCCTGCATCAGGTCGTAGAGGTCGTGGCAGTGGACCGGGTTCGGATCCGGGTGGTGCCCGCCGAAATCCTCCTTCGGCACGCCGTTGACCACCGTCCCCTTCGGCGCGCCCAGCAGGCCTTCGAGGATGGCGGTGGCGTAGGGGCCCGTCACGGCGCTCATGGCGTCGAAGCGCATGCGGAAGCCGGAGGCGAACAACTTGGACACCGCCTCGAAATCGATCAACTCGCGCATCAGTCCGGCGTAGTCGGCGACCGGATCGATCACCTCCACCGCCATGGCGCCGAGGCGGGTCTCGCCGAGCCGGTCGAGGTCGAGGTCGGGGGCCTCCACCAGGGTGAAGCGGCTGATCGCCTTGGCGCGGGCGAAGATTGCGTCGGTGAGCGACTCGGGGGCGGGGCCGCCGTTGGTACCGTTGTACTTGATGCCGAAATCGCCCTCGGGCCCGCCGGGATTGTGGCTCGCGGAGAGGATGATGCCGCCGATCGCCCCGTGCTTGCGGATCACGCAGGAGGCGGCGGGCGTCGAGAGCAGGCCGCCGCGCCCGACGAGCACCCGCCCGAACCCGTTGCCGGCGGCGAGCTTCAGGATGGTCTGCACCACCTCGCGGTTGAGGAAGCGCCCGTCGCCCCCGAGCACCAGGGTCTTGCCCTCCTTGCCGGGGATGGAATCGAAGATCGCCTGGACGAAGTTCTCGACGTAGTGCCGCTGCCGGAACACCGGCACCTTCTTGCGCAGGCCCGAGGTGCCGGGCTTCTGGTCGGGGAAGGGCGTCGTCTCAATCGTCGTCGGCGTCATCGTCATGCGCGGGCCTCCGGGCGTTCGGCCTGATGGATCGGGGCTCTTGTGCCCGCCCGGAGGGGCGGCGTCATCCGCTACGTTCCGCAAAGGTGAGAGAATCCCCCCGGCTCCACCCCCTTGCGCGGCGGATCCGAACGGGGTTCCATCGGGCATCGCCCGGAGAGGCGGAAGGGAGACGACCATGGACGACTCGCGCGAAGGCGAGGAGCGGGGGCTTCCCCGCCGCCGCCTGTTCGGAACGATGGCGGCCGCCGGGTTGGCTCTGGCCGCCGGGCCGGGCCACGCCGCGGCCCCGGCGGCCGGCCTCGACAGGGAGGAGTTCCGCCTGCCCTGGCCCGGCGAGGCGGGGATCGATATCTACGTGCGCAACAAGCGCCCGGCGGGGCAGGACAGGTTCCCGGCGGACCGGATCCTGCTCTTCGTGCACGGCTCCACCTATCCCGCCTCCACCGCCTTCGACCTGCCGCTGGCCGGGATGTCGGCGATGGACTACCTCGCCGGGAAGGGCTTCGACGTCTACCTCGTGGACCTTCCGGGCTACGGCCAATCCGGCCGTCCGGCCGCGATGAGCGCGCCTTCCGCCGACAACCCGCCCTTCATGCGCACCGCCGACGCGGCGGCGGTAGTGGGCCAGGTGGTGGATTTCATCCGCAAGCGGCGGGGCGTCGAGACGATCGACCTGATGGGCTGGTCCTGGGGCACCTCGACCATGGGCCTCTACACCAGCACCCACAACGAGGCGGTCAACCGCCTCGTGCTCTACGCACCGCAATGGCTCTCCCGCACGCCCTCGACGATGGCGCCGGGGGCGGGCACGATCCCGGCCTACCGCAGCGTGAGCCGCGACAGCGCGAAATCCCGCTGGCTCACCGGAGTCCCCGCCGACAAGCAGGCTGACCTGATCCCGCCCGGCTGGTTCGACCAATGGGCGGACGCGACCTTCCCCACCGATCCCGTGGGGGCCAGGCAGACGCCGCCGGTGCTCCGCGCCCCCAACGGCACGGTGGCCGACAAGGAAGCCTACTGGCAGGCGGGCAAGCCCCTCTACGACCCCGCCGACATCCGCGTGCCGGTGCTGATCATCCACGCGGAGTGGGACGTCGACCTGCCGAGCTATCAGGCGCAGGAGTACTTCGCCAAGCTCGTCCACGCCCCCTACAAGCGGTTCGTGGAGCTTGGCGAGGGCACGCATACGGTGATGATGGAGAAGAACCGGATGCAGTTCCTGCGCGAGGTGGCCTCCTTCCTGACAGAAGCCGACCCGCAGGCGTTGAACTGAGGGCGGGGGCTTGGCCCACCCTCCTCACCCCTTGCGGGGGCGAGGAGGGGGAAACGACCAGCCCATTCGCCCCCCCATCCTGAGGTCGGGGGGACGAAGGCCGACCGAGGGGAGGGGACCACCGACCCGGCGTCCCCCGGTGGGTCCCAAGATTAGAAGAAGAGGCTACTCCGCCGCCTGCCGCGTCTCGTAACCCAGGCGCCCGTTCAGTTCCCGGATGAGGTGCACCGCCGCCTCGGCGATCACCGTGCCCGGCGGGAAGATCGCCGAGGCCCCCGCCGCCCGCAGCGCGTCGTAGTCCCCCGGCGGGATCACGCCGCCCACCGCGATCATCACGTCCTCCCGGCCCTGCTCGGCGAGCGCCGCCTTCAACTCCGGCACCAGCGTCAGGTGACCCGCCGCCAGCGAGGAGACGCCGACGATGTGCACGTCGTTCTCCACCGCCTGCCGGGCGGCCTCCGCCGGGGTGGCGAAGAGCGGCCCGATATCCACGTCAAAGCCGAGGTCGGCGAAGGCCGAGGCGATCACCTTCTGGCCCCGGTCGTGCCCGTCCTGGCCCATCTTGGCCACGAGGATGCGCGGGCGGCGTCCGTCCGCCTCCTCGAAGGCCTCGACCAGGGTGCGGACTTCCTCGACCACCGGCGACATCGTTCCCACCTCGCGCTTGTACACCCCGGAGATCGAGCGGATCTCCGCCCGGTGGCGGCCCCAGGCCTTCTCCAAAGCCTCGGAAATCTCCCCCACCGTCGCCTTGGCCCGGGCGGCCTCCACGGCGAGCGCCAGGAGGTTCTCGCTGGTGTCGGCCGCCTTCGTCAGGGCCTCCAGCCGGGCCGTCACGTCAGCCTCGTCGCGCTCCGAGCGCAGGCGCTTGAGCTTATCGATCTGCAACCGGCGGACGTTGCCGTTGTCGACCCGCAGGAGGTCGATGGCCATGTCGTCCTCGGCCCGGTACTTGTTGACGCCGACGATGGTCTGTCGCCCGGAATCGATCCGCGCCTGGGCGCGGGCGGCGGCCTCCTCGATGCGCAGCTTCGGGATGCCGGCCTCGATCGCCTTGGCCATGCCGCCGAGCTGATCGACCTCGCGGAGGTGCTCCCAGGCCCGGGCCACCATGTCGGCGGTGAGCTTCTCCACGTAGTAGGAGCCGCCCCACGGATCGACGATCCGGGTAGTACCGCTCTCCTGCTGCAGGAACAGCTGGGTGTTGCGGGCGATGCGGGCCGAGAAGTCGGTGGGCAGCGCCAGGGCCTCGTCGAGGGCGTTGGTGTGCAGCGACTGGGTGCCCCCTTGGGTCGCTGCCATCGCCTCGATGGTGGTGCGGGTGACGTTGGTGAACACGTCCTGTGCGGTGAGCGACCAGCCGCTGGTCTGCGAATGGGTGCGCAGGGCCAGGGACTTGTCGGATTTGGGGGCGAACTCCTTCACGAGTTTGGACCAGATCAGGCGCGCCGCCCGCATCTTGGCGACCTCCATGAAGAAGTTGGTCGAGATCGCCCAGAAGAACGACAGGCGCGGGGCGAACTGGTCGATGGTCAGCCCCGCCGCGAGGCCCGCCTTGATGTATTCCACCCCGTCGGCCAAAGTGTAGGCGAGTTCGAGGTCGTTCGTCGCCCCGGCCTCCTGCATGTGGTAGCCGGAAATCGAGATCGAGTTGAACTTCGGCATGTTCTTCGACGTGTAGGCGAAGATGTCCGAGATGATCCGCATCGATCCCTTGGGGGGATAGATGTAGGTGTTGCGGACCA
>JAKONI010000270.1 GCA_022702015.1 Beijerinckiaceae bacterium | reverse complement strand
TGGCTTACGCGGACGGGAAGAATGCCCGGGCTTCAGCGGGAAGACTTCCCTGGTCCGATCCCGCACCGATCCGGAGGATGGTGCCGTTCCCTCCCCATGGAGCCGCCCATGTCGCCCCACCTCTCCCGCCGACACCTCCTGGCTGCGTCCGCCCTGCTCCCGCTCGGATTACAACGCCCTGCGATGGCCGCGCCCGCGAGTGGTCCGTACCGGGTCGGCGCGTTCACGGTGACGCCGTTGCGCGACGGCCTCTTTCCGCTGGAGCCGAGCATGATCCCGGCCGCCGCGAGCCCGGCCGGACAAACCTTGCTCACGGGGGCCGGCCTTCCGGCGAAGGGCCCGTCGCCGGAGCCGGTCAACGCGTTCCTGATCCGACGCGGGGGCCGGCACTGGCTGCTCGATGCGGGATGCGGCACCGTCCTCGGGCCGGGTTTCGACCGGGTGACCGCCGCGCTGGCGGCGGAAGGCGTGCGGCCGGAGCAGGTCGAGACCATCTGGCTCAGCCATCTGCACGCCGACCATGCCGGCGGTCTCCTGACGCCGGACCGCCTCGCGCGGTTCGCGAACGCGGAACTCGTGCTGCAGGAGCGGGAGGTGGCCTATTGGTCGGATGCGGCGGCCAGAGCCTCCGCTCCCGCTCCGTTGAGGCCGATGTTCGAGACGGCGCAGGCGGTGCTGGCGGCCTATTCTAGCCGAATCCGGCGTGTCTCCGGCGAGGCGGAGCTCGCGCCGGGTATCCATGCGCTGCCGCTGCCCGGCCATACACCGGGGCACATGGGCGTCTTGATCGCGGACGGCTCCGAGCGGCTGCTGATCTGGGGCGATATCGTCCACTCGCGGATCCTGCAGATGCCCCACCCGGATTGGACGGTGATCTGGGACACCGATCCAGCGGAGGCGATCACGACGCGACGGCGCATCCTCGACCGCGCGGCAGTGGAGGGCTTGAGGGTGACAGGGATGCACCTGGCCACACGCGGAAGGATCGAGCGTGCGGATACGGGTTACGCGCTGGTCTAGGTGTCTGTCCCGGCATTGTCCGCCGAAGTGGATGCCGGGTCGGGTCGGGAAACGCGGCGGACGTTCTAGGGCAGCGACATGCGCAGGGGCGGCTCGACCTCCGGGGGGAGCGGCGAGACGTAGCCCCCCGCCCCCCCGCGGCGGACGAGATCCTGGCGGGCGGCCTCGCGCAGGTCCGGGTCGGTGAGGGTGAGGACGCCGGTGGCGGCCATCGCCTTGGCCACCTGCACCATCGCCTTGTGGGCCGCCGGACTCTTCCCCTGGGCGACCACCTGCCAAGTGTGGAACGGCGTCCCCACCGCCACCGTGGGGGCGTGGGCCTGCACCGTCGGCACCACCCAGCTCACGTCGCCCACATCGGTCGAGCCCACCGCCGGGTTGCGCGGGGCGTCGAGCGGTACCAGGAAGTCCGCCAGCGGCGCCGGCGTGCGCGGCATGCCGATGGCGCGGAACACGGCATCGATGTCGCCGTCGGTGAGGGTATCCCGGATTGCCTGGGCGAAGTCCCGGTCCGCCTCGTCGAAATGCGGGGGGCCGAGTTCCTCCATCACCCCGTGGAGCGCCTGCTCCAGGGGGGTGTTGCCGAGCAGGTTCGAGACGGCGCTGACGATCCGCATCTCCACGGTCGTCTCGGTCATCAGCGCCGCGCCCTCGGCGATCTTCCTCACGCGCTCCACCAGCCCGAGCATCCCGGGGAGGTCGCGGGCGCGGATCGAGTAGCGCACCCGCGCGCCAACCTGGACGACGTTCGGGGCGATGCCGCCCGCGTCGAGATAGGCGTAATGCACCCGGGCGTCGGAGGGCATGTGCTCGCGCATGTAGTTCACGCCGACGCTCATCAACTCCACGGCATCCAGCGCCGACCGGCCCAGATGCGGGGCCGCCGCCGCGTGCGCGGTGCGCCCGGTGAACACGAAGTCGGCGCGGGTGTTGGCCAGCGCCACCGGGGGCGCCACCTCCCAGAAGCTCGACGGGTGCCACGAGATCGCGATGTCCGCGTCCGTGAACGCTCCCGCCCTCACCATGAACGCCTTGGCGGCGCCGCCCTCCTCGGCTGGGCAGCCGAAATAGCGCACCCGGCCGGGGGTCCCGGTCTCGGCGAGCCAGTCCTTCACCGCCGTGGCGGCGAGCAAAGCGGCCGACCCGAGGAGGTTGTGGCCGCAGCCATGGCCGGGGGCCCCCGCCTCGACGGGCCGATGCTCGGCCACGCCCGCCTCCTGCGAGAGCGCCGGCAGGGCATCGTATTCCCCGAGGAAGGCGATGACCGGCCCACCTTCGCCCGCCTCGCCCATCACCGCCGTGGGGATGCCGGCGATGCGCTCGGTCACGCGGAAGCCCTGATGGCGCAACTCCGCGACGTGCTCGGCGCTGGAGCGGGCCTCCGTGTAGCAGACCTCCGGCATGGCCCAGACGCGATCGGACAGGGCGATGAGCCGGTCCTTCCGCGCATCGACGTGGCGCCACACGGCGTTGCGGTTGTCCATTCGGGTCCTCTCCGGGGCCGACGCGCGGCCATCCACACCATAATAGGCCCGGCCCCGCCGGCGTCAGGGGCCGTCATGCAGGGCCGGGGCCAAACAAAGGCCCACGGTCGGGGCAAAAAATACATGCTCAAGTTGAAGAGTCGCTGGCGCAACCCTTGCCAAGGGGATCGCCGCGGTGATGCTGTGCGTGCAGCGGCGGTTAGGAACAGGCTGATCTACATGGACGAACGAGATCTGCACGACCTCATCGGACGGGTCCGGTCCGGTGGGCTGTCGCGGCGTGCCTTCGTGCAACGGATGGTGGCGGTGGGCCTGAGCGCCCCGATGGCGGGGCTGATGCTGGCCGGGAACGGCGTGGCGATGGCGAGCGACATCCGGGGGAGCTACACGCCGACGAAGGCGGGCGGCGGCGGGGCCCTGCGGCTGCTGTGGTGGCAGGCGCCCACCCTCATCAATCCGCACTTCGCCATCGGCACCAAAGATCAGGAGGCCTGCCGGATCTTCTACGAGCCCCTGGCGGCCTGGGACGCGGACGGCAACCTCGCCCCGGTCCTGGCCGCGCGGATCCCCTCCAAGGAGAATGGCGGCCTCGCGGCGGATGGCCGTTCGGTGGTCTGGACGATCAAGCCGGGCGTCACGTGGCACGACGGCAAGCCGCTCACCGCCGACGACCTCGTCTTCACCTGGGAATATGCCCGCGATCCCGCCACGGCGGCGGTCACGATCGGCTCCTACAAGGATTGCAAGGTCGAGAAGGTCGATGACCTCACAGTCCGCATCCTGTTCGACAAGCCGACGCCCTACTGGAGCGACGCCTTCGTGGGCAATGTCGGCATGGTCCTGCCGAAACACCTCTTCGCGCCCTTCACCGGCGCCAAGTCCCGGGAGGCGCCCCAGAACCTCGCCCCCGTGGGCACCGGCCCGTACCGCTTCGTGGAGTTCCGCCCCGGAGACATCGTGCGCGGCGAGCGCAACCCCTCCTACCATCTCCCGAACCGGCCGTACTTCGACACGGTGGAGATGAAGGGCGGCGGCGATGCGGTCTCGGCCGCCCGCGCCGTACTCCAGACCGGGGAATACGATTACGCCTGGAACCTGCTGGTCGAGGACGAGGTGCTCAAGCGCCTGGAGACGGGCGGCAAGGGGCGGGTCGATGTCGTCTACGGCGGCAAGCTGGAGTTCCTGCTGCTCAACGCCACCGATCCGAATGTTGAGGTCGATGGCGAGCGCTCCTCGCTCAAGACGACGCACCCGGCCTTCTCCGATCCGAAGGTCTGCCAAGCGATCAACCTGCTCATCGATCGCAAATCCATCCAGGACTACATCTACGGCCGCACCGGCCGGGCCACCGCCAATTCCGTGAACGGGCCCGAGCGCTTCGTCTCGAAGAACACGAGCTTCGCCTTCGATCCGGGCAAGGCCAACGCGCTCCTCGACGAGGCCGGCTGGAAGAAGGGATCGGACGGCATCCGCGCCAAGGACGGCAAGCGGATGAAGTTCGTCTTCCAGACCTCGATCAACGCCCCCCGCCAGAAGACCCAGGCGATCATCAAGCAGGCCGCCGCCAAGGCCGGCATCGAGATCGAGCTGAAATCGATCACCGGCTCGGTGTTCTTCTCCTCCGACCCAGCCAACCCGGACACGTTCCCGCATTTCTACGCGGATCTGGAGATGTACGCCTTCAGCATGTCCCAGGCCGATCCGGCGACGTGGCTCCTGCAATACGTCTCGTGGGAGGCCGCCACGAAGGAGAACAAGTGGCAGGGCCGGAACATCTCCCGCTGGCGCAACGCGGAGTACGACGCGGCCTACAACGCGGCTCAAGCGGAACTCGACCCGGTGAAGCGCGCCGCCCTGCTGATCAAGGCCAACGACCTCGTCGTCGCCGGGAACAACCTCCCCCTGATCCACCGGGCGGAGGTCTCGGGCGCGGCCACGAAGCTGGTGGCCCCCCGCAGCGGCTGGGACAACGACCTCGCCTTCCTGCCCGAATGGAGGCGGGAGACCTGAGCGGGAACCCCGCGCCGTGGGCGCCTACATCCTGCGCAGGCTGCTGATCGCGGTGCCGAGCCTGCTCGGCATCAGCCTGATCCTGTTCGTCGTCCTGGCGCTCGCCCCGGGGGACCCGTTCGGCGAACTCGCCGCCAACCCGAACGTGCCCCCCGAGGTCCGGGCCGCGCTGCGGCTGAAGTTCGGCCTCGATGACCCGATCATGACCCGCTACCTGCGCTGGCTCCTGGCCATGCTGCACGGCGACTGGGGCTTCTCCTTCGCCAGCCGGGTGAACGTCGACACGCTGATCCTGCAACGGCTGCCGACCACGCTGTTCGTGGTCGGCTCGTCCCAGATCCTCGCCCTGCTCATCGCGGTGCCGGTGGGCCTCTACGCGGCCCTGCGGCCCTATTCGCTCGGGGACCAGATCGCCAACACGCTGGCCTTCATCGGCTTCTCCCTGCCGACGTTCTTCACCGGCCTGCTGTTCATCCTGCTGTTCTCGATCGAACTTGGCTGGCTGCCCTTCGTCTATCAGGCGGACCTGCCAGGCACGGGGCTCGCCTGGGCCTGGGCGAACGTCCGGCAGGCGATCATGCCGGTGGCGGTGCTCGGCTTCCACCAGGCGGCGTCCTACACCCGCTACGTCCGCGCCTCGGCGCTCGACGTGGCCCGTTTGGACTACGTCACCACGGCCCGGGCCAAGGGGCTCACCGAGGGCACCGTCACCCGGCGGCACGTCGCCCGCAACGCGCTGATCCCGGTGGTGACCTTGGTCGCCCTCCAGATCCCGGTGGTATTCGGCGGCGCCATCGTCACCGAGCAGATCTTCCGCATCCCCGGCATCGGCTCCCTGCTGATCGACGCGATGCTCGCCAACGACACGCCGGTGGTGATGGCGGTGACCTTCGTGTTCGCCGCCCTCGTCATCCTGTTCAACCTTGTCGCGGACCTGCTCTATGGCTGGCTCGACCCTCGCATCGCCCTCCGTTGAGGCGCCCCCCCGCGCCCCGGCCTCCCCCGGCCGGGAGACGTGGCGGCGCTTCCGCCGGCACCGCCTGGCGTTGGCGAGCGTCGCCGTGCTGGCGGTGCTGATCGGCGGGGTCCTGCTCGGCGGCGTCCTCTGGCCGGTGGCCATCGACGACATCGACTTCTCGGCGCAGCTCCAGGGGCCGTCCTGGGCGCATCCCTTCGGCACCGACGACCTCGGCCAGGACCTCCTCGCCCGGATGATCCATGGCGGGCGGATCTCGCTGGCGGTGGGATTCGCCGCCATGGCGGTGGCCAGCGTGATCGGAGTGGTGGTCGGCGCGCTGGCGGGGATGTCCCGCCGGTTCCTCGATCCGGCGCTGATGTGGCTCACCGACCTGTTCCTGTCGCTGCCGCAACTGCCGCTGCTGCTCCTCGTCATCTACCTGTTCCGCGATAGCCTGAAGGCCGTGTTCGGGGCGCAGGGCGGGGTGTTCCTGATGATCGTCGCGGTGATCGGCGGCCTGCGCTGGATGCCCGTCGCCCGGCTGGTGCGGGCGCAGTTCCTCTCCCTGCGCGAGAAGGAGTTCGTGGAGGCGGCCCGCTCGCAGGGGGCCACCAACGGCCACCTCGTCCGCCGCCATATCCTGCCCAACGCCCTGGGTCCGGTGATCGTGGCGGCCTCCATCGAGGTCTCGGCGGCGATCATCGCGGAATCGACCCTCTCGTTCCTGGGGCTCGGCTTCCCGCCGGACATCCCCACCTGGGGCCGGCTCCTGTACGACGCCAAGGACCACCTCGACGTCGCCCCGCACTGGGCGCTGTTTCCCGGCGGGGCGATCTTCCTGACGGTGCTATCGATCAACTTCATCGGCGACGGGCTGCGCGACGCCCTCGACCCCCGGCGGGTGCTGTAGGAGCGTTGCCCGTGACAGATCCCGTCCTCTCGGTGTCCAACCTCACCGCCTCGTTCCGCTCGGAGGGGCGGTGGCGCGAGGTGGTGCACGGCGTCTCCTTCGACATCGGCCCCCGGGAGACCGTGGCGCTGGTGGGGGAATCCGGCTCCGGCAAGAGCGTGAGCGCCTTGTCGATCCTGCGCCTTCTCCCCCGGGACGCGAGCCGCATCGGCGGCAGCGTGCGCTTCGGCGGGCGCGACCTGCTCGCCGCCTCCGAGGCGGAGATGCGCCGGGTGCGCGGCGATTCCATCGCCATGATCTTCCAGGAGCCGATGGCCTCCCTGAACCCGGTCCTGACCGTGGGCTTCCAGATCTCGGAGGCGCTGATCCGCCACCGGGGCCTGTCGCGGGCCGCCGCCGAGGCGGAGGCCCTGCGCCTCCTCGACAAGGTGCGGATCCCGGCGGCGCGCTCGCGGCTGCACGAGTACCCGCACCGCTTCTCGGGGGGGATGCGCCAACGGGTGATGATCGCCATGGCGCTGGCGTGCCGGCCGAAGCTCCTCATCGCCGACGAGCCAACCACGGCGCTGGATGTGACGATCCAGGCCCAGATCCTGGACCTGATCAAGGGTCTCCAGGACGACGAGGGTATGTCGGTCCTGTTCATCACCCACGACATGGGCGTCGTCGCCGAGATCGCCGACCGCACGGTGGTCATGTATGGCGGCCGGGCGGTGGAGACCGGCCCGACCGGGCGGATCTTCGCCGCGCCGGAGGAGCCTTACACCCGGGCGCTCCTGGCCTCCGTCCCCCGCCTCGGCGCCATGGCGGGCCGGTCCCGGCCGATGCGGTTCCCGGTGATCGATCGGGCGACCGGCGTGGCGGAGCCGACCCCCGAGACCCCTGACACCGTGGCGGCCGGGCGCCCGGTGCTGGAGGTGCGCGACCTGACCACCCGGTTCGACATCCGCTCCGGCCTGTTCGGCCGGGTCGCGGGCCGGGTCCACGCGGTGGAGCGGGTCTCGTTCAGCCTCGCGGCGGGGGAGACCCTGGCGCTGGTGGGGGAATCCGGCTGCGGAAAATCCACCACCGGCCGCTCGATCCTGCGCCTCGTGGAGCCCCTGTCGGGCTCCGTCGTCCTCGACGGCGAGGACATCGCCGCCCTGGATGCGAGCACCCTCCGCGCCCGTCGCCAGCGGATGCAGATGATCTTCCAGGATCCCTTCGCGAGCCTCGACCCGCGCCTCAGCGTCGGCGCGGCGATCGCGGAGCCCCTGCTCATCAACCGCCTCGCCACCCCGGGGGAGGCGAGGCGCCGGGCCGAGGATCTTCTGAGCCGGGTGGGGCTTTCCCCGGACACGGCCGGGCGCTTTCCCCACGAGTTCTCCGGCGGCCAGCGCCAGCGCATCTGCATCGCCCGGGCGCTCGCCCTGCGGCCCCGGCTGATCGTGGCCGACGAGGCGGTCTCGGCCCTCGACGTCTCGGTGAAGGCGCAGGTGGTGAACCTGATGCTCGACCTCCAGGCCGAGATGGGCCTCGCCTACCTGTTCATCTCGCACGACATGGCGGTGGTGGAGCGTGTCAGCCACCGGGTCGCCGTGATGTATCTCGGAGAGATCGTAGAGATCGGGCCCAGGGCCGCCGTCTTCGGGAACCCGCAGCATCCCTACACCAGGAAGCTGCTCGCCGCCGTGCCGGTGCCCGATCCCGCCCGCCGTCGGGCACGGCACGCCCTGCCGGACGACGAGATCCGCAGCCCCATCCGGTCCCCGGACTACGAGCCGCCCGCGCGGCTGTACCGCGAGGTGTCCCCGGGCCACAGCGTGCAGGAATGGGACGGCACCTGGGAGGACACGGCTCCAGCGGCTGCGGTGGCCTGAGGGCGAGGGCGCTTACTGATTAAGCCCCCCGGATGCCTGTTGAAGCACGTATCGAATGCTGAATGCAGTCCGTTGAGAATGACACCCCCCTCTGATAGCTAGGCTTGAACTCGGCCCAGACCGGAAGTCGGAGGACGCCCGTTGCAAACCTGGAATCAGGTCTATGATCCGTTCGGGAGCCCCTGGCTCTCGACTCTCGCCGCCTCCCTGCCGGTCATCGCCCTCCTCGCCATGATCGCGAGCGGACGGGTGCAGGCCCATATCGCGGCGGTCATCGCGCTGGGCCTCGCCCTCCTGGTCGCCATCGTCGGGTTCGGCATGCCGACCGGCCTTGCGTCCCGCGCCGCGATCCTCGGCATGGTGACAGGCTTCTTCCCCATCGGGTGGATCATCCTCAACGTCATCTTCCTCTACCGCCTCACGGTGGAGAAAGGGTGGTTCTCGATCCTCCAGCAATCGGTGGCGGGCATCACTGCCGACCGGCGCCTGCAACTGTTGCTGGTGGCCTTCGCGTTCGGGGCCTTCTTCGAGGGCGCCGGCGGCTTCGGCACGCCGGTCGCCGTGACCGGGGCGATCCTGATCGGCCTTGGCTTCTCGCCGCTGGCGGCCTCCGGCCTCTCCCTCATCGCCAACACCGCGCCCGTCGCCTTCGGGGCGCTCGGCGCGCCGATCCAGGGCCTGGCCTCCGTCACCGGCTACCCGCCGGAGATCCTCGGCGCGATGATCGGCCGGCAACTGCCCCTGTTCTCGCTCATCGTTCCGTTCTGGCTGATCTGGGTGTTCGCGGGCTTCCGCGGCATGATCCGGGTCTGGCCGCCGATCCTGGTGTGCGGCGCCTCCTTCGCGGTGGCGCAGTTCCTCATCTCGAACTTCGTCAACCCGTGGATCGTCGACATCGGGGCGTCGCTCGCCTCGATGCTGGCCCTCGTCCTGTTCCTGCGGGTCTGGCAGCCCCGGGAGATCTGGACCTCGCCGGCGCTGCGCGGTCACGATCCGTCCCTGGCCGTGGCGTCCCCCCGGCCCGTCGCCCTGGGTGCGGGCGTTCCCGGCGCCCCCCCGGTCCATACCGGCGCGCGCACGGCCTCGCAGGGCGAGATCATGATGGCCTGGGTGCCGTGGATCGTCCTGTCCATCATCGTCGCGATCTGGGGAACCGGCTGGTTCAAGGGCATTGTGAACCCGCTCTTCACCTGGAAGTACGAGGTGCCGGGCCTGCACAACGTGATCATGAAGGTGCCGCCGGTGGTGCCCAAGGCCGTCCCCGAGGGCGCGGTCTTCCTGTTCACCTACATGTCCTACACCGGCACCGGCGTGCTGATCGCGGCGATCATCTCCGGCCTGATCATGCGCTTCTCGCCGGTGCGCCTCGTCACCGCCTACGTCGAGACGATCTGGGCGCTGCGGTACTCCCTCATCACCATCTCGGCGATGTTGGCGCTCGGTGTCCTCACCCGCTACGCCGGCGTCGACGCGACCCTCGGCCTCGCCTTCGCCGGCACCGGCATCCTGTACCCGTTCTTCGGAACGCTGCTCGGATGGCTCGGCGTGGCTCTGACGGGATCGGACACGGCCTCGAACGTGCTGTTCGGTGGCCTCCAGCGCATCACCTCCGAGCAACTCGGCCTCTCCGGGGTTCTGATGGCGGCGGCGAACTCGTCGGGCGGCGTGATGGGCAAGATGATCGACGCCCAGTCGATCGTCGTCGCCTCGACGGCCACCGGCTATTTCGGCCAGGAGGGCAAGATCCTGCGCTTCGTGTTCTGGCACTCGATCGCGCTCGCGTGCCTCGTCGGCCTCTTCGTGATGCTGCAGGCCTACGTGCCGTTCTTCCAGAGCATGGTGATCGAGGTGCCGAACGCCGCGCCGCTGGCGCACTGACGACCGCTCAAGGGTCCGTCGCGCCCGCGGCGGACCCCCAACGGGACCTGGCGCCCGCGATCCCACCCGGTCGCGGGCGATTTGCTGACCGCCGGGACCCGGAGTCCCAAACGCTCCGCCTTCCCCCCGCGATCGCGGTCCACCTCGCCGCCGGGGTCGCCTTCGCCCCTTGAGAGCCGCTCGGCGTTCCAGTCAGCGCTGGGTGGCGGGCGAGAGCGACCGGCGGGACGAGGTGCCCCGGTAGATCGCCACCGTCGCCACGAGGCCGCACAGCCCGCCGAAGGCCATCCAGTAGCCCGGCGCCGCCCGGTTGCCGGTCTCCTCGATGAGCCATGTGGAGATCAGGGGGGTGAAGCCGCCGAAGAAGGCGGTCGCCAGGGAGTAGGCCAGGGAGAAACCGGCGGTGCGGACCGTCACGGGGATGATCTCCGTCAGGGCGACGACCATCGCGCCGTTGTAGCTCCCGTACAGGAAGGATAGCCACAGCAGCACGGTCAGCATGTTCGTGAAGGAGGCGTTGGCCACGAGCCAGGCCAGGGCGGGATAGGCGGTGAGCAGGGTCAGGGCCGAGAAGATCAGCAGGAGCGGCTTGCGCCCCACCCGGTCCGACACGGCGCCCATCACCGGCAACCAGAACAGGTTCGAGAGCGCCGTGCAGAAGGTGACGAGCAGGCTGTCGGTGTCCGAGAGCTTCAGGACGGTCTTGCCGAAGGTCGGGGTGTAGACGGTGATGGTGTAGAACGAGATCGTCGTCATGGCGACGAGCAGCATCCCGAGGGCGACGATCCGCCAGTTCTGGGCGAGCGAGGTGAAGATCTCCCGGGCGCTCGGCCTGACCTTGCGCTGGAGGAACTCCTCCGTCTCCTCCAGGGAGCGGCGGATGTAGAACAGGAACGGGACGATGGCGCAGCCGATGAAGAACGGGATGCGCCAGCCCCAATCGCCCATCTCCGCCGGCATCAGCATGTGGTTGAGGACGTAGCCGATGATCGCGGCGAACATCACGGCCACCTGCTGGCTGCCGGATTGCCACGAGACGTAGAACCCCTTGTTCCCCGGCGTCGACATCTCCGCCAGATAGACCGACACGCCCCCCAGTTCGACGCCGGCCGAGAAGCCCTGGAGCAGACGGCCGATGAGCACGAGGAAGGGCGCGAACAGCCCGATCGTCGCGTAGCCCGGCACGAAGGCGATGAGGATCGTCCCCGTCGCCATGATCGTCAGGGTGACGATCAGGCCCTTGCGCCGGCCGATCCGATCCACGTAGGCGCCGAGCAACACCGCCCCCAGGGGGCGCATGAGGAAACCCGCCCCGAAGGTGACGAAGGTCAGCATCAACGAGGCATAGGCGTTGGCGACCGGGAAGAACGCCTTCGAGATGTACGACGCATAAAAGCCGAACAGGAAGAAGTCGAACATCTCCAGGAAGTTGCCGCTGGTCACGCGCAGCACCGTCGCGACCTTGGACTTGGAACGGTCGCTCTCCGAGAACGTGGCCACGGCGTCTCTCCCTGTCGCGCCGCCATCGTGTCACCGGCTGTACGCTCGAAGGGAACGTTTAATCCCGGGGGCCGTCATTGCAACGGGCGGTCCCGTCCGGTCCGGGGGCAACGGGGCCTGCTGTCACACGGATCGGCGCGCCCGGGTCGATCCCCGCACCACCATGCGCCCGCTGAGAACCACCTTGCGGACGGGCTGTCCGGGATGGGCGATCCGCTCGAACAACAGACGCATGGCCTGCGCGCCAATCTCGGCCACGGGCTGCTCGATCACCGTCAGGCCGGGCTCCACGAGATCGGTCCATGTCTCGTTGTCGAAGCCGGCCAGGGCGAGGTCGTCGGGGATGGAGAGGCCTAGCGTCCGGGCGGCCCGGACGGTGCCCATCAGGATCAGGCCGTTCGACAGGACGAGGGCCTCCGGGCGGCCGGAATCCGCGAGCCAGCGGCCTGCCTCGGCCTCCGCCGCGCCGGCACTGGGGGCGACGGTGCGGATGTCGGGACTCAGCCCGTGGCGCAGCATCGCCGCCTCGTAGCCCGCCCGGCGTTCCCGTGCGGTGGAACTGGTGGAGCCGAACAGGCCGCCGATCCGCCGGTAGCCCCGGGACACGAGGTGATCGACCAGCGCCGTCCCGGCGGCGGGGTTATCCAGGATCACGCTGTCATGGGCCCCCGGCGGCCCCGACCGGTCGATGAGCACTACGGGGAAGTCGAGGTCGCCCCCGGCCAGGCCCGCCGAGGCCGGCCCCGTGGGCGCGAAGATCACCCCCGTCACCCGCTCCTCCTCCATCAGGCGCAGGTACATCGCCTCCCGCGCGGGGTCCTCGTCGGTGTTGCACAGGATCACCCGCATCCCCGAGGCGAAGGCCGCATCCTCCACCGCCCGGCTCACCGCCGTGAAGAACGGGTTGCGGATATCGGCCACGATCAGGCCGATCGTCTGCGTCGCCTGCGAGCGCAGGCGACGGGCCGAAAGGTTCGGCCGGTAGCCGGTGGCCCGCACCGCCTCCTCGACCTGCTCGCGCAGCGCCTCACTCACCGGCCCCCGGCCCAAGGCCCGCGACACCGTGGCCGTCGAGACGCCCGCCGCCCGGGCGACATCGCGAATGCCGACCTTCATGCCACCGCCCATGCACAGGAAACGTTTTCAGGCGTTTGGCTGTGATTGCCACCGCCAATCCCGACGCGCAACGGGAGATATTGGGTTTCGACGGCAGCGAATGTCGCCACGTCAGCTAAGAACGTTTTCATAGCAGGTATTGGATAGGCCACGAGACAGTCGTGACAGCGACGGGAGGGAGCACGCTTGCTCGCGCCGTCTCGACATTCGCCCTCCGGATCCTGTTCGGC
>JAKONI010000269.1 GCA_022702015.1 Beijerinckiaceae bacterium | reverse complement strand
GACAGCGCCGCCAGGTTCGGACCCTTCGGGGCGGCGCGAGGATCAAGAAGGCTCCCTCCCGGTCAGCCGCTACCGTGTTCGCCCCTGGCCGGGCCAGTTCCTCGAACCCGCCAACAGCTTAGGCGTTGCCCCGTGAGACGCGGGCGGGCTTCCCTGTCATGATCGGTCCCCGATGAGCGCTCACGCCATTGCCACCGCGATCGACGAGGAGGCCCGGGCCTTCTGCCGTTCGCGCATGACCGGTCGGCCGGACGTCGACCTCGAAGCCAAGGACGCGCACTGCAAGCGCATCCTCGCCCTCGTCGCCAAGCTGCGGCGGCAGATCGGCATCCCCGAGTCCCTGACCCTGACTACCGGTAACCGGTACATCGGCGACCGTCGGGTGGTGGTGGCCGAGCGTCGGCCGAGCCGGAAGCGGGCGGTCCGGATCGCCTGATCAGTATGGTGAAACTGCCATACGGCAGCTTCCGCTAAGTTCCCTTGTCGGAAGTAATCCGGGCCCTTCGATCAAGACCCGATCAACAGCCCAAACCTCTGATCCGCCTTTGATGTTTTGGCCGGATTGGACCCTGGATCAAAACCCGATCAAATGACCGAACATCTGCCGGTGCCGGTCGCACCGGCGGACCTGTCCCTCTCGCTCGACCGCGCCAAGACCTATGCCGGCGCGGCTCGCTCGACCCGGACGATGAAGGCCTACGCCTCGGCCTTCGCCCTGTTCGCCACCTGGTGCCGGGAGGCTGGCGCCAACTCGATGCCCGCCGACCCGCTGACGGTCGCGGCCTACATCGCCCACCTCGCGGACACCGGGCGGAAGCCGGCGACCATCGACCTGCATGTCGCGGCGATCGGCGCGGTGCACCGGGCCGGCGGCTTCGACAACCCGACCAGCTCGGAGGCGGTGAAGGCCACCTTGCGTGGCGCCCGCCGGGCGCTCGGCACCCGGCAGGTGCGGAAGGCCCCGGCCACGGCGGAAACGCTGCGGAAAATCTTGCGCAAAATACCGGACACGGTGGTCGGTCAGCGCGACCGCGCCCTGCTGCTGATCGGCTTCGCCGCCGCGCTCCGCCGGTCGGAGTTGGTGGCGCTCGACGTCGCCGACCTGGAGCGGGTGCCGGACGGGATCATCGTCCACGTCCGCCGCTCGAAGACGGACCAGGAAGGCCAGGGCCAGGAGATCGCCGTACCCCGGGGTGCGAAGCTCAAGCCCTGCGAGTCCCTCGACGCGTGGCTGAAGGCCGCCGGCATCACGGACGGGCCGGTCTTCCGGTCCATCGGCAAGGGCGGCCGGGTCTCCGCCGAGCGGCTGACGGATCGATCGGTGGCCGACATCGTGAAGCGGTACGCCGAGGCGGCCGGTCTCGATGCCACTCTCTTCTCCGGCCACTCGCTCCGGGCCGGTTTCGTGACCTCAGCGCTCGCCGCCGGGGCCGACGTCCTGAAGGTCATGCACGTCACCCGGCACACCGCCGTGACGACGCTCCAGAAATACGACCGGCGCGCCCGCGCCTTCGATGACCACGTCGGCCGGAAGTTCCTATGAACCGCGAGACGCACACCGCGGCCGACGCCGAGCGCGCGGTCCGCGCCCTTCAGCGCGACCCGGCGGCCCAGGCTTACGGAGACCACCTCCGGCGGACAGGTGTCATCGGCATTGTGCCGCTGCCACGTGAGACCCCAACGAGCGAGGTGTCCGACGCGGAGCGCGAGATGCGCCGCGCTATGGCGCAACGGTTCCGCCTGTGAGCCCCGCCACCACCGCCCGGGCTCTCGCCGGCCTCCAAGTCCGTTGCGGTCGCCCCGATCGCGCGCAGTGGGTCGAGGCCCTCCAGATCGTCGCCCATGGCCAGCGCAAGCCCGGCCACTGGCTCCAGGTCGCGTTCACGCCCGGCGGCGCGGCGCAGATCACCGCGCATCCGCTTCCGAAGGTCGAGCCCGCATGATCGCCGCCCTGCTCCGGTTGCTGTGCCACGGGCGCGCCGCCGAGACCATCCCCGCCCATGCCCCCGTCATCCGGACCGGCCGGGTGCTCTCGCAGGGCTGCGGACGCTGATGCCCCGCTTCTGCGCGATCCTGGTGCTGCTCGGCCTCGTTGCGGCCGCCCGGCGCCCCCGCGCTTACGTCCACCCGCTCTCGCCGACGGTGCACTGATGCGAAGCATCCTCGGCCCTTGGCGCCTCGTGGCGCTGCTGCTCGTCGTTCCGGCGGCCTGGGTCTACGTCTGGCTGCTCTCGCCCGCCCAGGCCAGCCCGCTCGGCTTCGTCGCCGGGGCTCTCGCCTGTCCAGCCGGCGTCGAGGGGCCGGACTGCTCCGCCACGAATGCGACCGACATCGCGCAGGTGCCGGTGACGAACGAAGGCGAGTGCGGCCTCGTGGGGCAGGTCCTCGGCACGCGCTTGGTCCTCGCGCCGGGTCAGCGCCTCAAAATTACCTGCGCGCGCCGGAAGTCCTGAGAACAAGGCCCTAGCAATGCTTCATACCGTCAAGGTTGCCGACGCGACGCTGATCTCCGGCGACGCGCTCGATGCTCTGCGCGACCTAGCTCCGTCGTCGGTCGGCG
>JAKONI010000247.1 GCA_022702015.1 Beijerinckiaceae bacterium | reverse complement strand
GGTTGATCTCCGAGGCCGAGCCCGCCCCCTCGACGAGGACGAGATCCGCCTGCGCCTTCAGATGGGCGAAGCTGTCGAGGACGGCGGCCATGAGCCGGGGTTTCCAGGCCTGATAGTCCCGGGCCTTGACGGTGGCGACCATCCGGCCCTGCACCACGACCTGAGAGCCGACCTCGCTCTGCGGCTTGAGCAACACCGGGTTCATGTGCACCGAGGGCGGCACCCCCGCCGCCCGCGCCTGGAGGGCCTGGGCGCGCCCGATCTCGCCCCCGTCGGCGGTGACGGCGGCGTTGTTGGACATGTTCTGCGGCTTGAACGGGCGTACCCGCAGGCCCCGCCGGGTGAAGGCGCGGGCGAGCCCGGCCACGATCAGCGACTTGCCGACATCCGAGCCGGTGCCCTGGATCATCAGGGCGCGGGGGTATCCCGGGCGGGGGCTCAGAACTCGATTCCTTCCTGGGCCTTCACCCCGGCGGCGAAGTGGTGCTTCACGCTGCCCATCTCGGTGACGAGGTCGGCGGCCTCGATCAGGGCCGGCTTGGCGTTCCGGCCGGTGACGACGACGTGCAGGTCCGGCCGGCGGGCCGCCAGCGTCGCCACGACCTCCGCGAGGTCGAGGTAATCGTAGCGGAGGGCGATGTTCATCTCGTCGAGGACGAGGAGGCGGACTCCCGGATCGGCCATCAGCCCCTTCGCGACCTCCCAGGCATGGCGGCAGGCGGCGATGTCGCGGGCCTTGTCCTGCGTCTCCCAGGTGAAGCCCTCGCCCAGGGTGTGCCACGTCACCCGCTCGCCGAAGGCCGCCACGGCGTGGCGCTCCCCCGTGTCCCACCCGCCCTTGATGAACTGCACCATGCCGACCCGCCAGCCGCGCCCCAGCGCCCGGAGCATCAGCCCGAGGGCGGCGGTGGTCTTGCCTTTGCCCGGGCCGGTATGGACGATGAGCAAGCCCTTCTCGACGGTCTTGCCCGCGACCTCGGCGTCCTGCACCGCCTTGCGTTTTTCCATCTTCTCCCGATGGCGGGTGGCGTCGTCGGTCATGCCGTGGCGGTTCCTGTGGGGGGTTGGGGCTTCACGGTGAGCGGCAGGCCGGCGACGGTGAGGACCACCCGGTCGGCGAGGGCGGCCATGCGCTGGTGCAGGCGCCCCGCCTCGTCGCGGAACCGGCGGGCGAGGGCATTGTCGGGCACGATGCCGAGGCCGACCTCATTGGAGACCAGCACCACCGGCCCCACCGCCTCCGCGCAGGCCCCGGCGAGGCGCTCGCCCGAAGCCGCGACGTCGGCCTCCGCCAGGATCAGGTTGGTGAGCCATAGGGTCAGGCAATCGACCAGCACCGGCCCCCGCGCCGCCGCGATCGCCTCGGGCAGGGCGACGGGCACATCCCGGGTGTGCCAGCCGTCCGACCGCCGGGCGCGGTGCAGGTCGATGCGGGCGGCCATCTCGTCGTCCCAGACCTCGGCGGTGGCGAGGTAGAGCCAGGGCCGGGGGCAGGCCATCACCAACCCCTCGGCATAGGCGCTCTTGCCGGACCGGGCGCCCCCGAGGACGAGGGTGAGGCGGGGAGGGTGTTGCACCATGGCCTCTCTTGGCCCGAACGGCCCGCGCGGTCAAAACCCCCACAAAACCCCCGGTTGCCGTCCGCCGTCTGGCCGACTATAGAAGCCCAGCCCGCGCGAGCGCCCTTCGTCTAGCGGTCCAGGACGTCGCCCTTTCACGGCGAAAACACGGGTTCGATTCCCGTAGGGCGCGCCACGGCTTACCTAAGCCCTTCAAAGCGCAGAAACTTCGACTATCTCAGTGCCTTAGCAGGTCGCCGGTCGTACAATCCGGTGGTGCAATCCATGGCGCTGATGTCGTACCTGATCCGCGACAAGCACGGCACTTACTACTTCCGCCGGCCCATCCCGCCGGTTCTGCGCCCCCTCATGCCCGCACCATGGGCGGGTAAGACCGCCTGGAAGCGAAGTCTCGGCACCAAGGACCCCGGTAAGGCAAAGCGTGCGGCAGCCGGTCTCATGCCTTCTTGCATGGCGGACTTCGATGCTGCCGAGAGGACGGGGAGGGGTGAGCGTCTTATCCCACCCACCAACGCCAGTCCCTCCGCCATGCCGCTACCCGAAGCTATCGAAGCGGATGAACTCGCGCGGTTGCTCGCAGCGGACGAAGCCGAGCGGTCTGACGGCGACCCGCGGCGCCAGCTCCAGACCACCGCCGAGCGTGCCGCGTGGCCGGACCTCATGCCCAGCGCCGCGACGGACCTCGGAATGGCCGAGGATCACCACCACGTCTACGGCGAGGAACTGGCTGAGCTGGCCGGCGAGTACCGGGCTGCGCTCTCAAGGGCCAACCCTCGGATCGTGGACGCTGAGTTGCGAGAGTACCTGCGAGCGAGAAACGCACCGATCATACCGAACTCGGAAGCCTATCGAGCGGCAGCCATGGCGGTGCTTCGGGCTCACGTCCGGGCGCATGACCTGATGCTGGAGCGGCAGGGTGGCTCGGTCGTGGTCACTCCGCCCGCAAGCGTAAGTCGCGGCCCGAAGCTCTCCGAGGCACACACGGATTGGAAGGCGGGATCGGGAGCAAGGGGCAGCCGGAAGCCGAGCGCCCGGACGCTGCTTGAAGCTGAGTATGCGGTGCGCCGCCTGACAGAGTGGCACGGGGATATTGCGCTGGGAGACCTTTCTCGGGCGATGGTGACAGAGTTTCGGAACGCCCTCGCCACTGTGCCCACCCGCCTCCTCGGGCCACTCCGGCGGCTTCCCCTCCGGGAGCTGCTTCAGCGCAGCGACCTCGCCGCCTACCCGAAGGCCCACGCCGCCACCGTCAACAAGAGCCTCACGCTCCTCGCGGCCATCGTCAGCCACGCCGAGGCCACGGGAAAGCTAGACACGGTGCCCGGCTTCAAGAACCCATTCGGCAAGGGCACCAAGCTGACCGTGGATGCCCGCGAGCGGGAGGACCGGCAGCCGTTCAGCAATGCCGACCTCAAGGCAATCTTCGGAACGGGGGTCTATATGGCGGGCGACCGTCCGGCCGGCGGTGGTGGCGAAGCGGCGTTCTGGCTGCCACTGCTCGCCCTCCTTACAGGTGCCCGCCAGGGTGAGCTTGCGCAGCTCCGCGTGGCCGACCTCGCGCACGATGCCGAGGCGGGGATCTGGTACCTCGACATCGGGACGGCCGGCGGTCGGAGCATCAAGACCGCCTCATCGCGCCGGAAGGTGCCGCTGCACCCAGAGCTAGAGAGGATAGGCCTGCTTCGCTACCGCCAATCCTTGCTCGAAGCAGGGGCGGCCCTGGGCTCGCCACTATGGCCGCACGTCGAGGCGGACAGCGTAGGCCGGCAGGGCGGCTCGTGGTCGAAGTGGTTCAACCGCTACCTGCGCGACAAGGCGGGCATCGCGGACCGCACGAAGGTATTTCACTCCTTCCGGCACACCTGGAAGGACATGGCTCGCAACAGCGGGCTGCCTGAGGACGTGCGAGACGCCATCGCCGGGCATACCGGGGGCGGGGTTGGCCGGGCCTACGGTGCTGGGTTCAGCTTGTGGGTGCTAGCTAAGGAGATAGCTCAGGTGGGGACAACCGTCTCG
>JAKONI010000246.1 GCA_022702015.1 Beijerinckiaceae bacterium | reverse complement strand
GTCGATGCTGTCCAACTCCCGCTGGAGCACGAAGGCGGCGAGCCCGTTTGTCACCGGGCCGACATCGATGCTGCGCACGGGGGCGGCCAGCGTCCCCCCGAGCGCCAGCGTCATCGACAGCGGTCCCGCCTGCCAGCCCGGCGGCACCGTGGCGTCGGTCAGCAGGCCCCGGGCGTCGAAGCGCCCGTCGCGCAGGTCCTCGGTGAGGGTCCCCGCCCAGCGCGCCGCGCCGAAATCGAGGGTGAAGGGCCCCGCCCGCAGGACGCCGCCGACGAGGGTGGCCGGGGCCGAGGCGGGCCCCCTGGCCTGGGCGGTCGCCTTGGGCAATTCCTGGTTGACGAGGGCGGCGAGGCGGCCCTCCTTCAGCGGATCCTCCCCCTCCACCGCTCGGCCGAGCCCCCGGGACAGGGCGGCGGGATCGGCTTCGGTGAGGGTCAGGCCGCTCACCGTCAGGCGGCCGCTGCCCGCGAGGTCGTCGAGGAGGGCGGCCGGCGTCTCGGCGCTGGTGGCCACCCGCCATTCCGCCGAGAGGCGTCCGTCCAGGGCGCTGCCCCCGGTGAGGGCGGGAAGCGCCGCGTCCTCGATCCGCCCTTCGGCGGTGAGGGAGGCGGCCTCGCCCCGGCGCGCCACCGTCCCTGAGCCCGAGAGCCGTCCCCCCGCGAGGGTGGCCGTCAGGCCCTCGACGGACAGGCTGTCGGCGGTGACGCCGAGGGTGAAGGCGGCCTTCGTCGCGGTAAGGGACCGGCCGAGGTCGAGGGTCTGGACGGTCAGGGCGAGGCTCCCCGCCGGGCGTGCCGGCAGGGGAATGAAGCGGCCCGTGGGCGGGGTGCCTCCGCGCGGCATCCCCAGCGTCTCGGCGAGCTGGGGCAGGGACAGGCGGTCGAGGGTCGCGCTGCCGCCCAGGGTCCCGTCGGGGGCGCGGGTAAGGCGGGCGTCGAGCATCCCCCCGGCGACCTGCCCGGCGACCCGCACCTGAGCCTCCCCCGCCCCGGTGACGGCGCCGAGGGTGAGGTCCGCCGGCCAGCGGCGCAGGTCGGCCCGCGCCGCCCCGGCCAGGGCGAGGAAGGGGCCGAGGTCGGCGCTGCGCACCAGCACCTCGCCATCCTCCGGCATCGCCGTGGGGGAGGGGAAGAGGACGGGTCGCACGGTGGCCAGCGTCGTCCCGGCGATGTTACCCGACAGGGTTACGGACAGGCCCCCGCGCCACGGCTCGGCCGAGAGGCGGATCTCCGCCGGCTCCTGCAACCCCGGCAGGTCGGCGCGGCCGAACCAGGGGCCCGCCCGGGGGGCGGTGAGGACGGCCCGTCCGGCCACGAGGCGGCCCTCCCGGCTGGTGGTCGAGAGGTCGAGGGTCCCGCCGCCTGCGGCGCCCTTGGCCTGGAGACGCAGGCCCGCATCGGCCTTCGCCTCCCGGTCGAGGGTCACGGCAAGGTCGAGGGGGGCCTCGCGCAGGAAGGGCGGCAGCGCCCGGAGGTCGCCCGTCCAGACCCGTTCGAGCAGGCCCACCAGGGGCGCGGCCACGGGGGCCTTGACCTGCCCGGCGATGCGCCCGGCCCCGTCGGCCCCGAGGGCGCCCGAAAGCGTCGCGCTCGCCCCGGCGAGGTCGGTGACCTGGAGGCTGTCGACGACGAGGCGCGTCCCGTCGGACTGGATCCGGGCGGCGATGGTGCCGTTGCCCGTGCCCACCTGTCCGTAGCGCACGTCCTGGGCCTGCACGGTGAGGGCGAAATCCGAACCCTGGAGGGTCGAGAGGGCGGTGCCGAGGGGGGGCAGGCTGGCGATGTCGAGGCCGCTCGCCCGGACTTGCGCCTCGAACCGGCCGCGGGTGGCGCCCTCCGGGGCGACGTAGCGGGCGTTGCCGGTCAGCCGCGTGGTCCCCAAAGCCGCGCGCAGGTTGCGCAGGTCGAGGCTCGTCGCGCTGGCCGCGATGTCGGCGGAGACGTCGAGCGGCCGCCCGTCGAACACTCCGACCAGGGGGCCCTCGAACCCGAAGCGGCGCAGGAGGCGGCCGAGTTCGTCCGAATGCGGCGCCGTCAGCGTCACCGGGCCGTTCAGTTGCAGGGGCGAGCCCTCGATCTCGCCGCCCGCCGTGACCGTCGCGTCCCCCGGCGCGGTGGCCGTGAAGCGCCGTAGCAGCAGCCCGCCGCCCCGCTCCAGGGTGGCGGACAGGGTGAGGTTCGACCATTCGGAGGCCCCGAAGACCGCGCTGTCGACCCCGGCGTCAAGGTCGAGCATCACCGGCAGCCCGAAGCCGCCCCTGGGGATGCCCCGGTCGATGAGGGCCCCGCCCTCGGGTGAGGCGAGGAAGGCGTCGAGGTCGAGCCTGCGGGCCTTGAGGGTCAGGCCCCCCCGCCACTGGTGCAAATCGAGCCGCCCACTGCCCTCCAGGCGCAGGGACTTGCCCCCCGGATCGAGTTCGAGGTTCACGGGGTCGAACCGGACCTGTTGGCCCAGGGCCTTGAAGGTGCCGGCCAGGGTGAAGGGCAGGTAGGCCCCCGCCGCCTGGGTCGGCGGGCCGACGACGAGCCGGGCCTTGCCCTCGGCTGTGACCGTGCGGCCCTCGCCCCCGCCCTCGGCGGGGGCGAGGCCGAAGCGGGCATCCACCTCGAAGGCCGGGGCCGTATCGCCCCCGCCGGAGATCTTCACGGGAAGGGTCCCCTCCGCGTCCGCCGTGCCGCTCATCGCCCGGAAGGGCACCCCGCCGCTCGTTCCCTCCACCTTCCAGGGGCCGACGAGGGCGGGGGTCTGGATGCGCAGGTCGGCGGCGGTCAGGCGCTCGGCCCGCCCCGAATCGAGGGCCACGGCGGCGATGACGAGCTGGGCGACGTGCAGGTCCTCGATGGCGAGGTCCCGGCCCCGCAGCCCGGACAGCAGCCCGGCGGGGAGGCGGATCGCATCGCCCCCCGCCATGGGGAGCCGGATCTCGGCGCGGCCGATCCGCGTCTCGGTGAAGCGGATCTCGCTCTGGAGGAGGGGGGTGAGGGCGATCTCGGCATCGACCGTGTCGGCCACGACGGCGGTGCCGCCGGGATCGCCGAGGCTCAACCGGTCGAACTGCACCCGGGGCGAGGGCAGGAGCCGGACCGCGATCTGGCCCTCGCTGTGCACCGGGACGCCCAGGGAGGCAGCCAGGGTCCTGTCGATGAGGGAGCGCTGGGCGGGCCAGTCGATGAAGGGCGGAACGGCAAGCGCCGCGACCAAAACGAGGACGATCGCGCCCGCCAGCGCGGTCAACAGATCACGCACCGTTCCCGTTCCAGACCGCTCCGTGCGACGGGCCGCACGCAGCGCAGGTCCGTCGCGGCCCCCGCGGGCCTCCCCCCTCTATAGCATGGCGCACGGAAAATGCGCCTGCCCGGGGTTCAGCGGCCTGGGGATCGCCCGTCCGGCCTTGTGCTCAGACGGGCTCACCTCGTTCAAACGAATGAGCGCGGGCTGGTTGCCGTGGCATCGATTTCTCCAGCCTCGGTCGCCGCCTCCGCCTGGATCGATGCACTAGCGGCCGATGCCGCCGTGGGGGATGCCTACCGGGGCGGAGGGGGTCGGCGGGGCGTTCTGGCTGCGCTGGATGTTCATCATCGTAGTGTTGTTCTGCCCGGTCTGCTCCTGCTGCATCGTGCGGTTCGTGCTCATGTTCTGCATCGACTGGTTGGCCGCGTTGGGATTGCCCGGCTGAACCTGGGCGAGGGCCGGGCCGGAGGCGAGGCCGAGGAGGGCCGCGAGGGCGAGGCTGGTGCGGATCGTGGTCATGGGGAGGGGGTCCCTGTGGGGCGCGATTAAGGGGGTGTGAGACGTCAAGCACCGCGCGCGCCCCCGGTTCCGGGCGCGCGGACCGGCCGCACGGCCTCGACGCCGTTCGCGATTTGGTCCAGGGATGGGGGATGCAGAACAGCCCCAACGCCCTGCCTGCCGCGGACGGCCCCTCCGCTTCCATCACGGCCCGTGCCCTCGGCACGCTGCGCCGGGAGGCGGGGGGCTATCTCGACGGGCTCAACCCGGAACAGCGCCTCGCCGTCGAGACGACCGAGGGGCCGATCCTCGTGCTCGCCGGCGCGGGCACCGGCAAGACGCGGGTGCTCACGACCCGCATCGCCCACCTCATCACCACCGGCCGCGCCCGGCCCTTCGACATCCTGGCGGTGACCTTCACCAACAAGGCCGCTCGGGAGATGAAGCACCGGATCGGCGCGCTGATCGGCCCGGCGGGCGAGGGGATGCCCTGGCTCGGCACCTTCCACGCCATCGGCACCAAGATCCTCCGGCGCCACGCGGAGATGGTGGGTCTGAAATCCGACTTCACCATCCTCGGGACCGACGACCAGCTGCGCCTGATGAAGCAGGTGCTCGCCGACCAGAACGTCGATGAGAAGCGCTGGCCCGCCCGCGCGCTGTCCCACGCCATCGACGGCTGGAAGAACCGGGGCCTCTCGCCGGAGCAGGTGCCGCCGGGGGAGGGGACCGCCTTCGCCTTCGGCAAGGGCGGGGCGCTCTACACCGCCTACCAGGCGCGGCTCGCCACCCTCAACGCGGTGGATTTCGGCGACCTGCTGCTGCTGTGCCTCAAGCTGTGGCGCGAAAACCCGGACGTGCTGGAGAGCTACCAGGACCGCTTCCGCTACATCTTGGTGGACGAGTACCAGGACACCAACGTCGCCCAGTACCTGTGGCTGCGGCTGCTGGCGCAGAAGCGCAAGAACGTTGCCTGCGTCGGCGACGACGACCAGTCGATCTATGGCTGGCGCGGGGCCGAGGTCGATAACATCCTGCGCTTCGAGCACGACTTCCCCGGCGCCACGGTGGTGCGGCTGGAGCGCAACTACCGCTCCACCGGCCACATCCTCGCCGCCGCCTCGGGGCTTATCGCCAAGAACGAGAGCCGCCTCGGCAAGACGCTTCGCACGGAGGACGAGCCGGGCGAGCAGGTCACCGTCACGGGCGCCTGGGATTCCGAGGAGGAGGCCCGGCTCCTGGCCGAGGCGATCGAGTCGCTCCAATCGAAGAAGCATCCCCTCTCGGAAATCGCCGTGCTGGTGCGGATCTCGGCGCAGATGCGCGAGATCGAGGACCGCTTCGTCCAGCTCGGCCTGCCCTACCGGGTGATCGGCGGCCCGCGCTTCTACGAGCGGGCCGAGATCCGCGATGCGCTGGCCTACCTGCGCATCACCATGAACGGCAGCGACGACCTCGCCTTCGAGCGGATCATCAACACCCCCAAGCGGGGCCTGGGCGATGCCACCCTGCAGCAGCTCCACCTCTACGCCCGGAGCGAGCGGGTGCCGCTGCTCGCCGCCGCACGGCGCCTGTGCGAGACCGACGAGTTGAAGCCCAAGGTCCGCCAGACCCTGCGGGCGCTGGTGGAGAGCTTCACCCGCTGGGCGCGCCTCGTGGAGAGCCAGCCCCATTCCGAGGTGGCGCAGACCATCCTCGAGGAATCGGGCTACACCGCCATGTGGCAGAAGGAGCGCTCCGCCGACGCCGCCGGGCGCCTGGAGAACCTCAAGGAGTTCGTCCGCTCCATGGAGGAGTTCCCGGACATGGCCGCCTTCCTGGAGCACGTCTCCCTGGTGATGGAGGCGAGCGAGGCCGAGGGCGCCGAGCGCGTCTCCCTCATGACCCTCCACGCCGCCAAGGGGCTGGAATTCGACACGGTGTTCCTCCCGGGCTGGGAGGACGGGCTGTTCCCCAACCAGCGCGCCCTCGACGAGAGCGGTCGCGCCGGGCTGGAGGAGGAGCGCCGCCTCGCCCATGTGGGCATCACCCGGGCGAGGAAGCGGGCGAAGCTGTCGTTCGCCGTCAACCGGCGCATCCACGGGCTGTGGTCCTCCACCATTCCCTCGCGCTTCATCGACGAGTTGCCCCCCGGCGCCGTGGACGTGGTGGAGGCGCCCGCGCATTTCTCGGCCGGGGCCTCCCGGTTCGACCGCAACCCGCAGCCCTTCGAGTCGAGCTACGGCACCCCCGGCTGGCAGCGGGCGCAGACGAACACCGGCGGGCGCGGCTTCTCCGCCTCCCCTGGCCGGCGGGGCACGGCGTCCTCCGGGCCCCGGCAGATCGAGGGCGAGCTGATCGCCAAGTCGACGGGCGCCCCCTCGGCCTTCACGGTCGATCAGCGGGTCTTCCACATCAAGTTCGGGCCCGGAAGCGTCGCGGCGGTCGACGGCAACAAGCTCACCGTTGACTTCGACAAGGCCGGCCGGAAAATGGTCCTCGACAGCTTCGTCCAGGCCGGATGAGGTTGTCCCGCCGATCGAGCCCGGACGTTCCAGGGTGGTGAGGTCGGCCGGCATCCCCCCCCGGGGCGGGACAGGATTGAGGTCGTGCCGGATGCCGCGCCATCCCGTGAGCGATGCCTTGACCGCCCCTTTTCACCATTCCCGAAAGCCGCATCCCGCCGAAGCCCTGTGGCCGCAGCGACACGCTGCCGCAGGACGATCGGCGGGTCGCCCGTCCTTGCCCCGTTCCGTCACCCGCGAGTCACACCCGGCGATTCATCGTCGGGCGTGGGCGGTCCTGGTGCGGTGGTTGCTTGGTCGCTTCCCGTTCGGGTCGGGGGTGTTTCGCTCTCCACAGGCGAAATCCTTCCGCCTGGAACTTCGCTGGGCTGCAAGACTTGGCTCCGCGAAGACAGTGTAGAAGCATAGGTTGTTAAGAACACGTCGTTTCAGTGACACGTCCAGGTTGGCCAGTCCCGTTGGAGTGTTGATCCATGAAGAGACGCCGCGCACGCCTTGAGCTGGTGGAAGATCGCACGACGCGCCTCCATCGCACACGCTTCGACGAAGAACGACATCTAAGCCCGGTCCAACCCCTCACCGACCGGCAGGCCGAATACCTCGAAGCCTTGGGCCGGTCTCCGCAGGTCATCGTTCTCGGTCCGGCCGGCACCGGCAAGACTTACATCGCCGGGACCCGCGCCGCCGATCAGCTTCGCCAGCGCCGCATCAGCAAGGTCGTCATCACGCGGCCCAACGTGCCCTCAGGCCGGTCGCTCGGCTTCTTCCCCGGCACCCTCGAGGAGAAGATCGCCCCCTGGGTCGCCCCCCTCACCGAGGCGATGAAGGAGCGGATGGGGGCCGGCGCCTTCGAGATCGCCCTCAAGGCCGGCGATATCGAGATCGTCCCCTTCGAGGTGATGCGCGGGCGGACCTTCAAGAACTGCCTCGTGATCCTCGACGAGGCGCAGAACACCACCACCAACGAAATCAAGATGTTCCTGACCCGCATCGGCGACGATTGCCAGGTCATCATCAACGGCGACGTGTCCCAGACCGATCTGCGCGAGACCTCGGGGCTGCGGACCGTCATCCACCTCATCAAAAGCCGGATGATGCCGATCCCCGTGGTGGAGTTTACCCGCGCGGATATCGTCCGGTCTGGGATCTGCGCGGAATGGGTCGCGGCCTTCGAGGAAACGAATCTCTGACTTGACCGTTACCTGCGGCGGACCGGTGACGGTCCGCCGTGCCGCCCGGCGGTGCGAGACTACTCTCCGAACCTCCCTCGCGGGAGGACGAACCGGGCGTCAAACCCGGCAAACGGACAATTGGAGTCTCCCTCGTGAGGAAACTGACCCTGACTGCCGCGGCGCTTGCCGCGATCTGCGGCGCGGCCCTGGCCACGCCCGCCTTGGCCATTCCGGCGTCCCCGGCCGGCGTGACCGCCCCTGACTCGGCGGTCTCCACCGTGCAGATGTCGCGGATGGAGCACCGGATGCACCGCCGCCACATGGAGCGCCGGATGATGCGCCGCCACATGGAGCGCCGCGCCATGCGCCGGCACATGATGCGGCGTCACATGATGCGCCACGGCATGTAAGCCGAGGGGAGCGCCCTCCGGTCGGGACATCATCTCGACCGGAGGGCGCCCACATGTCGGTGCGGGGCGGGCGGCGCCCGATGCGCGTTGCCGCCGCCGCGCGGGATTCTTATGTCGGTGCGCGCCGTCCCCCGGATTCGCCAGCGCCGCCGGCGCGGCCCCGGGGATCGAGCCCGGAGACGTCCATGCCCCCCTCAAACCGTCTGTTCGACGACCTCGCCCGCCTGATGACCGATGCCGCCGGAGCCGCCCAGGGGGTGCGCCGGGAGGCCGAGACGGTGGTGCGCGCGCAGGCCGAACGGCTGATCCGCGACCTCGACGTCGCCTCCCGCGAGGAGGTGGATGTGCTGCGCGATCTCGTCACCACCCTGCGCACCCAGAACGAAGCCCTGGCGGCCCGGATCGCCGCCCTGGAGGCCAAGGCCGGCCCCGTGCCGGGTGCCGCCGGCGCCGCCGGATTGAGCGAGGGGGTGTGATTCGGCCGGTCCCGGCTTTTGCACAGGAAGCGGCGGCGGCGATTCCGTTTCCTGTTCACTGATCCCCGGACCGGCTTTGTGTCGTGAGTCGCGCCCGGTCTATATTGGGCCATGGACTGATTCGGGGGGACGGAAGGATGACTGCGAGGGTTTCGTAGTCGTTCTCTCTTCCTTCCCTAGTGATCGGACAGTTTGCTCAAGATCTCGGGGGCGTCGAGACGCCTCCCGCCACGCCACCATCGCGCCGGCACGGAGTCGATCCGCGCCGTCAACCTGGATCGTCATGCCGCTGCTTCACATCGACTATTACGATCCGAACCGCAGCGAGCATCCGCTCGACGTCGTCGAGCGTCTCGCATCCTTGCGAGACTGGATCTTCGACCGGGCCGAGACGGACGAAATGTCGGTCAAGAGCCCCGGCCGGTGGACCGACTACCACGTCGCCTTCACCTGGATCGAGGATGTCGAGGCCCTGCACGTCGCCTGCGCCTTCGACCTCAAGGTCCCCGAGCGGCGGCGGCAGGAGATCCAGCGCCTCATCGGCCTCGTGAACGAGCAGCTCTGGATCGGCCATTTCGACCTGTGGTCGAGCGACCACGTGGTGATGTTCCGCCACTCGCTCCTCCTGGCCGGCGGCGCCGTGCCGACGCAGCCGCAATGCGCCACCATGATGAAATGCGCGGTGGAGGCCTGCGAGCGCTACTACCAAGCGTTCCAGTTCGTGCTCTGGGCCGGCAAGGGCGCCCGTGAGGCCCTCGACGCCGCCCTGTTCGAGACCGAAGGCGAGGCGTGAGCGGCCTCGCTTCGATGCCCGCCTCCCTCATGCTGGTGGGCGCGGGCAAGATGGGAGGCGCCATGCTGGCGGGCTGGCTGGAGGCCGGGCTCGACCCGGCCACCACCGTCGTCCTCGACGCCGCCCCCTCGGAGGCGACCACACGGCTCTGCGCCGCCCGGGGCGTCGCCCTCAATCCGGACGAACCCACCCCGTCCCGCGTCCTCGTCCTCGCGATCAAGCCCCAGGGGCTCGACGCGGCGGCCCCGGCGCTGGACCGGCTGATCGGGCCGGAGACGCTCCTCGTCTCGGTGCTCGCGGGAAAGACCACCGCCGACCTGAAGGCCCGGCTCCCCGCCGCTCGGGCGATCGTCCGGGCCATGCCGAACCTGCCCGCCAGCATCGGGCGCGGTGCCACTGGGGCCTTCCCCAACGCCGCCGTCACGCCGGACCAGCGGGCCGCCGCCGGGGGGCTCCTGGCGGCCACGGGGACAGCGGTCTGGCTCGATGACGAAGCCGCCATCGACGCGGTGACGGCGGTCTCCGGCTCGGGCCCGGCCTACGTGTTCCTGATGGTCGAGGCCCTCGCCGAGGCCGGCATCGCCGCCGGCCTGTCGCCGGAGATCGCCGGGCGCCTCGCCCGGGCGACGGTGACCGGGGCCGGCGCCCTCCTGGAGGCCGATTCGGCCGAGGCGGCGGCCCTCCGTCAAGCCGTCACCTCCCCCGGCGGCACCACGGCGGCGGCTCTCACCGTGCTGATGGCCGAGGACGGGTTGCCCGCCCTGATGCGGCGGGCGGTGGCGGCGGCGAAGCGCCGGGCGGGGGAACTCTCGGGCTGACTTGTCGCGCGGCATCCGCGTCCGGCCCCTGCCACCGGGCCGATCCGTACCTAAATGAGGTTCGGACAAACATAACCAGACGACGGACCGATGACCGAACCCAAAGGCCCGACCAAGCGGACCCGCAAGGCCCCGGCTCCGGCCGCTTCCCTTCCTCCCGAGATGCCTCCGGCTGCCCCCGAGATGCCTCCGGCCGCGCCGGACGTGCCTCCGGCCGCCTCCGAGGCGCCCCCGGCGGCCCCCGATGTGGAGGAGATGGCCGCCCCACCGAAGCCCTCGGCCCGGGAGGCCGCCGTCGAGGCGCTGATGCGGCTCGCCGCCGAGCAGCCCTGGAGCGACATCGAGGTGTCGGACATCGCCCGGGAGTCCGAGCTGTCCCTCGCCGAGTTGCGGGAACTGTTCCCCTCGAAGGGGGCTGTGCTTGGGGGGCTCGCCCGGATCATCGACCGCAAGGTCCTGGAGGGCGACGGCACCGACCTCGCCGACGAGCCGACCCGTGAGCGCCTGTTCGACGTGCTGATGCGCCGGCTCGACGCGATGTCGCCCTATAGGCCGGCCCTGCGCCGGATCTCCTATGCCCTGCGTGGCGACCCCTTCTCGGTGCTGGCCCTCAACGGGGTGATGCTCAATTCACACCGCTACATGATGGCGGCGGCGGGTATCGACACGGAGGGCCCCCTGGGCCAGCTCAAGCTCCAGGGGGTGGTGATCGCCTTCGCCCGGGTGACGCAGGTCTGGCTCGACGACGAGGATCCGGCGCTGGCCCGTACGATGGCGCGGCTCGACAAGGAGATCCGCAACGGCGAGCGTTTGATGGAGCGGGCGGAGGATGTCCGCCGCCTCACCGCGCCCCTGCGGGCGATCGGGCGCTCCCTCCTCGATCGCCGCTCCCGCTCGGACCGGGACGAGGGCCTGCGGGACGAGCCGACGGCGTAGGCGGTCGGAGGGCGCCTCGTTTCCGTCCACCCCTCATCCTGAGGCCCGCCGAGGCGGGAACCTCGGAGTCTGGCGGGAAAATCCCCTCGCTCCCTCATCCTGAGGTGCGGCGAAGCCGCCTCGAAGGAGGGCTCCAGGGATCGCGGAGAGATCTGGAGGTCTCCTTCGAGGCCCCCGCTTCGCGGCTGCACCTCAGGATGAGGTCGAGGATCGGAGAACTGCGAACTCTCGTGTCCGGCTCTCGTAATCGGGCCTTGAGGGATCAGTTCCCGCAACCGCCGCTCAAGCGAAGCGGTTGCTCAACACTTCCCGGACTGTGCCGACCATCTGGTCGCCCCGGAGCTGATCGCGCTCGATGGTCAGGGTATCGGGGATGAGGTCGACGGCGGTTTCGTCCTCCACATCGATCGGGTCGCTGGCGAAGACGATCCGCAGGTTCGGCCGCAGGGCCCGTGCCTCCAGGGCGAGGCGGTTGCCGCACAGGCTGCCCTGAAGCGCCGTATCGATGATCAGCACATCGACGGGGAGCCCGAGGGCCAGGACCGTCATCGCGTCGATTCCGCGATCGCAGACCGTGGCCTGGAACCCGGCGTAGTGCACATGCGCGGCGGCCTCGTCGCGCCAGATCTTCCGATGCCCGACTACGAGCACCTGCACCCTGTAGCAGCCTCCGGTGGCGGCCTGAAACCGTTCGGAGGGTCCGACGGCGGGTGATTCCATGCGCGTGCGTCCACCACTTTGCGTTGCGTTGCGGTATGCTAGGCCCCAGCCAACACGTAACGCAAGCCCCCCGCCGCGCAAACGCCCCAATCCGCGCCAGTTCTGCTCAGATCCGCGCCAGGATCCCCCCTTGCCCGCGTGGGAGGCAGGAAGCCGTGCCGGATCGGGACTGGAAACGGGGGCTCCGGGCCGGTTGACGCGGCCCCCTCGGCGCGCAACACGACGCCGCGGCCGGCGCAGCGCCGGAACACGGAGCCTTCGAGTCGATGTCGTCCAAGCCGTCGCCCGTCTCCCCCCTCGCCCCGGCGAGCAGCCCCGATCTGCCGCCCGTCGCCGGCGTCCGCCTCGCCACCGCCCAGGCCGGCATCCGCTACAGCGGCCGCACGGACGTGCTGTTCGTGGGGCTCGAACCCGGCACCCAGGCGGCGGGGGTGTTCACCCGCTCGAAATGCCCCTCGGCCCCGGTGGACTGGTGCCGCGAGGCCCTCTCGGGGGGCTCGGCCAGGGTCCTCGTCGTCAATTCGGGCAACGCCAACGCCTTCACCGGCCGTCTCGGCCGCGAGGCGGTCGCCCTCACGGCGAAGATCGCGGCAGAGGCGGCGGGCTGCGCCGAGGGGGAGGTGTTCATCGCGTCCACCGGGGTGATCGGCGAGCCGCTCCCGGCGGAGCGATTCGAGGGCGTGCTGGCCGACTGCGCCGGGCGGGCGACGGACGGGGCCGAGGCCTGGGCCGAGGCCGCCCGGGCGATCATGACCACCGACACCTTCCCCAAGCTCGCCACCCGCGAGGTCGCCCTCGGCGGCGCGACGGTGCGGATCAACGGCATCGCCAAGGGCGCGGGGATGATCGCCCCCGACATGGCGACGATGCTGGCCTTCGTCTTCACCGACGCGGCCCTGCCGCAGGCGGTGCTCCAGGCCCTGCTGAAGGAGGGCACCGACCGGAGCTTCAACTGCGTCACCGTCGATGGCGACACCTCCACCTCCGACACGCTGATGCTCTTCGCCACCGGCAAGGCGGGCCATGAGGGCGTCACCGACGCGGCCGACCCGCGCCTCGCCCCGTTCAAGGCCGCGCTGGAAGAGGTGCTGATCGACCTCGCCAAGCTCGTCGCCCGGGACGGTGAGGGCGCGCGCAAGTTCGTCACCGTGCGGGTCGAGGGCGCCGAGAGCGACGCCTCGGCCCACCGCATCGCGATGTCCATCGCGAACTCGCCCCTGGTGAAGACGGCGGTGGCCGGCGAGGACGCCAACTGGGGCCGCGTGGTCATGGCCGTGGGCAAGGCCGGCGAACCCGCCGACCGGGACCGCCTCGCCATCTGGTTCGGGGATGTCCGCGTGGCCGTCGAGGGCGCCCGGGATCCGGCCTACAGCGAGGAGGCCGCGAGCGCGGTCATGCGCGAGCCCGAGGTGGAGGTCCGGGTCGACCTCGGCCTCGGCCAGGGCCGGGCACGGGTGTGGACCTGCGATCTGACCAAGGGCTACATCGAGATCAACGGGGATTACCGCTCGTGAGGGCGCTGCCCGCCGCGCTCCTGGCGATGGCCCTTTCGGTCCCGGCCGTGGCGGCCGAGCCGGCCTGCCCGCGCCATGTCAGCGTGACGGGGCACGCCTCCGCCGCCCAGCCGCCGGATTTCGCCGAGATCGCCGTGGGCGTCGAGGCCAAGGGCGCCACCGCCCCCACCGCCCTCGATGCCGCCTCGAAGGCGGTGGCCGGCCTTTCCGCCCTTGCCCGGGAGGCCGGGATCGCCCCCGCCGACATCGGCACCGCCGCCGTGACGCTTCGCCCGGCGACCCGCTCCGTCGCCCGGCCGGGGGGCATGACCGAGGAACCCGACGGCTACGCGGCGAGCAACGTCGTCCGTCTGCGCCTCGCGGAGATGGGCCGCCTCGGGGATCTGGTGCGCCGGATGGTTGAGACCGGGGCCAACCGGATCGATGGGATCACCTTCGGGCTGCGCGACCCCGATGCGGTGTTCGCGGACCTCCAGGCCGCCGCTGCCCGGGACGCCCGGACCCGGGCGGCGGCCCTGGCCGAGGCGGTGGGGGCCAAGCTCGGGCCGCCCTGCACCCTCACCGCGTCGGGCGGCGAGCCTGCCCCGCCGATGATGCGGGCCATGGCCGCCCCCGCCGCCAGGGGCCGCCCGGTTCCGGTGGAGGCGGGGACGATCGACACCCAGGCCTCCGTCACCGCCGTCTTCGCCCTGGAACCGTAGAGTCCCATGCGCCTCCTCCTCGTCGTCGCCGTGGCCCTGGTGGATCCGGACGGGCGGGTCCTGGTGAGCGAGCGGCCCCCGGGCAAGCAACTCGCCGGCCTGTGGGAGTTCCCCGGCGGCAAGATCGAGCCCGGGGAACGCCCGGAGGAGACGCTGATCCGCGAACTCCGGGAGGAACTCGGCATCACGGTGGAGGAGGCGTGCCTCGCCCCGCTGACCTTCGCCAGCCACGCCTATCCCGACTTCCACCTCCTGATGCCGCTCTACGTCTGCCGCCGCTGGGGCGGCACGCCGCGATCCCTCGAAGGGCAGGCGCTGAAATGGGTCCGCCCGAAGGCGCTCCGCGACCTCGCGATGCCCCCGGCCGACGCGCCGCTCATCCCGTACCTGATCGATCTGCTGGGGTAGGGGTTTTGGAGCGAGGCGGGGAAGAGCGTCGGGCGCTCCCGGCTTCCCGCGACGGGGATCGTCGCGTGGTTCATCCCAATCCCTCCCCCTCATCCTGAGGTGCGGCGAGAGCCGCCTCGAAGGAGGGCTCCAGGGATCGCGGAGAGTTCTGGAAGTCTCCTTCGAGGCCCCTGCTTCGCGGCGGCACCTCAGGATGAGGCCGAGACAGAGAGAGCCGCCGGCTTTTCGGTCAGGCTCCCAGGATGAAAGGCTGGGATCGAAACCCCGCCGTCCCCCTCACGCCGGATCGACCCGGCGCAGCCCCGTCCGGTAGCGCCGGCCATTCTCCACGTAGGCGGCCGCCGAGCGCCGGAGGCCCGCGATGGCCGCCTCGTCGAGGAGGCGCACGGCCTTGGCCGGGGCGCCGACGATGAGGCTGTTGTCGGGGAACTCCTTCCCCTCGGTGACGAGGGCGTTGGCCCCGACGAGGCAGGACCGGCCGATCCGGGCGCCGTTGAGGATCGTCGCCCCCATGCCGATGAGGGTGCCGTCCCCGATCGTGCAGCCGTGGACGATGGCCCCGTGGCCGACCGTGACGTCCTCGCCGATCGTCAGCGGCAAACCGGGATCGACATGCATCACCACCGCTTCCTGCACGTTGGTGCGGTCGCCGATGCGGATCGGCTCGTTGTCGCCCCGCAGGATCGCCCCGAACCAGATCCCCACATCGAGGCCCAGGGTGACGCGGCCGATCACCTGCGCGTTCGGTGCCAGCCACAGGCGCGCGGGGTCGGCGATCTGGGGGACGTGCTCGTCGAGGGCGTAGAGGGGCATGGGCGTTCTCCTCCTTGGGCTTCGGCACCTTGGGGTTCGGTGCCGGGGGGGTCGATCCGGCCTACCACCAGTTCGCCTGGGTGGGGGTGGCTTCCGGCCGGGCCGGCTGCGGTTTGAGGGAGCGGTCGAGGGCCGCGAGCACGCTGCGCACCGCCGCCTCGCTGCGCGCCTCCGCCGGATCGCGGGGGCGGGGCAGGGCGAGGAGCACGGTCTCGTCCAGGCGGCCGGGCCGGGGGCGCATCACCACCGCCCGGTCGGCCAAAGCCACCGCCTCGCCGACATCGTGGGTCACGAGGATCACCGTCGGGCGGTGCTCGGCCCAGAGGGCGAGCAGGTGGCCGTGCAGATCCTTGCGGGTGAAGGCATCGAGCGCCGAGAACGGCTCGTCGAGGAGCAGCACCCGCGGTTCGGCGACGAAGGCGCGGGCGATGGAGACCCGCTGCTGCTGCCCGCCGGAGAGGTCGCGGGGCCAGCGGCGGCCATGGTCGGCCAGCCCAACCCGGTCCAGGGCGTGCATCACCTTCCCCCGGCGCTCGCCCCGCGACAGGTGGGACAGGCCGAAGCCGACGTTGGCGGCGACATCGAGCCACGGCAGCAGGCGCGGCTCCTGGAACACCAGACCCACCCCCGGATGGGGGCCGAGGATCGCCTCCCCGTCGAGGGTGATCGCCCCGGTGCTCGGCCGGTCGAGTCCGGCGATCAGCCGGAGCAGGGTGGTCTTGCCGCAGCCGGAGCCGCCGATCAGGGCGAGGATCTCCCCCGCCCCCACGGCGAGGTCGATCTCCTGCAGCGCGCGGGTGCCGTCGGCGTAGGTCTTCGTCAGGCCGCTGATGGCGAGCACGCCGCGCTCCGGGCAGGGCGCTCCGGTGGAAGCGCGGGACGACAGGGCGGGGCGCGCGTTCCGCCGGTGGCGGGACGACGCTGCCCCTGTCACGGGAATGGCACAGCCGACCGCCGTCTGCCAGTGACCTGGAACGGCCGGCCGGGCGCGCGCGATCCTCCCGTGACCGGCCGGCGACTCATGGATAAGCGTGGGATGCATCCCGATTCGCGGGCCGTGCGGAGGCGAGCGATGATCCGGTTCTTCCCTGCCCTCGGCCTCGCCGTGGCGATGGCCGGCACCCCGGTCGCGGCGGCCGATCTCGCGCGCCCGGTGCCCACCGGTCGGTTCCGCGCCACCTGCGAGGATCTCGGCAAGCTCTGCTTCGCGCAGGCCTGCGGCCGCGACCAGATCGACGCGGCGCTCGGCTGCCGGGCCCAATGCCCGAGTTCGGCGGTGATGTCGGTGGTGCCCGATCCCTGTCCGCTGGTGGCGGCCCCCGGCCCCGTTATCCTACGTCGCCGGGGATGATTGGTTTGAAAGCAATACTTACGGTTATCACCGTAAAATGGCATTAAAACCTAGCATTGAATACGCGGATTGGCGGGAGGTGGAACAAATCGTTCCGTAGTGAATTGACTTGATTGAATCCGGCACCGGACATCGAACCCGGCGATCGCGGACTAGTGCGAGACTGGGCCCACTCCGATGCTGAAGAGCGATCTTCACCCCCCTCATTCCGGCTTGAACGCCGACCCCATCCTGTATGGTGTCGCCGCCGCCCTGGCCGACCTGTTCCCGCCCGTCGATGTGGCCGAGGGCCGCCCGACCGGGCCCGGCCGCGACGCCGAATCCGGCCGCGATGCGGGCGCCGAGAACCGGGGCGAGGATTAGCTTGTCCGCCTCACAGGCTTTCGCGGGCGGTATCCTGCCACCGCACCAGGGGTGACGTCAGGGTCAAGAGCACCGCGTCGGCCATCTTGCCGACCACGGCGAAGGCGATGATCGCCGCCAGGATCTGGTCCGGCTTGCCGAATTGCTGGCCGTCCACCAGGAGGTAGCCCAACCCCTCCGAGGCCCCCATCAACTCCGCCGCCACCACGAACAGGAAGCCGAGGCCCAGCCCCGTCCGCAGGGCGGTGAGCGTCGCCGGCAGGACCGCCGGTAGGAGGATGCGCCGCACCTGCGCCGTCCGCGACAGGCGGAAGACCCGCCCGACCTCGATCAGCTTGCGGTCCACGGAGGCGATGGCCCCCGCCACGCCCACATAGACCGGGAAGAACACGCCCACTGCGATCAGCAGGACCTTCGGCGTCTCCAGGATGCCGAACCACAGGATGAACAGCGGCACCCAGGCGAGGGAGGGCACAGCCCTCAGTGCCTGAAGGCTCGGGTCGATCAACCAGCGCAGGCGGGGCAAGGTCGCCACCAGGGCGCCCACGAGGATCCCGGCGCCGGCCCCGAGGGCGAAGCCGAGGCCGACGCGCAGGAGGGTCGCCTCGACATGCATCGCCAGGTCCCCCGACTGCGCGAGCCCCCACAGCGTCCGGGCGATCCGGCTCGGAGGCGGCAGCAGGCGGCCGGAGACGAAGCCCCCATCCACCCCGGCCTCCCAGCCGGCGGCGAGGAGAAGGGGCGGGAGCCATCCGAGCAGGAGGCGGCCACCGCGCACCGAGCGTGCGGGGGTCGAAGCGGGATCGGAGGGGGTGGTCACCGGGTGAACCAATTCACAGACATCATGGCAGCCCCGGGATCGGGGGCGTGATGCCGGGTCCCGCGGCCGGTATCAAGTCCGCCGGTGGGCGAATCGCGGGTGAGGCGGCTCAGGCCGCCAGCCGGGCGAGGAGGAGCAGGGTGGCCGCGACCGGCGAGGCGGCGGCGATCCACAGGGCGAGGGGATGGAAGCCGCTGGGCGTGGCCATCCGGGCGGGCACGATGGCCCGACCCCCCAGGTCCGTCCGCCGAGACCCCTGCGCGAGTCGGACATCTCGCCCGACTTGAGACCCTAGCCCGACCGGCATGCTCATCCCCCTGTCGCGGGGGCCATTGATACCGCAAGCTCTAAAGGCCGCCTGAATCCGAAAGCGGCCTTCGTCCGGCGTTATGAACAGAGTCTTGTGCCGAGGGGCGGGCGCTACAGCGCCCGGTCGAAGCGCAGCTCGCCGTTCGGGCTCTTGAGCACGAGCTGCGGACCCACGAGGTCCCAGGCGCCCGCCGTGCGCAGGGCGACGAAGAAGGCCTGCTCGCTCGCCGCCAGGGCCTTGTCGCAGGGGCGCTTGGTCAGGGCGAGGGGCCCCACGGCGATGTGCTGTTCCTTCAGGGGGAAGGCGGTGGCCGCGAAGGTGTTGCAGCCGCCATAGCCACGGGCGCGGTACTGCTTGTCGATGATGAAGCTCGGACGGTCGCCGCCGCCGAAGGGCTTGCCGTTGAGGCTCACCGCCGTCCAGGTGGAGTCGAGGGGGAAGTTCTTCTCCGCCCCGCGGCTGCCCGGCACGTATTGCGGGTCCTTCTTGTCCTCGCCGCCCGGCCGGCGGTATCCCTTGCCGTAGCCGGTGACGGGGCCGCCCATCTGGGCCTGCGCCCCGGTCGCCGTGACGACGGCGCCCGCAGCCATCACTGTGCAGGCGAGCGTGGCGATCAGCACCGCTCTCATCGTTCTGTCCCCTCGTCGCGCCGAGGCGCCTGTCGCTGGCCGGGGAGCGCGTCCGGCTCTCCGGGGTCGCCCCGAGCGCCTGGGGCGCCGGGCTAGCGGCGTGACCTCTGCCGCGCAATTTCAGCACAATTGTGATCGTCGCCCCCCGGGACTGGAAACGTTGCCGCTTTCCCACCGTTAGGAGTCATCATTCGAGGAGAGGCGGCGTGACGGGTTCGGACGAAGGCGTGCAGAGCGGAGCGGCGGCGCCGGCCATGAGCCCGGCCCAGTCCCGGGCGGCCCGGGGGCTGCTCGGTTGGTCGGAGACCGATCTCGCGGGCAAGGTGGGCTGCGACGCGGCCCTCGTGCGCGACTTCGAGGCCGGGTTCGGCGATCCGCCCTCGGGGCAGATCGAGGCCCTGCGCAGCGCGCTGACCACCGCCGGCATCGTCTTCACCGAATCGCCGACGCCTGGCGTCCACCTCGGGGAGGCCAAAGGGGCTGGCAAGGGGGCTGACGAGGGCACGCGGCTCTCGAACCTGACCACCGAGAACGACCGGTAGGGGGCGCTCACCCGCCGTTCAGTCGTGCGGTCCGATAGCGAGGGGGGCCGATGACGGTTCGCCGGAGTTCCCTTCGCGATGCGTGCCGATGACTTCCTTGCCGCCGCCGACAGGTTGCCCGTCGCGTCGCTCGCGACCCTCGTCGGGCGGGGGGGGCTCGTGGTGGTGGCTCCCCATCCCGACGACGAGAGCCTCGGCTGCGGCGGCCTGATCGCCGCCGCCCGGGCAGAGGGGCGCGAGGTGCGCCTCGTCGTCGTCAGCGACGGCTGCGGCTCGCACACCCATTCCGCCCTCTATCCGCCGGAGCGTCTGCGCGTCCTGCGCGAGGCCGAGACCCTCCGGGCGGTGGCCGTCCTGGGGCTGGCCCCGGACGCGGTGACCTTCCTGCGCCTGCCCGATGCTCACGTGCCGGGCGAGGGGCCGCAGGCCGAGGCGGCGGCCGGCGCGGTCATCGCCGCCGTGCAAGCCTGCCGGGCGGGGGCGGTCTTCGTGACGTGGCGGCACGATCCCCATTGCGACCACAGGGCCAGCGCCGCCATCGTCGGCCTGGCGCGGGGGCGTCTGCCGGGGGTGCGGATCTACGAATACCCCGTCTGGGGCTGGACCCTGCCGCCGGACGCGGAGGTGGGACCGGCGCCGGAGGGCCTGTGCCTCGACGTATCCGCCTTCAGCGCCACCAAGGCGAAGGCGGTGGCGGCCCACGAATCGCAGACGACGGACCTCATCCATGACGACCCCACCGGGTTCCGGCTGGAGCCGGCGATGATCGCGCGGCTCTGCGGTCCGCGTGAGCGTTTCGTGGCCATCCCGGGATGACCCGGCCCACCGATTCGCTCCCCGCCGACTACTTCGCCGGCATCTACGCCTCGGAGGCCGACCCCTGGGGCTTCACGACGAGCGCCTACGAACGGGACAAGTACGCCGCCACCCTGGCCGGGCTGCCCCGGGACCGCTACCGCAGCGCCTTCGAGCCGGCCTGCTCCATCGGGGTGCTCACCCGCGCGCTGGCCGCCCGCTGCGACCGCCTCCTCGCCACCGAGATGGTGGAGGCGGCCCTCGATGCCGCCCGCGCCCGCTGCGCCGATTGCCCGGGGGTGACGTTCCGCCGGGGCGCCGTGCCGGCCGAGTGGCCGGAGGGGCGATTCGACCTGATCGTCCTGTCGGAATTCCTCTACTTCCTTAGCCGGGAGGACCTCGTGACCCTCGTCGCCAGGGTCGGCGGCGCCATCGAGCCCGGCGGCGACATCGTGCTGGTCCACTGGCTCGGGCCGACCGACTATCCCCTCACGGGGGACGAGGCCGCCGAGGGTTTCATCGCCGGGGCCGCCGGCTTCGCCACGGTCATCGGCGGCGAGCGCAGGGCGGAATACCGGCTCGACCTGTTGCGGGCACGGGCATGAGCACGGCGGTCATCACGCTCAACAAGGGACGGGGCGCGCATCTCGCGCGCCTGCTCGAAGGGCTCTCGCGGGGCCGGGCACCGGATCTCTGCGTCGTCGTGGAGATGGGGGGCGACCGGAGCCCCCTGCCGGAATACCCCTTCCGGGTGGAGCGGGTCGCCTTCGCCAACCCCGGCCTGCCGCTCGCCGCCGCCCGCAATGCCGGGCGCCGGGCGGCGGGCGGGGCCGGCACGCTGATCTTCCTCGATGTGGATTGCATTCCCTCCGCCGACCTCGTGGCGGGGCTCGGCGCGGCGGTCGCGGAGCGGGACGGGCTGATCTGCTGCGCGGTGCGCTATCTCCCCGCCGGGGCGGTGCGCGACGGCTGGCGGGAGGCCGACCTCGACCGGGCCGGGCATCTCCACCCGGTGCGGCATTTCCCGGAGAGCGGGATCGTGCCCTCGCCGCAGCCCGGCCTGTTCTGGTCGCTGGCCTTCGCCGTGCGGTCCACGACCTACGACCGCCTTGGCGGGTTCGACGAGAGCTTTTCCGGCTACGGGGCGGAGGATACGGACCTCGCCTTCCGCGCCGAGGCGATGGGCGTGCCGACCCTGTTCCTCGGCGGTCCCCGGGCCTTCCACCAGCATCACCCGGGCTACGACCCGCCGCTCCAGCATTTTCGCGACATCGCGGCCAACGCGGCCCGCTTCCACGGCCGCCACGGGATCTGGCCGATGGACGGCTGGCTCGACGGGTTCGCCCGGCTCGGGCTGATCGCGCCGGACTGGCGGGAGGGGATCACGCTGCGGCGCGACCCGACGCCGGAGGAGATCGCGGCGGCGCGGCTGCCGGACGACCAGCCGTTCTGACGGCATTCGATTGGGGTCAGGCCAAAGGATGGCTTTTGCACCGCTCGTCCTTGGCGACGACGACGCATTCGCTTATCTTTCGGAAGTGGAGCCGGTGATGGCTACACCGGCTCCTGGCGATCACCCGTTAGGGTTTAGCCACGTCAGAGCGAACATGTGGACGGCGAGGCGGAGATGAATTCTCCACTCGCCGTCTGCTCTTCTGACGATCGTCAAAGCGAAAACCATTCGCTTCACTCCCGGCCGCAACCGGCCGCGTGCGGCCCATCACGGACGGGCTGGTGAGGCCCGCGACAATTTCCCTATCAAACGGGAATAAAGAGGCGCAACTCAGGTCGCGCCTCCTCTGAACCCCTCTTACTTCATCGCGTCGGCCTTCTCGATCAGCGCCTCGGCCATGCGGATCGAGGCGATGTCGATGAGGCGGCCATCCAGGGAGACGGCGCCCCGGCCGGCCTTGGCGGCCTCCTGCATCGCCTCAAGGATGCGGCGGGCCTTGGTCACCTCGGCCTCGGAGGGGGTGAAGACCTCGTTGGCGAGGTCGATCTGGCTCGGGTGGATCGCCCACTTGCCCTCGAAGCCCAGCGCCGAGCAGCGGCGGGCCGCCGAGCGGTAGCCGTCCGGGTCCGAGAAGTCGCCGAACGGCCCGTCGATGGGGCGCAGGCCGTAGGCGCGGCAGGCCACCAGCATCCGGTTCTGGGCGAAGAGCCACGGGTCCTGCCAATGGGTCTGGCGGGCACCGGACTCGTCCTTGTCGGTGAGCACCGAGAAGTCCGGGTTCACGCCGCCGATCACGGTGGAGCGGGCGCGGGTGGAGGCGGCGTAGTCGGCCACGCCGAAGGACATCGCCTCCAAGCGCTTCGAGGACTGGGCGATGGCCTCGACGTTGGCCATCCCCAGCGCCGTCTCGATCAGCACCTCGAAGCCGAACTTCTTCTCGCGCTTCTTGGCCTGCTCGATCTGGGTGGTGAGCACGTCGATGGCGTAGACGTCGGCCGGCACGCCGACCTTGGGGATCAGGATCATGTCGAGGCGCGGGCAGGCCTCCACGATGTCCACCACGTCCCGGTACATGTAGTGGGTGTCGAGACCGTTGATGCGGATCATCATGGTCTTGTTGCCCCAATCCAGGTCGTTCAGCGCCTGGATGATGTTCTTGCGGGCCTGCTCCTTGTCGTCGGGCGCGACGGCATCCTCGAGGTCGAGGAAGATCACGTCGGCGGCCGAGGAGGCCGACTTCTCCATGAAGGTCGGGTTCGAGCCGGGGACGGCGAGTTCCGAGCGGTGCAGGCGCGCCTTGGCCTGCTGGATCAGGGTAAAGCTCATTCTTGTTTTCCTCCTTGGGTGGTCTCGTCCCGCGCGGGTGGGATGTGGCGCGCTGGGGTTTCAACTGGGGCCGCCGACCCTTCCGAACAGGGCCGCCGGGGCGTCGCGCTCACCCGGTCGCCCCGAAGCCGACGGCGATGCAGTTGATCGACAGGAGCAGGGCGGATTTCACCGCCTCCTTCCGGTCCTCGTCCGTCTCGCTGCGGTAGCGGGCGAGCAGTTCGACCTGCTCGCGGGAGACTTGGTTGATCGTCGGCAGCCGCCCCTTCAGGCGGTCGCGGAACAGGGGGAAGCGCTCGGCCAGTTCCGAGCCGCCGCTCACCCGCAGCACCATCTCCCGCGTCAGGGCGTATTCGGCCTCGATGGCGGAGAAGATCCGGTCGCGGATGCCCGCATCCGGCACGAGGCCGGCATAGGCGCGGGCGATGTCGAGATCGACCATCAGCAGCGTCTTCTCGACCTCGTCCAGCACGAGGCGCAGCACCCGTGAGTCGGCGAACAGCCGCTTCAGGGTGGCCTCGCCCTCCCGGCCGCGCACGTCGATGAAGCTCGCGAGCCCCGAGCCGACGCCGTACCAGCCGGTCACGACGTGCCGGTTCTGCGACCACGCGAACACCCACGGGATCGCCCGCAGGTCCGAGAGCGAGCGCGCGCCGAAGCGCCGGGCCGGGCGCGAGCCGATGTTGAGGAGCGCGATCTCGTCCAGCGGGCTCGCGGCCTGGAAGTAATCGACGAGGCCCTGCGTGTTGAGCAGGTTGACGTAGGCCGCCCGCGAGGCCCCCGCGAGGGCTTCCAGGGCGTCGTCGTGCCCCGCGGGCTGGCCGTTGCCCTCGCCGGCGAGCGCGTGCTCGAACACCGAGGCCGCGAGCAGTTCCATCTGGTAGGCGGCGGTGCCCCGGTTCGCATACTTGAACGAGACGACCTCGCCCTGCTCGGTGATGCGGAAGCGCCCCCGGATCGAGCCCGGCGGCTGGGCCGCGATGCCGCGATGGGTCGGCACGCCGCCCCGGCTCACCGAGCCGCCGCGCCCGTGGAAGAAGGCGATCGGCACGCCGAGTTCCTGGCCGAGCCGCGTGAGCTTGCTCTGCGCCTTGTAGAGTTCCCAGTTCGCCGCGACGAAGCCGCCGTCCTTGTTCGAGTCGGAATAGCCGATCATCACCTCCTGCACCCCGCCCTGCCAGCGGGTGGAGCGGCGCACCACCGGCACGGCGAGCAATTCGCGCATGATGGCGGGGGCGGCGCGCAGGTCGTCGATGGTCTCGAACAGCGGCACGATCGGCAGCGGGCAGATCTCGGTGCCCGAGGCGTCGAGGAACACCCCCGCTTCCTTGGCGAGCAGGTAGGCGCCGAGGATGTCCGGCACCGAGCGGGTCATCGACAGGACGAAGGCGCCGAAGGCCTCGCGGTCGAGGTTCTCGCGCATCTCGGCCACGAGGGCGAAGGTGGCCAGCGTCTCGCGGGCGGCGTCCGGCAGGTTCTCGAAGGAGCGCTCGGGGTTGCGCGGCCGGGCGAGGCTGGCGTCGAGCCAGCTCCGCCAGTGCGGGCTGTCCAGCGCCGGGGGCTCGCCGTCTCCGTTCTCCTGCTGCCACAGGGCGCGCAGGGTCTCGCTGGTGCGGGTGGTGTTCTCGCGCAGGTCGAGGCGCACCGTCGAGAAGCGGAAGATCTCCACCATCCGCCGCACCGGCCGCACGAGGTCGCGGGCCAGCGCGCTGCATTTCGCGTCGGCGAGGCCCCGCTCCAGGGTGCGCAGGTCCTCGATCAGCCCGTCCGCGCTCGGATAATCCGGGCCGGACGGGTGCCGCCCCTCGTTACGGGCGATGGTCGCCTCGATCTTGCGCAGGACGCAGGACAGGTACTGGCGATAGGCCTCGCCGGGGTTGCGGCGCTCGATGGCCCGCGCCTGCCCGCTCTCGGACAGCTGGTGCGCCAGGGCCTCGCGGAAGGCCGGGGGCACGGGGAGCGTCCGCTCGGTGAGGGAGAGGGTGCGGCCGAGTTCACGCACGCCGTCGCGGTAGCGGCTCAGCGAGGCGAGGGCGTTGCGCTGCAGGGTGGTGCGCGTCACCGCCGCCGTGACGAAGGGGTTGCCGTCCCGGTCGCCGCCGATCCACGAGCCGAACTGGAAGAAGGGCGGCACCTTGAACGGGGTGTCGGGATAGGCCTCGCTCAGGGATTCTTCCAGGGAGACCATGGTCTCCGGCAGCATCTCGAACAGCGACTCGTCGAAGAAGTGCAGCCCCCAGGCGACCTCGCGCTCCACCGTCGCCTTTTCGAGGTGCAACTCGCCGGTCATCCAGACCAGTTCGATCTGGTCGCGCAGCTCGTTCATCAGGCCGTTGCGCTCGCGGTCGGTCCAGCGCGGCATCTCCAACTCGCGCAGCACGAGGTAGATGCGGCGGAACTTCTCCAGCACGGTCACGCGCTTGCCCTCGGTGGGGTGGGCGGTGAGCGTCGGGCGGATACGCAGGTCGTTGAGCAGCGCCTGGATCGTCTCCGGGGGGATGCCCCGGGCGCGGGCCTCGGAGAACACCTTCGCGAAGGAGCCGCCGAGCGCGGCGCGCCCCTCCGTCCGCTCGGTGTGCCGGCGGCGGCGCATGGCGGCGTTCTGTTCCGCGATGGAGATCAGCTGGAACCAGATCCCCTGCACCTGGAGGGCGCGGGCCAGCATCTCCGGCGAGAACCGCGAGATGTCGGCGGTGCCGTGCAGTACCGCTTCCAACTCGGGATCGTGCCGGCGGGCGACGTCGAGCAGGGCCTGGAACAGGATGTCCAGCGCGCCCTCGGACGAGGTGCCGGTGATGACCGGCGGCGCGAAGCCGGTGACCGAGGCGGGGCTGGCGTGAAGCGTCGTGGGCATGGGGTCGCCCTCTTTCTTGAAATCGTCGCGACGGTCTCGGCCTTCTCCCACCCGCCGACCTCATCCTGAGGGGCGGCGTCAGCCGCCTCGAAGGAGGCTTCCAGGGGCCGGGCTACCTCAGGATGAGGCCCAGGATGGGAGAAGGCTCACTGGCTGAGCTTCAGGCCGCCCGCGCGAGCACGTCGGCGACGGTCTGGCCGAAGGAGCCGGGATCCGGCGCCACGGTGAGGCCGTAGCTCTTCATGATCTCGGCCTTCTCGGCGGCGCTGTCGCCGGTCGCCGAGATGATCGCGCCGGCATGGCCCATGCGGCGGCCCTTCGGGGCGGTGAGGCCCGCCACGAAGCCGATCACCGGCTTCGACATGTTGTCCCGGATCCAGGCCGAGGCCTCGGCCTCCTGCGGGCCGCCGATCTCGCCGATCATCAGCACCGCGTCCGTGTCCGGGTCGGTCTCGAACAGGGCGAGGTGGTCGAGGAACGACGAACCGTTGATCGGGTCGCCGCCGATGCCCACCGAGGTCGAGATCCCCAGACCCAGCTCCTTGAGCTGCGAGGCGGCCTCGTAGCCCAGCGTCCCCGAGCGGGAGATCACGCCGACGTTGCCCTTGAGGTAGATGTGGCCGGGCATGATCCCGAGCATCGCCTTGCCGGGCGAGATGATGCCGGCGCAGTTCGGGCCGACCACCATGGTGCGGCGATCCCGCGGGTAGCGCATCAGGTAGCGCTTCACCCGCATCATGTCCTGGGCCGGGATGCCGTCGGTGATCGAGCAGACCAGCCGCAGGCCGGCATCGGCCGCCTCCATGATGGCGTCGGCCGCGAAAGGCGGCGCCACGAAGGTGATCGACGTGGTGGCACCGGTGGCGGCGACCGCCTCCTTGACGGTGTTGAACACCGGCAGGCCAAGGTGAGTGCGACCGCCCTTGCCCGGCGTGACGCCGCCGACCACGTTGGTGCCGTAGTCGAGCATCTCCTTGGCGTGGAAGGTGCCCTTGTCGCCCGTAATGCCCTGGACGATGATCGGGGTGGTCTCGTCGATGAGGATGCTCATGGCGTGGTTTCCCCTCAGCGGTTCTTCTTGGCGGCGTCGCAGGCGTCGACCGCCTTGCGCGCCGCGTCCGACAGGGTGTCGGCGGTGATCAGGTCGAGGCCGCTCTCGGCCAGGATTTTTTGGCCGGCCTCGACATTCGTGCCGGCCAAGCGCACCACCAGGGGCACGTCGATCTTCACCTCCCGGGCGGCCTGGATCACGCCCTCGGCGACCCAGTCGCAGCGGTTAATGCCGGCGAAGATATTGACCAGGATCGCCTTGACGTTGCGGTCCGAGAGCACCAGCCGGAACGCCGTGGCGACCCGCTCCGGGGAGGCGCCGCCGCCGACATCCAGGAAGTTCGCCGGCTCACCGCCCGCGTGCTTGATCATGTCCATGGTCGCCATGGCGAGCCCGGCGCCGTTGACGATGCAGCCGATCTCGCCCTCCAGCCCGATATAGCTGAGGTTGTGCTCGGCGGCCTGCGCCTCGCGGGGATCGCCCTGCGACGGGTCGTGCATGTCGGCGATGCCCGGCCGGCGGAACATCGCGTTGTCGTCGAAGGACATCTTGGCATCGAGGGCCAGCACCCGGTCGTCCTTGGTGACGACCAGCGGGTTGATCTCGAGCATCGTGCCGTCGCAGTCGCGGAACGCCCGGTAGGCGTTCATGATGGTCTTCACCGCGGCCGAGACCTGCTTGATGTTCAGGCCGAGCTGGAAGGCGATCTCCCGGGCCTGGAATTGCTGCAGGCCCACCGCCGGCTCGACGACGACCTGGATCAGCGCCTCCGGCTCGTTGGCGGCGATCTCCTCGATATCCATGCCGCCGCGCTGGCTGGCGATGACGCGCACGCGCTCGGCCTTCCGGT
>JAKONI010000240.1 GCA_022702015.1 Beijerinckiaceae bacterium | reverse complement strand
GATCGCCCACGAGACCGCCCGCCTGCCGATCCAGCCCCTCCACCCGGCGACCCGGGCCGGGCTGATCGAACTCGCCCGCCGCAACGACGCGATGGTGCTGCGCTGGGGGCGGTGACGCCCCCGCCCCGGTGCTTGCCTCGGCGGGCCTCAGGTTGAGGGGAATGGAGTGAGGCGCGGGGATTCTCGACCAAGCTCTCAGGCCGCGCGGATCTCCTCGGGATCCGTCGGCTCGCCTGGGGGCTTCGTCGCCCCCTGATCCGCGGGGGCCCCGGCGGGGGCCATGTCGTGGGTGTCGCGGACGAACTGGGCGATCGGGGCGGGGCGGCCCATGAGGAAGCCTTGAGCCGCCTGGCACTGCTCATTCTCCAGGAAGCGCAGTTCGTCCGCCGTCTCCACGCCCTCGGCCAGCACCGGCAGGCCGAGGCCCCGCCCGAGCCCGAGGACCGAGCGCACGATCGCCTGGGTCTGCTCGTCGGCGTTCACCGCCCGGATGAAGGAGGCGTCGATCTTGATCTTGTCGAACGGGTAGGTGCGCAGGTTCGACAGGGACGAGTAGCCGGTGCCGAAGTCGTCCATGGCGATGCGCACGCCGAGCGCCTTGAGCTGCCGCAGCGTCGACTGGGCCCGCAACGGATCGCGGATGAGCGCGGTCTCGGTGATCTCGATCTCCAGGCGCTCGGCCTTCAGGCCGGTCTTGAACAGCACCCCGTGGACGAGTTGCACGAAGTGCGGGGAGTGCAGTTGCACCGCCGAGACGTTGACCGCGACGGCGAGGGGGTTCGGCCAGGACGCCGCCTCGCGGCAGGCCTCGTTCAGCACCCATTCGCCGATGGGAAGGATGGCGCCGCTCTCCTCCGCGATGGGGATGAACAGCGAGGGCGAGACGAGGCCGCGCTCCGCGTGGCGCCAACGCAGCAGCACCTCGAAGCCGATCGTCGCGCCGGTGCGGACATCGGTCTGCGGCTGGTAGACGAGGTGCATCTCCCCCCGCGCCACGGCATGGCGCAGGTCGTGCTCCAGCATCCGCCGCTCGCGCACCTGGAGGCCGAGCCGGGCCTCGAAGAAGCGATAGGTGCCCCGCCCCTCGGACTTGGCCTTGTAGAGCGCCGTATCCGCGTAGCTGAGCAGCAGGGCCCGCTCCTGCGCGTCGTCGGGGTAGAGGGCGATGCCGATGCTGGTGGCGATGGTCGGGCCGCCGGCCTCGGCGCTGCCGCCGCGCAGGGTCTCCAGGATCCGCTCGGCGAGCCGCCCGGCCGCGACCGCGTGGTCGCACGGGATCAGGATCGCGAACTCGTCGCCGCCGAGGCGGGCCATCAACTGGGTCTCGTCCAGCACGGCTGTGACGGTGCGGCCCACGGTGACGAGCATCGCATCGCCGGCGGCGTGGCCGAACAGGTCGTTCACCTCCTTGAAGCGGTCCAGGTCGAGGCAGAGGACGGCGAGCTTGCCCTTGGTCGCCTGCGCCAGCTTCAGCTCCTGATCGAGGCGCTGGGTGAAGCTCGCGCGGTTGGCGAGGCCCGTCAGCGGGTCGTGGTGGGCGAGGAACTGGATCTGCCCCTCGGCCCGCCGCCGGGCGCGCAGGTCGCGGACGGCCACGGCGTAGTGGGGCTGGTTGCCGTAGGTGATCGGCCGCATGATCAGTTCGACGGGGATGGTGTTGCCGCCCCGGCGGGAGAGGTCGGCCTCGATGGGCTGGTCCGACCGTCCGGCGAGGGCGAGCCGCGTGGCGACCTCGGGCAGGAACTCGGTGAGGGAGACCCCCGACAGGTCGGCCGCCCCGAGGCCGACGAGGGCGCCGAAGCTCTCGTTCGCGTTGACGATCAGGTCGCCGCGGCAGACCACGAGCCCTTCCACCGCCGCGTTGGCGAGGCTGTGCAGCCGCTCCCGTTCCAGGGAGGCGTGGCGGCGGTCGCGGATGTCGAGGGCCAGCGCCGCGCAGGCCAGGAACAGGACCGCGAGGCTCGCCCCCGCCACACCCACCGCCAGCCAGCGCGACGGCAGGGCGCTGTCCGAAATGTCGATCGTCGGGTCCGGGGTGATCGTCACCGCCCCCATCGCGGTGAAATGGTGGCTGCAGATCGCCAGCAGCAGCAGGACGGCGGCGGACACCCCGCCCCGGGTGCTCTGGTTCGCCAGCGCCACCACGAGGGCGGCGGCGCCCAGGGCGGCGCCGAGGATCAGGGAGGCCGCCACCAGGGAGGGATCCCAATGGATGCGGCCGCCGACCTCGTAGGCCGCCATGCCGGTGTAATGCATCGCGGCGATCCCGCCGCCGAGGACGAGGCCGCCCAGCGCCGGGGCCGCCGGGAGGGCGCTCCACCGGGCCAAATAAAGACCGGCCCCCGTGAGCACGACGGCGTTGAACAGCGAAAGGGCGGTGAGGCCGAGGTCGTAGCCGCTCGTCAGGCCCGGCTCGAAGGCCAGCATGGCGATGAAGTGCGTCGCCCAGATGCCCGAGCCCCCCGCCACGGCCGCGATGCCGATCCAGAGCCCATGCAGCCGCCCGGTCGCCTTCGCCGCATGCTGCAGGAGCGCGACGCAGGTGAAGGCGGCAAGCGTGCAGACGACCGCCGCCAAGCCCACGAGCCAAAGATCGTGAGCGCCGACGATGCAACCGACGACCCTTAGCATCTCAACCCTGAATTGCACGATGTTGAAGGATCAGTCGTTTTAGTCGCAAATGTCTTACGAATGACTCAATTCGTTCTGGTCATTACCCGCACATGGCACACGATACCCAAGCTCTATTCGCGTACATCTTCTCGAAACATTGCAGCATTGGCTGACATCACCTCCACCGGGGCGGCACGCGCGCATGCATTGGTGCCTTGAACGGCGCGAGGCGGAGCGGTGGAGAGGCCGAGATCGCCCTGTCGGCTCCCTCGACCTGGCGGGGGAGATCCCGTGAAAACTCGCGACCCACTGTCGGCCGTCTTTTGCCCGCCTCCCGGTACCCTGTTCCGCGAATTCATCGTGCATTGAAATCTCGCGCCCTAGAAAAGACGTGGCGCCATCCGCGCCGATGACTTCGGCGGGTGGGGGCTATTGGGCGATCACCGGGGATTGCCGGTGGCGCGCCCTCCCCAGTCCCGGCGGAATGTGGCGCGGGGCCGCCGAGGGGGGCCTGTCCTTCGCCGCATGCCGGTTCATCGCGCGGTGAGCCCGAATGCCGCGCCCCGGCGACCCAGGTCGCCGCCGGGGGTTCGTCCCATCGGAGACGGGGCATTCGCGGCGGGCCGGTGTAGGGTGCGCCCGCCCGCGCCCCGACACAGCCAACAGGAGTCAGGATCCACCGATGCCGATCAACGCCCTCAACGAGCGCAACAAGCTCTCCAGCGCGTTCAACGACGCCAACGACGCCTTCATCGACGAGGTGCTGTCGGCGCTGCAATCCGGCCGGATGCCGCTGGATCTCGCCCGCGCCTACCTCGCCCACCCGGTCGCGATGATGCATACGGACGGCGCCCAGGCGGTGGCCAACTACTTCGACCGGATGCTGGCCCAGCGCCCCGCCATCGACTGGACGCCGGGGGATTGAGGGCGATGCCGGTGCGCGCCCTCGTCCGGTTTCCCGATCCCCGCCTCGCCCGGACGGCCGCGGTGGTCGGGGCGTTCGGCGACGACCTCGCGGCGTTGATCGAGGACATCCGGGACACCCTGGTGTCCGAGGCGGCCATCGGCCTGACGGCCCCCCATCTCGGCGTGTCCCAGCGGGTGTTCGTGACCCGGATGGCCCCGGAGGCGACCCCGCGCGCCTACGTCAACCCGATCGTCCTCGAAGCCTCCGCCGAGATGGCGAGCCACGACGAAGGCAGCGTCAGCATGCCGGGGATCCGGGAGCGGGTCACCCGCCCCGCCCGCATCCGCCTCCGCTACGCCGATCCCGGCGGGGCGCTCCACGAGGAGATCGCGGAGGGGTTCGAGGCCGCCGTCCTCCAGCACGAGATCGACCAGTTGGACGGCCTCTTCTGGATCCACCGCCTGTCCCGCCTGAAGCGCGACAGGCTGCTGAAGCGGTTCGGAAAGCTCCCCGTGGCCGGGGACGCCTGACCGGCCGGTTCCCGGTTCCGAAAGGTCGAGACCTTCTGCGGGTGCGGGGCGGAGTCCCGCGATCTCCCAGGGCGTTTTCCGTGTTCCCTGGATTCCAGACAACGCCCTAGTGCATCGATCCAGACGGAGGCGTCAGCCGTGCCTGGAAAAATTGATGCAAAAGCAAAGGGCTAGGGCAGAGGCGCATGAACGGAGTGAGTGCGTCACTGCACTAGCGGCGGGCGAGGAGCACGGCCTGCGTGCCCTCGGTGCCGTAGCGCTCCCACAGACGCGCGCAGGTCTCGACCGGCCGGTCCTCCAGTGCCTTCGCCTGCGCATCGATCTCCTTTTGCAGGGTGGCTGACCGGCGGTGGGTGAAGAAGTCGGCGTGGTTCAGGTGGTTGTCGTGCGAGAAGGCCCGGAATCGCTCGGTGTCGATGCGCAGGTCGGGGCAGCGGCGGGCGGCGAGGTCCGCCTCGATGCCGGGGCGCAGGGCGGGGGGATCCTTCTGCGCCGAGGATCGGCGGGCCTCCGCCCAACTGCCGAAGACGGCCCAGGCGAGGATGGCGAGGAGGACGGCGGCGGGTTTGCTCATCGAAGCACCTCGTTGCGTTCGCCCGCCTCCAAGGCGGGGGCCGACGATGCGTTCCAGGCCTAGCCCGGAGCGCCGACATCCCCCGTGCGGAAACGCACGCAAGAATGTTGCCGCGATATGTCGATATAGAAACCTAGACTGTTGTTACCGGGCCCGGACCCATCCCAACACTGTCATTACCCGGAGAGCAGGGTCAGGCCGGGCTCGCGAGCTTCATCGTGACGAGGCCGGCGACGATCAGCATGGCGGCGATCACCCGCGCCGGGCTGGCTGCCTCCCCGAGCATCACGATGCCCACCAGGAACGCACCCACCGCGCCGATCCCGGTCCAGATCGTGTAGGCGGTGCCGAGCGGCAGGGTGCGCATGGCGAGCGCCAGGAGGCCGACGCTGCCGACCATCGCCACGACCATGACCACCGTGGGCCCCAGGCGGGTGAAGCCGTGCGACTGCTTCATCGCGTAGGCCCAGACGACCTCGAGCAGACCGGCGGTGATGAGGATGAACCAAGCCATGAAGGCCCCCGGGCGAAGGGCCGGGCCGTCCCGGACTTGAACTCCCGTGGCGGGAGGGAGGACGTGGCCTCGCATGGCGCCTTGAACGCGGTCGGCATGACCGCTCCGGCGGGAAAGGCTCTAACCAGGGGTTATTCCGGGGGCAAGTCCACATCCTTTTAACGATCAACTGACACGTCTTGGCGTGGAACGCCGCGCCGTTCCGCGATGCCCGAGAGCCGGACGATGCCCCTCCCCCCGCACAGGGACGATCCCCCGGCCGGGCTCCCCCGCCATCCGGGTGCCGACCGGTGAACAGGCGGCGCCTGAGGATCGCCCTGCGCCGCGCCTCGCCGGTGCTGACGGCGGGGCTCGTCATCGCGGCGGTCCTGTCAGCCCGATGGGGCTTCGTGGATCCGGCCTCGCGGCTCCAGGGGGCGGCCTTCGACACCCTTCAACGGATGGTGGACCGGCGCCCCGCCGGGACGGACGCGGACGACGGCGTCGTGGTGGTGGACATCGACGACGCCTCCCTCAAGGCGGTCGGCCAGTGGCCCTGGTCGCGCCGCACCGTCGCCGCCCTCGTCGGGGGGTTGCAGGATCTCGGCGCCCGGTCGATCGGCCTCGACATCGTGTTCGCCGAGCCCGACCGGACCTCGCCCCGGCGGCTCGCCGCCGAGTGGGCCGGGGATCACGGCCTCGTGGTGCGCCCGGCCGACGGCACGCCGGAGGCCGCCCTCCCCGATTACGACGACGAACTCGCCCGCGTCATCGCCCGGGGCCGGGTGGTGACGGGCTTCGGCCTCGTCATGGTGCCCGATGGCGGCAAGCGCCCCCGCAGCGGCGGCCTGATCCGGCAGGATGCCAACGACCTCGACGGTTTCTGGAACTACCGCGGGGCGGTCCGCAACCTTCCGCCCCTGGAACGCGCCGCCGCCGACCAGGGCAGCATCATGACGGCGGGGGAGGCGGACGAAATCGTCCGGCGCGTCCCCCTCGTCACCCTGTTCGACGGCAAGCCGGTCCCGTCGCTGGTGCTCTCCACCCTGCGGGTCGCGGAGGGCGGGACCGCGCCCGCCGTGCTCAAGGGGATCGCCTCGCTCTGGCCGGTGAAGAGCTACCTGCTCCGGGTCGGCGCCCACACGGTGCCCCTCGACGCCAACGGGGCGATGCGGCTGCGCGCCCCCGCCTGGGCTGCGACGGGGCGGACGGGCGACGCGGCCAGGCGCCCCGCCATCCCCGCCGCCACGATCCTGGCCGCCGGGCGGGACCGAGGGGCGGAGGCCTCCCTCAAGGACAGGATCGCCGGGCGGATCGTCCTCGTGGGGACGAGCGCCATGGGGCTCGTGGATCTCAGGCCGACGCCGTTCACCCCCTCCGAGCCCGGCGTGGACATCCACGCCGAGGCGCTCGCGCAGATCCTGCGGGGGGACATCCTGGTCCGCCCGACCTGGGCCACCGCCGCCGAGACCGGCGCGGCGGCGGCGCTGGCGCTCGCCCTGTCGATCCTCGTGAGCACCGTGCGGCTGCGGCTGGCGCTGGCCGCCGGCCTCGTCGGCGCCGCCGCGATCCTCGCCGTCGCCTGGGCGGCCTACGGCGATGGCTGGCTCCTCGATGTCAGCCTGCCGCTGCTGCTGCCGCCGCTGGCCTTCACCGCCGCCGCCCTGGCCCGCCACGCCTTCGCGGAGCGGGACGCCCGGAGGCTGCGCAGCGCCTTCAAGCAGTACCTGTCACCGGACCTCGTGGAGACCCTCGCCCGCGACCCGGACGGGCTGAAGCTCGGCGGCGAGGAGCGGGAGATGACGTTCCTGTTCACCGACCTCGAAGGGTTCACGAGCTTCACCGAGCGCGTCGCCCCCTCGGTCCTGGTGGCGACCCTCAACACCTATCTCGACGGCGTCTGCGCCATCGCCTTCCGGCACGGGGGCACGATCGACAAGATCGTGGGGGACGCGGTGCACGTGATGTTCAACGCCCCCCTCAACCAGCCCGACCACGCCACCCGGGCGGTGGCCTGCGCCCTCGACATCGACGCCTTCGCCCGGTCCTTCGCGGCCCAGGGCGGGTTCGGCGTCACGCGCGTCGGCGTGAACACCGGCACCGCCGTGGTCGGCAACTTCGGGGGGTCCTGGCGCTTCGACTACACGGCGCATGGCGACGCCATCAACACCGCCGCCCGGCTGGAGGCGGTGAACAAGCGGTTCGGAACCACGATCTGCGTCTCGCGCAGCACCATGGAGCGGGCGGGGCCCGACGCGGCCCGGTTCCGGGCGATCGGCGCCGTACGGCTCAAGGGCAAGGCCGCGCCGACGGAGATCTTCATGGCGGCGCCCACGGACGGTGGGGCGCAGGCGGGCTTCCTCGACCGCTACGACGCGGCCTATGCCGCCCTGGCGCGGCTGGATCCCGACGCGGCGGAACAGATGTCCCGCCTGCACGCCAGCGAGCCGGCGGACCCCCTGGCCGCCTTCCACGCCCAGCGCCTCCTCACCGGCAGCCGGGGTCCCGTCATCGATCAGGCGGCCTGAGCGGCCCCTGCGACGGAACGTCCCTCGGCGGCTTCGAGATGGCTTGTCCTATCCAGATCTCTGCTGCGGACCACTGTTCCGGGGCCATGTCATCAGCGGAGTAACCTTGGAACGAGCCGAGGTTACTCAGTTACGCAGGCAAGAGTTTTAACAACCTCGGCTGTATCCCGGGGTCCGTCGCGACCGGCACGGTTTGCCGCGCGCCCGAGGTTGCCATGCTCGTCGAGCCCTCTCCGTCACCGGTATCCTGGCAGGAAGGCGGCCCCGGCGCCGGGCTGACCGAGGTCCATGCGGGGGCGGACGGCACCGTCGAGGTGGAGGCGAACCTCCTGTTCCTCGGCCATTACGCCCGCGACCATGCCGACCTCGTCATCAGTGACGGCCACCACGCGGTCAGGGTGCGGGACTACTTCGCCGAGGGCGCCCGCCCGACCCTGCGCAGCGCGGACGGGGCCTCCCTCCCGGAGTCGACCGTTGCGGGGCTCGTGGCGGCGGGAGCCCCCCTTCAGGTCGCCGAGACCGCCGGGGGCGAAGCCCGTCCCGAGAGCCGGCCGGTCGGGCGGGTGGAGACCGCTGACGGCGGCGCCACCGCCCTGCGCAACGGCGTGACCGTGACGCTGCGGGCGGGGGACCTCGTGTTCAAGGGCGACGTCCTCACGACGGACGACGGCGGCCACCTCGCGGTCACCTTCATCGACGGCACCGCCTTCAACCTCGACGGCGAATCCCGCATGGTCGTGGACGGCATGACCTTCCACGAGGGCGGCGCCGGCAACAGCGCCCTGTTCAGCCTCGTCCAGGGGGCGATCACCTTCGTGGCCGGACAGACCGCGAAGACCGGCGACATGAAGGTCTCCACGCCCACCGCCACGATGGGCATCCGCGGCACCGCCGTCCACGTGGAGATCGCCAGCGACCGGGGCACGGTGAAGTTCTCCGTGATGACCGAGCCGGACGGCCATACCGGCCGGTACGACGTCTACGCCAACGACGACCCCGGGCACGTGCTGTTCACCGTGTCGGATCCGGGGGTGGCGACCACCGTCACGCCCAACGGCCAGGGCCCGCTCTCGGTGGTGAGCACGGCGAAATCCGCCACCGACCTCGCCCGTGAGGATTCCCTCGTGAAGGGAGTCTTCGGCACGGTGGCGAGCGGCCAGCAGCGGCCGATCGTGCAGCCCCCGACCGACGTGCCGGTCCTCCACCCCAACGCCCCAACCTCGTCCCCCGCCGGCGGGTCGTCGAGCCCCCCGAGCCTTATCATCCCCGACAAGGGTTTTGCCCCCAGCTCCCCCGCCGCCCCGGATCAGCCGGCCAACCACGCCCTGGCGGATCCCACCACCACCGGGTCCATAGGCAAGTCGGTGGCGGCGGTGGCCACCGCGTTCGTCTCCTCGGCGGTGGCCGACGCGCACGGCGTGACCCTGGCCGCGGCCGTGGCCGCCGCGCCCCCCGTCGTGGTCGCGCCCGTGATCCGGGACGTGCCCGGTACGCCCGCGACCGGCGGCCTTTCCCTGCCCACCGGCGCCTTCCTCGGCTCCGGGGCTTCGGGCCATTCCAGCGCGTCCACCGGCTCCGAGGCAGCCTCCGCCGCCGCATCGACGGAACCGGTCAAGGCAACCCAGATCCCCGACCTGCCGCCGGCATCGGTTGCCCCGGCCCCCGGCGCCCCGGCGGTGGAGACCGCCGCACCCAGCCCCGCCCTCGCGGTCGGGCGGGCGCTATCCGCCTCTGCCGTCCCGGGCGGTCAGCCGCTCACGGTCGATCTCCTCGCGGGGGTCACGGGGGGCGCCCAGGGGGCCACGCTCTCCATCGGCGACATGACCTACGCCCTCGGTCAGGCGGCGGCGGCGCACGCCCTGCCGCCGGGCGTCACCCTCGCGGGGTCGAGCCTGATCTTCGCCCCCTCCGTCCTCGCGAGTCGGGGGGCGCCGGGCACGACCGGCACCATCACCATCGGGTTCGACATCTCGGACGGGCACGGGGCGAGCGTCCACCAGAGTCTCGTCGTGACGCTGGCCCCCTCGAATACCGGCCCCACCCTGACCCTCGATGCGCCACCGCATGCCATGACCGAGGCGCCGAACGTCACGGCCGGTCCGGGCACCCTCGCCGCCACGGCCAACCTCAGCTTCACCGATCCCGATTTCGGCCAAACGCATCGCGCCTCCCTCGACATCGGCGACCCGGTCTGGTCCGCCGGCCCCCTGTCCCCCGGCATCTTGGCCCCCGGCCTCAAGGCCATCCTGGGCCGGGCCGCCACGCTCGCCTTCACGGATACCGATGCCTCGGGGACGGGCCACGTCACCGTCGCCTTCGCCGCCCCGGACAAGACCTTCGATTTCCTCGCGGTGGGTGAGACGCTTCAGCTCACTTCCACCGTGAGCGTGACCGATGCCGCCGGGATGACCGCGTCGCAGCCGGTGACGTTCACCATCGCCGGTTCCAACGACGCGCCGGTCTTCGACGGGCCTGCGCCCCACTCCGTCGCCGTGGGGCCGGTGGGGCCCGGCCCGGGGCGGGGCCAGACCAGCGGTAGTCTGCACTTCACCGACGCCGACCTGTCGGACAAACCCACCGCCTCGATCCTGAAGCAGACCGTGACGGGTCACGACACCGCCGGCCCCGACTTCGCGCTCACCGCCGCCCAGACCGCCACCCTGGAGAAGGCTTTCACCCTGGCCACGCACGGCACCAATACCGGCACCGTCGATTGGACCTACACCATCGCCAACGCCGCCCTGTCCTTCCTCTCCACCGGCCAGAGCGTCGAACTCAGCACGACGATCGTCCTCGACGACCACCACGGGGGGCTGGCCACGCAGGCCATCACCCTCGACCTGACGGCCCCACCCACCCCCGTCGGTCCCGCCCCGACATTCGGAGCCCTGCCGGACATCGACGGCGTCGTGCGCGGGCAGGAGGTGGATGCCGACGCCGCGCACGGGGTGCTGTCGAACGACACGGCGGGCGGGCCGGGGGCCGGCCTGAGCGTCGTCTCCGCCACCGGGGCGTCGGGTCAGTCCGTAGTGCTGCCGACCGTGCCCCTCATCGGCCAGTTTCTGGGGCCGCTCGGGGCGTTGCTCCCCTTCGGCCTCGGTACCCTGCACACGGACATCACCGGGACCTACGGGACGCTGACCCTGGCCTCCGATGGAAGCTACTCCTACACCGCCGACAAAGCCCCCTCCCTCGGGGGGGACGACGTGGCGCAGGACACCTTCACCTACACGACCCAGGACACCCGGGGGCACAGCGCCACCTCGACCCTGACCTTCACCATCACCGGGCGGGGGGCGGACTACACGAGTCCCACCGGCCTGAATGACGGGACGAACCACACGCTCGTCGGCGCGAACGGCCCGACCGTGCTGGACGGGGGCAACGGCGACGATACCCTCACCGCCGGCCACGGGCCCACCGTGCTGATCGGCGGCCCCGGGGACGATATCCTGACCGGGGGCCACTCGCCGGCCACGTTCATCTTCAATCGCGGCTTCGGGCACGACACCGTCACCAGCTTCGACGCCGACCACGACACCCTGCAATTCGGGCACGACGTCTTCACCAGCCAAGCCGATGTCCTGAGCCACGCGGTCGATCAGGCCGGGGGCGTCCTGATTACCGCGCCGGGCGGGGATACCGTGCTGCTGGTCAACCTGACCGTGCAGGCGCTCACCGCCGATCACGACGCCGTCCGCATCGTCTAGGTCGCGGACTCATAAAGTCCTGAGCCAGACGCGGACGGCTGCGAGCTTGACGCTGGCCAGGAAGTTTTCCGGATCCTTGTCGTACCGTGTTGCGACCGCACGGAAGTGCTTGATCTTGCTAAAGAACCGCTCGACCAGATTGCGGTACTTGTACAGGAAGGCGCTGAAGGCGGGCACGTTCTTGCGGTTGGGCATCGGCTTCACGTTGGCCCAGGCCCCTTGCTCGGCCACGCGCTCGCGCCGCGCATCGCTGTCGTAGGCCCGATCCCCCAGAAGGGTCTGCCCCGGCCCCAGATTGCCGAGCATGTCGTCGGCCGCCCGGCCGTCATGCGCTTGGCCTTCGGTGATCTTGAGCGCGATCGGCCGGCCCTCGGCATCCACCAGCGCGTGGATCTTGCTGGTCAGACCGCCCCGTGAGCGACCCATGCCACGGGATCGGTCGTCTTTTTTTTAGCGCAGCCAGCGTGCTGATGGACCCGCACGCTGGTGGAGTCGATCATCTGCAGGTCGCCCTCGTAAGTCTCTGACACGGCTTTCAAAAGACGATCCCAGACCCCGCGCTTGCGCCAGCGCCGGAA
>JAKONI010000231.1 GCA_022702015.1 Beijerinckiaceae bacterium | reverse complement strand
TCCAGCGCCTTCATCACCAGCCCGGTGTCCACGCCCTGCACTGACACGTCGCCGAAGATCGGATGGACGTAGGCTTCAAGGGTGGAGAGCCACTGAGCGCCGTGCTTCGCGTTTCGCCAGCCAGCCTTATGCGACTCGATGTAAGCCGCAGCGCACTGACGGAAGGTCATGGCCCGGGCCGCTTCAAGGGCGGTTGCCTGTCGGCTCTCGCGGCGCGCTTCAATCGGATCGACGTTGTCGAAGCACAGCTTCCGGCAGGCGAGCGCTTTTTGCCGAGCCTCGGCCAAAGAAAATGTGATGGCCGATCCGAGGCCCATTTCGCGGGATTTGCCGCGGAGCGTGTAGCGGAAGACCCAACTTTTTCCGCCCTTGCCAGTGACCTGAAGCCATAGGCCGCCGCCGTCCCCGTACATGCCGGGGGCCTTCTGCTTAGCGACTCCGAGGGCGGTGAGCTTACCCTGCATGGTTTTCGCATCCACGACGCTACCCACATCGTAAACGCGAATTTGGGCGAGCACCAGCGAACCACTGCGAACGGCGGGGCGCGCTAAGTGCTCAGCAGGACTGGATTTTGTGGATCGCAGCGAACGGCTGCGAAAGGTGGAGTGGCGGAAGCGGATGGGAATCGAACCCACCGTACGCTGTTGGCGTACCGCTGGTTTTGAAGACCAGGAGGGCCACCAGACCCCGTTCGCCTCCACGGTCGGACGTAGAGGGGGGCCAAGGGCGGGTCAAGCATCGGGCCGGCGGCGGGGTGCCGGAAGCGTCAGTCGGACGCAGGCGGGCCCTCGGCGGGTCGTTTGGGTTTCGCGACGGGGCCGGTTCGTATTAATTCCGCCACACTGTTGTGGCCCCGCATCACCCATGCCTTTCCTCACCCGTCCGAGGAGCGCGCCCCCCCCGCCCGGCACGGCCGGGGCCGCCCCGAACCCGACCGAGCCACCGGCTCACGATCCCGGCCCCACCGGGGCACCGGAGGCGGACGCGCCGCTGGCCGAATCCCTGAGGCCCGGACCCCGGGGGCCGGGCTGGATCGGCGCGGCCGTGGTTGTCACGGCCCTGGTCTGCGCGCTCAGCACCTTCCTGATCCTCGCGGGCGTCATCCGCGTGACGCCGACGCCGACCTACGGGATCACCCTGCTCGGCATCAACGTCACCCTGGTGCTCGGCCTCGTGGTGGTGATCGCCTGGGAGGCCCGGGTCTTCCTGCACGCCCGCCGGGCCAACGCGGCGGTGGCCCGGTTGCATTCGCGCATCGTCGGCCTGTTCTGCCTGATCGCGATCCTGCCGACCTTCCTGCTGGCGGTGGTGGCGGCGGTGACGATCGACCGGGGCCTGTCGCTGGGCTTCACCGACCGGGTGCGCGACGTGGTGCTGAAATCCGTGGAGGTGGCGGACGCCTACCAGGAGAACCAGTGCCAGTCGCTCGCCCGGGAGATCCGCATCCTGGCCGACGACCTCACCCGGGCGCGGCCGAACTTCGACGTGAACCGGGCGTGGTTCGAGACCTTCCTCACCACCCGGGCGACCAATCTCGGCCTGCCGGTGGCGCAGATCATGCGCGGGCCCACCGACGTGGTGGCCCGCGCCAACATCGACGTGCTGAAGCAGGTCCGCCTGCCCTCGGCCGCCGCCTTCGAGGATGCGGGCAAGTCGAGCGACCCGATCTGCCTGCTGCCCTCCGAGGGCCGGGTCTTCGCCGCCCTCCTGCGGATGCCCGCCTACGACGACGCGGTGCTGATGGTGCAGCGGGAGGTGAACCCGCTGGCCATCGAGTTCCCCGGCGTGTCCCGGGCGGCGGCGGCGGAATACCTGACCTACGATTCGCTCCGCCGCTCGATCCAGATCACCTTCGCCGTGGTGTTCGTGCTGATCGCCCTCATCGCCCTCCTGTCGGCGGTGTGGTTCGGGCTCAACTTCGCCAACCGCTTCGTGGCCCCGATCCGCCGGCTCATCAACGCCGCCGACCAGGTCGCCTCGGGCAACTTCTACGCCCAGGTGCCCACGAAGAAGACCAGCGGCGACCTCGCGAGCCTCGGCGAGAGTTTCAACAAGATGACCCAGGAGCTGCGCCGCCAGCATGCCGGGCTGATGGCCGCCAACGACCTGATCGACGCCCGCCGCCGCTTCACCGAGGCGGTGCTCTCCGGCGTCTCGCCCGGCGTGATCGGCCTCGACGCGGCGGGCTTCGTGACCATCGCCAACCCCGCCGCCGAGCGGATGCTCGACCTCGGCAGCGACCGGCTGGTCGGCCAGCCGCTGGGCGCCGCCGTGCCGGAACTCGCCCCCGTGCTGGCCGAGGGCGAGGCCCGCCAGCGGGCGGTGCAGCAGCAGATCCAGCTCACCCGCACCCGCGGCGAGCGCAAGGAGGAGCGCACCGTCACGGTGCGGGTCACGGGGGAGCAGGCACCGGGGGGCGCGCGGGGGGCGGTGGTGACGCTGGACGACATCACCGACCTCGTGCAGGCGCAGCGCACCTCCGCCTGGGGCGACGTCGCCCGGCGCATCGCCCACGAGATCAAGAACCCGCTCACCCCGATCCAGCTCTCGGCCGAGCGGATCCGGCGCAAGTACGGCAAGGTCATCGTCACCGACCGGGAGGTGTTCGACCAGTGCACGGCGACGATCGTCCGGCAGGTCGATGAGATCAAGCGCATGGTCGACGAGTTCTCGGCCTTCGCCCGGATGCCGAAGCCCGCCATCGCCCCCAACGACCTCACCGAGATCGCCAAGCAGAATCTGTTCATGATTCGCGTCGCGCACCCGGACATCGACTTCTCCTTCTCGGCCCAGGGTGGGGCGGAAGCCGGCGGTGCGGGGAATCCGGAAAAGATCGTGGCGGCCTTCGACATCCGGCTGCTCAGCCAAGTGATCACCAACATCCTCAAGAACGCCGTCGAGGCGGTGGCCGAGGTGCCCTCCGAGGTGCTCGGCAAGGGCAAGATCGCCCTGGACCTCGCCATCGAGGACGGGTTCGCGGTGATCACCGTCACGGATAACGGCAAGGGCTTTCCCGCCGAGGGGCGCCAGCGGCTGCTGGAGCCCTACATGACGACCCGCGATGGCGGCACCGGTCTGGGGCTTGCCATCGTGAGCAAGGTGCTCGAGGAGCACGGCGGCGGGATCGCCCTCAACGACAACCCCGCCGGTCGCGGCGGACAGGTCCAGATGCGGGTCCCGCGCGAGGCGGCCCCCGGCTCGCCCCCCGGGGCGGCGGGGACCCCACCCGGCGCCGGGCAACCCCCGTCCACGCCAGAGGAGAAGGGCGCCGCACCGACGGCCCCCCGGATCGCGGAGATGCAGGCATGAGCGCCGATATTCTGATCGTCGACGACGAGGCCGACATCCGCGACCTCGTCGCCGGCATCCTGGAC
>JAKONI010000224.1 GCA_022702015.1 Beijerinckiaceae bacterium | reverse complement strand
CGCACGGACGGAAGGCTTCATCGTCCAGTTCATCATGTCGAACGTCTTCCAGCTTGTAAAATCGGCGGCCTTTCACAGCCGCCGGTTGACCCACCCCGGTGGATCGTCGCGTTCAGGAACCGACTGCGCTGCGGATGCACAGCGTCACCAGCGTTCCCTCGTGATTGAGGAACGAGATTTTCCCAAGTATCTATTAAATTACAGACAACCTCGTCAATCTATTTCGTCGATCTACTTGTGGTACTCAACATAGCTGAATACAACTTATGATAATCGCATTGCGAATCATTCCGGGTACGCCGATGTACGGCGTATGAGCTTTATATTCCTGATAGGCTGGGGACAACCCCCCGCTCACGCGATGCAAATAGCCAAATTTATGGCATAAGAAGCCGATGTATTTTGCATTTCTCTAACGAAATATGGCTATAAATGTATTATAACAAGGTGATTATACAGATTAGCATTAGAATTTATTTAATAAATAGCCTTCGCGCCGAGTTAGCCGTTATCGTTCACTCGGATTGACTTCACGTCCGAAAGGTCAACGATTAAACCGGCCCCGACCAGCGCCATGTGCGCGGCCATGGTCACACCGCGCACCCAGAAGGCCCAGCGCCCGGATGAACGGATCTCTCCGCCTGGACGAAGGGCGTGGGGGCGATCTTCGGAATTCGCCTCTTGATGGGAATCGAGCCCTCCGCACCGGGGGCGATTCGGATCGTCGGCGTGATCGCCGGCAATCGGCGGAGTGCCGGCACGGGCTTCGCGGATCCCCCTGCTCGGGGGCCAGAGCAGTCTCCGCCGAAGTGGATTCCGGTTCGGCGGCAGAAAAAGCCGCGAAAGCAATGGAGGAGAGCGTGTTCTGTGATCCGGGGATGACAGAAAACGCACTCCAGCTCCAGCTGAATGCAGGCTGACGATGGGGAATGGGGCGCGGAACAGGATGCCGATACCGGCCTTCGGTGCCCGGGGATCACACCGCGTTGCGGGATCCGGCCTGGGCATCGGGTCGTGATAGCTCTGTACTCTGGGCGAGCGCGGCTTCGGCCCTCACGCCGGCTCCCCTTCATCGCTCGACCGACGCGCCTGCCCGCTCGTGGGCGGGCGCGCCGGCGTGTTCGTCAGCGCTGGACGATGACCTTCGTGCCCACCTTGGCGTGGGTGTAGAGGTCCATCACGTCCTCGTTGGTCATGCGGATACAGCCTGAGGAGACGGCGGTGCCGATGGTTTCCGGCTCATTCGAGCCGTGGATCCGGTACATGGTGCCGCCGAGATACATGGCGCGGGCACCGAGCGGGTTCTCGACCCCGCCCTTCATGTAGCGCGGCAGGTCGGGCCGGCGGCGGATCATCTCGGCCGGCGGGCGCCAATCCGGCCACTCGCGCTTCATGGTGATGGTCTGCACGCCGCCCCAGGTGAAGCCCGGACGGCCGACACCCACACCGTAGCGCAGGGCCTGGCCGCCCCCGAGGACGTAGTAAAGCCGACGCTCGGCGGTGGAGACCACGATCGTGCCGGCGCCATAGGGGCCGTTGTAGGACACCGTCTCCCGGGCGATGGCCGACATCTGCGGGACGGCGGCATCCTGCTGCAGCGGGTCCGCCGAGCCGAGGGAGGCGTTCGCCACCGGCACGGAGACCGGGTCCACCGCCTGCGGACGGACGCGGACGGTGAGGACGTTGTCGATCGGCTGACGGGTCAACGGATCGATTTCATAGGCCATGGCCGGCACGGCCGCGGCCACCGCGCCGGCAAGCCCGACGAGGGCAGGAAGATAGCGACGCATCAAAGCCTCACGGGGGCAGGCGTAGAATTGGGGGAAACGCGGGAACACTGGTGAGCACGATGCCGTGCCGATCCTCACCAAGGCCTAAACGCTCCCGCCCCAAAGCCAAGTCTGAAACCCGCCCCGGCGGCCGTTCCAACGCCGCCGTGATGTCATGGCAACACTATGGCAGCTTGGCCGTCACCGGCCCGTGAAGACTACGCCTCGTCGGTGGCGGGAAGCCATACCGCCGGCTCCCGGTGGAGCGTCCGCGCCGCCAGCGCGGGCGTCCCCCGCATCTGGGCAAGTTCGGCGAGTTCCGGGGCCTGGACCGTGTCGTCGATGGTGAGGAACAGGCCCCGGGCACGGGCCCAGCGGCCGAGATCCGGCCGGCTGGTGAGGACGCTCTGGGCCGGGCTGGTCAACAGGGCGAGGGCCACCGGCGTCAGCCACAGGGCCAGCCAAACATTGCCGGCCCAGGCGAGGCCGAGGGCCATCAGCGCCCCGACCACCACGGCGTCCGCTTGAAGGCGGAACGCCTCCGCCCAGGAGACCTGCCGATCATCGCGGTCCTGCGTTTCCCAGCGCACCACGCGACCCATGAACGTGGCCGCCACGGCGCTGGCGGTGAACAGGGTCATCACCGGCCACAGGAACACCCACACGAGCTGTTCCAGCGCCGCGCTGACCAGGAGCCGTCCCGCCCCGCCGAAGGCCGTCCGCCGCTCGCGGCTGACCAGGACATGGAGGAGGCTGAGGAGCTTCGGCGCCGCCAGGACCACGATGCTGAGCCCCGCCAGCACATGGGCCGCCGCGCCCGTGCCGGTGAGCCCGTAGGCTAGGAGGCCGAGGTCGCCGCCCCGGACGGCCTGCCACGCCGCGAGGCCGAGGAAGGCGATCCACAGCGGCAGCATGACATAGGAAAGGATACCGACACCAAGATGCCAGCGGCTCGCCCCGGCGAGTCCGGCCCAGGGCAGCACCCGCAGGTGTTGCAGGTTGCCCTGGCACCAGCGCCGCTCGCGTCCGAGGAGATCGATGAGGTTCGTCGGCATCTCCTCCCAGGTGCCGCCCATCTCCGGCAGCAGGCGGACCTCCCACCCGGCCCGCACCATCAGCGCGCCCTCCACGATGTCGTGGCAGAGGATCTCGCCGCCGAGCGGTGCCCGGCCGGGCAGAACCGGAAGGCCCGCATGCGCGGCGAAGGCGGCGATGCGCAGGATCGCGTTGTGCCCCCAGTAGCTCCCGTGCGGCCCCTGCCACGTCTCCAGGCAGCGCAGGGCCAACGGCGCGTAGAGGCGCACGGCGAATTGCTGCACCCGGGCGAACAGGGTGTCCCGGCCGGCGGCGTAGGACACGGTCTGGATAAGCCCGACCCTCGGGCTCGCCTGCATCAGCCGCACAAGACGGATCATCGCCGCGCCGGTCATCAGGCTGTCGGCGTCGAGGACGATCATGAATTCGTATTCGTGGCCGTAGGTCTCGCAGAACTCCGCGACGTTGCCGGCCTTGCGCCCGAGATTCTGCACCCGGCGGCGATAGCGGATGCGCGGCAGGGCGGGATCGCCCGCCGCCCAGGCCCGAATGCGTGCGAATTCGTGCTCCTCGACGGCGGCGGTGGCGCCGTCCCTCGTGTCGGACAGGACGAAGATGTCGATGTCGTCGGCGCCCTCTCGGGCGAGGGACCGGGCCATCACCCGCAGCCGGGCGAACACCGCGACGGCATCCTCCGCGTAGATCGGGACGATGGCCGCCGTCCGGCCCTCACCCCGGGGCAAAGCCGAGGGCGCCTCGGAGGCCCGCTCCAGGGCGGATTTCGCCCGGCGCCCCAGGGCGGCCGCGACGGATCCGTAAATGTACTGCCAGGCGGTGAAGGCCTGCCAGCCCATCACCGCGCAGAAGGTCGCCAGCACCGCCCAGGACAGGGCATCGTGGGCGGGGAAGGCTACGGCGGCGAGCCAGCCCAGGGCGAGGATCGTGGCCAGGCTCGGCACCGTGAGGGCGAGGCGCTGCGCCACGCGCGGGCGGCTCAGGCCCGCCCAGGGTTCGCGCAGTTCCGGGACCACGGCGGCGCGACGGGATCCGGCCTCGGGCAGGGCACTGGGCGGGACATGCAGGGACATGGCCAGGATCTCGACCGTAACGGCAAGAGGCGCACCGACGGGGCGCCGTGGGACAGGACGACCGGCGCAAGGGGAGGAACCCGCACTCCCGGCGTCGCCGGAAGCCGACCGATCGATCCCCCCATGCCGGCGCCGCGGTTCGTGCGGAGCATCGCCCCGGCGGCCGGTAAACCCGTTGATAGAGCCATCGGCCTGAATAAGGACAGAACGGCGGCGCCAAACTGCCCCCGGTCCGGGACTTTCCGACGCGGGACCCTTTTCCGCGTTCAGGCCAGCATGTCCTCGGAGCGGATCGGAAGCCGCCGACGGCGCTGGCCCGTGGCATGGTACACGGCGTTGGCGATGGCCGCATTGACGCCGATGATCCCGAGTTCGCCCAGACCCTTCACGCCGAGGGGGTTCACGGTCTCGTCCGGATCGGGAACGAGGACCGCCTCGACGGTACCCACATCCGCGCAGGTCGGCACGAGGTATTCGGCGAGATCCGGATTGCGGTAGACCGCACCGTCCAGCACCGTCTCCTCCAGCAGCGCCGAGCCCAGACCCCAGATCATGCCGCCCTGAAGCTGGCTCCGGGCGGTGAGCGGGTTCAGGATCCGTCCCGCCGCGAAGGCCCCCACGAGGCGCGGCACCCGGATCTCCCCGGTCTCGGCATGGACATGCACCTCGGCGAATTGCGCGCCGAAGCCCCAGGACAAGGCGTCGTCGGCGAGGGTCAAGCCGATATGACCGGCACGCAGGGTCTCAAGGGCATCGGGCTTGCTCCCCCGGGGCACGAATTCAGCGAGGGTCTCGATGGCCTCGGAATCGACGAGGCGGACCGCCTCCCCCAGCGGCATCCGGGCCCCATCCGGGGCGAAGAGGTCTCCCCCCGCCAGGACAAGGCTCTCGGGCGCATGGCCGCCCAGGGGGCCGGCCGAGGCCACGGCGGCCGTCGCCAGCCTGTCGCGCAGTTGCCCGCAGCCGAGGGCCAGGGCGTTCATCAAGCTCGTGGTGGTGCTCGACCCCCCCGAGATGCCCGCCGGCGGCAGGGCGGTGTCGCCGAGGCTGACGCGGACCCGCTCCACGTTCACCCCGAGCCACTCGCCGGCGCCCATGGCGAGCAGGGTGGTGATGCCGTTGCCGATCTCGTGGTGCGCCGCCGCGACCTCCGCCCCGCCGTCGGCG
>JAKONI010000210.1 GCA_022702015.1 Beijerinckiaceae bacterium | reverse complement strand
AGGGCGAGGGGGCGCAGAGTGGGGTGGCCGGGATGCAGTTGCTGATCGTCGATGACCATCCGCTCTTCCGCGAGGCGCTGGCCAGCGCCATCACCCTCGCCTTTCCCGATGCCGCCCTGCACGAGGCCGACGGGATCCGCGGGGCCTGCGAGGTGCTGGGCCGCGAGACCGGCATCGACCTGATCCTCCTCGACCTCTCGATGCAGGGCGTCTCCGGCTTCGACGGCCTCGTGACGATCCGCGCCCGCTTCCCCCGCGTGCCCGTGCTGATCGTCTCCGGCATCGAGGACCCGCGCATCATGCGCGAGGCGCTGCAGCGCGGGGCTTCCGGCTTCGTGCCCAAGGCGGTCGACAAGGCGACCCTGACGCGGGCCATCTCCGAGGTGATGGGCGGCGCCCTGTTCACGCCCCCCGACCTCGCCGGGATGCCGGAGCCGCCGCCGAGCCGCAAATCACCGCTCGCCGACCGCATCGCCCGGCTCACCCCGCAGCAGATGCGGGTGCTGATGATGATCCGCCAGGGCAAGCTCAACAAGCAGATCGCCCACGAATTGCAGGTGGGCGACTCGACGGTGAAGGCCCACGTCTCCGAGATCCTGCGCAAGCTGGAGGTGATCAGCCGGACGCAGATCGTGATCGAGACGGCGTATCTCGACTTCGACAAGGGGAATGGGGGGTTCGCGGCGGGGTAGGGGGACGCACGCCGTCAGAGATGGTCGCCAAGCTCAAACCAACCTCGTCCTCATCCTGAGGTGCCCGCGCCAGCGGGCCTCGAAGGAGGCCTCCAGAGATCGTAGCGCGGTCTGGAAGCCTCCGTCGAGGCTGCTTCGCAGCACCTCAGGATGAGGTCGGAATGAGGATCAGGCTTCGAGACTCATTTCCTTGCGGAGGAGGGAACGGGGCCACCGGGTTTGGCCTTTGGTCCAATACCGACCCGACTCCATCGCGCCCTATCGTGTTGGCAACGAATGAGGAAACGTAAGGGGCGGGATGCGTGGACCCGGCGTTCTGCGCTCCGGATGGGCGGCGCTTCTGCTCGTCCTCGCGGCTTTCGTCCACCCGGCGGCGGCCGGCGAACTCACCCGCAAGGACATCGAGAAGAACTTCCCCCCGCCCCTGGTGGTGGGCGAAAGGGACGACCGGCTGCCGGTCTGGCCGATCCTGAAGCAGCAGGCCGGCTCCTACGAAGTCTTCGCCTACGCGTTCGAGTCCATCGACTTCGCGCCGATCCCCGGCTTCGGCGGCACGCCCCCCGATCTGCTGATCGCGCTCAGTCCCGACGGCACCTTCCGCGACGTGAAAGTGCTCTCCCACAAGGAGCCGGTCTTCCTCGAGGGGCTGGGCTCGGAGCCGCTGTTCGCCTTCGTGGAGCAGTATGCCGGCCTCTCGGCCCGCCAGCCGATCCGGGTCGGGCGGCCCAACGCACGGGCCGGGGGCGCCTCGCCGCAGACCACCGTCGACGGCATCGCCATGGCCACCGCCTCGACGCGGACGATCAACCAGTCGGTCCTCGCCTCGGCGCTGGCGGTGGCCCGGGGCAAGCTCGGCTTCGGCGCCGCCAATCTCGGCCTGAGCGTGCAGGCGAAGCCCGACCTCTCCGAGAAACTCTCCCTGGATGCGCTCCTGGCCCGGGGCTGGGTGCGACGGCTCACCGTCACCAACGCCGAGGCCACGAAGGCCTTCCGGGGCACGGGCGTCGGCGACATCGGGGAGGGGGCGCCGGACGACGCCTTGACCGACCTGTACGTCGCCCTCCTCGACGTCCCCTCCATCGGCCGCAACCTCCTCGGGGAGGCCCGGTTCGCGGCGCTGATGCGGGAGCTCGGACCCGGCAACCACGCGGTGATGGTGCTGAGCGCCGGCCCGTCCGACTCCCCCGAGAACCCGCTGGGCGAGAGCTTCGTCCTCGGCTCCGTGCCGGAGAGAATAGCGGTCTCGCAGGGGGGGCTCGTGGTCAACGCCCGCGACATGGCGGTGGAGCGCCGGGGCGCCGGCCTCGCGGAGGGACTCCCGCCGGGGGATTGGGCGATCCTGCGGATCGACGCGGCCGCCGGCTTCGACCCTTCCGCCCCCTGGACCCTCACGGAAAAAATCGTCCGCGAGCGCGGCCAGATCCTCTCGGAGAAGATCGCCCGGGACTTCTCCGTGGAGACGCGCCTGCCCGGCGAACTGTTCACGAAGGTCGCCGCCGAGGGGGAGGCAGATTGGACCGAATCCTGGCGCGCCCGCTGGCCGACGCTCCTGGTGCTCGCGGCGATGCTGGGGCTGCTGGTGCCGGTCCTCGCGCGGCAGAAGGGGCTCGTGGCCGATGCCCGGCGCTTCCCAGCCTTCCGCCTCGCCTTCCTCGCCGTGACGCTGGGCTTCGTCGGCTACGCAGCGCAGGCGCAGCTCTCCATCGTCACCGTGATGGGGCTGGTGCGGGCGGTGTTCCGCACCCACGACTTCGCCTTCCTCCTCTACGATCCCCCCTCCCTGGTGCTTTGGGCCTTCGTGCTCGCGAGCCTCGTCGCCTGGGGACGGGGGACCTTCTGCGGCTGGCTCTGCCCGTTCGGGGCGATGCAGGAACTTGCCGCCTTCCTGGCGAAGCCCCTGAAGATTCGCCAGATTGCCGTCCCCCCCTGGCTCGACAGGCCCCTGCGGCTGACGAAGTACGTCGTGCTCGCGGGCCTCCTCGCCGCGACGGCCGCCGGCTCGCCGCTGGCCGATCCGGTGGCCGAGGTGGAGCCGTTCAAGACGGCGATCACCCTGTCCTTCGTCCGCTCCTGGCCCTTCGTCGCCTACGCGGTGGGGCTGATCGTGCTCAACCTGTTCGTCTACAAGGGGTTCTGCCGCTACCTGTGCCCGCTCGGCGCGACGCTGGCGGCGATGGGGCGCCTGCGCCTGCTGAACTGGATTCCCCGTCGGGCCGAGTGCGGCACGCCCTGCCAGCTCTGCAAGGTGCGCTGCCGCTACGGCGCCATCGCCCCCACCGGCCGCATCGACTACACCGAGTGCTTCCAGTGCATGGATTGCGTCACCATCATCCACGATCCCGGCCAGTGCGTGCCGCAGGTGGTGGCCAGGCGCCACGCCAAGCGGATCGTCCCCCGGCCGGCGGTGGCGGCGCGATGACCGCCCCCGTCACCCGCCGCCGGGCCGTGCTCGGCGCCTGCGGGCTGGCCGCCCTCGGGGCCGCCGCCTTCCGGGCGCGTGCGGCGGAACGGGGCCTCGTGTCCCGCACCCGGGCCGGGCTCGGCCTCGGCACCACGGTGGCGCTGACCGCCGCCGGGCCGGACCCGGTGGCGCTGGAGGCGGCCCTGTCGGAGGGCTTCGCCGCCCTTCGCGCGGTGGAGGCGGCGGGAAGCCTGTTCCGCCCGGACAGCGCCCTCTCGCGCCTCAACCGGGCGGGCCGCCTCGACGATCCCCCCGACCACCTGGTGGCGCTCCTCACCCACGCGCTCACCCTCGCCGAGCGCACCGGCGGGGCGTTCGATCCAACGGTGCAGCCCCTCTGGCCCCTGTGGTTCGAGGCGGCGGGGCGGGGCGGGCGGCCAGAGCCGGCGGCGCTGACCGCCTGCCTCGCCCGGATCGGCTGGCGCCGGGTCGCCTGCGCCCCGGAGGTGATCGTGCTGGAACCCGGCACCGAAGTGACGCTGAACGCCCTGGTCCAGGGCTACGCCGCCGACCGGGTGATGGCGGTCCTCCGGGCTCGGGGCATCGCGGACGCCTTCGTCGACACGGGGGAGTTCGGGGCCGTGGGTGCCCATCCCGACGGCACGCCCTGGCGGCTCGGGATCGCCGATCCCCGCCGGGAGGGGGAGGTGGCGGCGGTGCTCGGCCCCTTCACCGGCTTCGCGGCGACCTCCGGCGACTACCACATGGCGTTCTCCCCCGATTTCGCAGACCATCACATCTACGATCCCCGCACCGGGCATTCCCCCCGGGGGCTCGCCTCGGTGACGGTCACGGCGCCCTCGGGCCTCGTGGCGGACGGCCTGTCCACGGCCTGCATGGTGCTCGGACGGGAGAAAGGGGCGGCCCTCGTCGCCGGGGAGCCGGGCTGCGCCGCGCGCTTCGCGGAGAAGGCATGAGCGGGCGGCTCGCCCTCCTGACGCTGGCCGCCGGGCTCGCCGGGCTCTCGCCGGCGCGCGCGGAGGACGTGCCGCCCTCCGTCGCCACGGCGCTCGTCGTCTCGGTGGATGTCTCCCAATCGGTGGACGACACCCGCTTCCGCCTCCAGATGGAAGGGATCGCCGAGGCGCTGGAGGATCCCGGCGTCGTGGCGGCCATCACCGGCAACCCAGGCGGCATCCTGTTCACGATGGTGACCTGGGCCGACAAGGCGGGGGTGCCGGTCCCGTGGCGGCGGATCGCCAGCCGGGCCGACGCGGCGGCGGTGGCGGCGCAGGTCCGGGCCACCCCCCGGCAGGCGGGGGAATTCACCTGCATCGGCCAGATGTTCCGCACGGTGGCGGCCAGCGTCATCCCGGCCATGCCGGTCCCCGCCGACCGGATCGTCATCGACGTCTCGGGCGACGGCATCGACAACTGCACCGACCCCGACGACCTGGAATCGGAGCGGGCGGATCTCCTGGCGCTCGGCACGACCGTCAACGGTCTGCCGATCCTCGTGCCGGGGGAGAACGACGTGGTGGGGGCGGGGGCCTACCGTGCCCCCGGTTACGGCCTGCGCCCGACCCCGCTGCCGCAGGATCGGACCAGCCTGGAGCAATGGTACCGCGCCCACGTGGTCGGCGGCCCGGCCGCGTTCCTGCTGACGGCGGCGGGCTACGGGGATTTCTCGCGGGCGATGCGGCGGAAATTCGTGATCGAGATCAGCGCCCTGCGATAGAGGGGATCGCTCTCCCCCCTCCGCGGGGGCGGGAAATCGCCTCGCTCACAGGAACCCGATCGAGAACCACGGCACCAGGATGATCGCCAGGAGGCCGATCAGCAGGGCGACGATGTAGCCGACGATGGGCCGCATCCCGGCGTCGGGGTGGATCCGGCTGATGGCGCAGGCGGCGTAGTAGCCGACGCCGAAGGGCGGGGCGAACAGACCCACGCCCATCGCGAGGATCACCACCATCGCGTAGTGGACCTCGTGCACCCCGACGCTGCGGGCGATGGGAAACAGCAGCGGTCCGAACAGCACCACCGCCGGGATACCCTCCAGCACTGAGCCCAGGATGATGAAGGCCACCGCCGAGACCAGCAGGAAGCCCAGCGCCCCGCCGGGCAGGCTCTTCATCGCCACGGCGAGCGTCTGCGAGAAGCCCGACTGGGTCAGCGCCCAGGCCATGCCCGTGGCCGCGCCGATGATCAGCAGGATCGCCCCCGACAGGGCCGCCGTCGTCACCAGCATCGGGTAGAGCCGGCGGAGCGGAAACTGACGGTAGATCAGCAGCCCCGCCAGCACCGCGTAGACGATGCCGATGGTCGAGACCTCCGTGGCCGTGGCGATGCCCTCCACCACCGCGAAGCGGATCACGAAGGGCAGCGCCAGCGCCGGGAGGGCGATAAGGAAGGTCTTGCCGATCACCGCCCCCGAGGGCCGCGCCACGTGGCTCAGGTCCTCCCCCCGGTAGCGCCACCAGACGAGGCCGCAGAGGGTGATCGCCAGGACGACGCCGGGCACGAGGCCACCGGTGAACAGCGCGGTGATCGACACCCCCGTCACCGAGCCGATGGTGATGAGCACGATGGAGGGCGGGATCGTCTCCGTCTGCGCGCCGGTGGCGGCGAGCAGGGCCACGAGGTCTCCCTCCTTGGCGCCCCGGGCCTTCATCTCGGGGAACAGCACCGGGGCGACGGCGGCCATGTCGGCGGCCTTCGAGCCCGAGATACCGGAGACGAGGTACATCGCCCCCACCAGCACGAAGTGCAGCCCCCCGCGCACGTGCCCGAGCAGGCTCGCCAGGAAGCCGACCATGGCTTTGGCCATGCCGGTCATCTCGATGAGCAGGCCGAGGAATACGAACAGCGGCACGGCCAGGAGGATGAGGTGGCTCATCCCCTCGTCCATCCGGCCCACCACCACCATGGCGGGGGCGTCGGTGGTCAGCGTCACGTAGCCGAAGGTGGCGAGCCCGAAGGCGAAGGCGATGGGCACGCCGGAGAAGACCAGCATCCCGACGCCCAGCACGAAGAACACCAGCAGGTTGAGGTTGCCCAGCGGCGCCAGCGTCGGCTGGAGCGCCACGACGCCGGCCGACGCCCCGATCCCGGTGGCAAGCGCGGCCAGCGTCATCTTCCAGTCGGCGGCCTCCAGAAGGCGCAGGACGGCGATGATCAGCATCAGGGCGAAGCCGACCGGCAGGGCCGAGGCCCGCCACGCATTGTTCAGCTCCAGGGCCGGGGTCTGGACGAAGACCTCCTCGCTGGCGAACTCGTAGGCCGGGTGCAGCACGAGGACGACGAAGACGAGGCCCGCCACCAGCGCCAGGGTTTCGAGGAAGGCCCGCGCCCGGGGCCCCGCCATGGCGACGAGGGCGGTCATGCGCATGTGCTCGGCCCGGCGGAAGGCCACCACGGCGCCGAGCATGGCCAGCCACAGGAACAGGATGCCGGCGAGTTCGTCCGACCAGATCAGCGGCTCGTGGAAGACGTAGCGGCTGACGACGCCGGCCAGCAGCACGCCGATCTCGGCCAGCACCAGCAGGGCGGCGGGGACCTCCACGAGCCAGCCGAGGGCGGCATCGAGGGTGCGCAGGAAGCCCTTCGCCCGGAGCGGGGGACCGCCGAGGCCCACATGCGGGGCGGCCGCGGTCTCGACCGCTGCGATGTCGATCGCCATGGTCGCCGCCTCAGGCCGTGGCGAGGGTGGCGTAGCGTTCCGCGTGGGGCATTGTCTCTCTCCCTGGGGCCCTCTGGGGGCGGCGCCGGGTGGGCCCGGTCTGTGGCTCCACCATCCCACACTTGCACCGGCCCGGCCAGACGCGGGCCCGAGACAATGCAGGATCAACCGTCATCCGCCACGGCCCCATGGGGTGCCCGGCCCGTCAGCCGAGCCAGGCGACGAGGACCGAGACCGTCAGGACGGAGACGAGGTGCGAGACGAGGATCGCCCCCGAGGTCACGCCCGCCTGGAGCCCGTAGAGCTTGGCGATGGTGAAGGGGCCGGAGCCGATCGGCAGGGCGCTCAGCAGCACCGCCGCCCGGGCCCAGAGGGGCGGAACGGGGAAGACGTAGAGGACGAGGAGCGCCGTCACCGCCGGCTGGACCAGGAGCTTCAGGACGACGAGGAGACCGATCAGCCGCCGGTCGCCGGACAGCGCGCTCTCCTGCGCCAGGAACAGGCCGATGCAGATCAGCGCGCAGGGGGAGGCCGCCCCGCCGAGCAGCCGGGCGGAGGTGTCGAGCGGCAGGGGCAGCGGCAGTCCGGTGAGGCCCACCGCGAGCCCGGCGATGGGCGCGAGGAAGAGCGGGTTGCGCAGCAGGGACTGCAGCACCCGCCGGACGGTGCTCGCCCGGTCGATGCCCCGGCGCAGGTCGAACTCGATCATCACGAGGGCCGTGAGGAACAGCACGCAGGCCGTGAACAGGGTGGCGATCACCGCCGCCGGCAACCCGTCGTGCCCGAACACCAGCAGGCAGAGGGGGATGCCCATGAAGCCGACGTTGCCATAGCCGGCGTCCAACCCCTCGATGCTGGCATCCGCGACGGAGCCGCCCCGCCGCCGCCCGAGACCGTAGGCGATGGCGAAGGTCGCCGCGATCCCCAGCGCGAAGGCCGCGCAGAAGCCGACCTGCCCGATCTCGGCGGGGGTGATCCTCGCCATGGTCGTGAAGATCAGGGCCGGCAGGGCGAGGTAGATGGCGAAGCGGTTGATGTTGTCCGTCGCCTCGCGGGTGAACACCCCGAAGCGGCCGCACAGGAATCCCAGCAGGATCAGCGCGAAGATCGGCAGCGCCGCATTCAGGACCGCCTGCATCGCACCGCCCGATCGGGGGTCCGCCGACGCGGACCGGGAAGGCCGCTGGTGCGGCCATCGCCCCCGGCCGTCAAGCCGGGGCGGTCAGGGTTTCGGGGAGGACCCGGACCTTTCCCGGGCATAGGGCGAAGCCCGGTCTTCCCCGAACACCGTCAGGCCCGTCAGAGCACCACGCTCGGGTTGAACGTGTCGTCGGTGAAGGGCAGGCGGAAGCGCACGGCGATCGTCTCCAACTCCGTGCGCACGACGAGGGCGTAGCGCTTGCCGACGGTGACCTGCATCCCCGGCAGCCAGACCCGGTGGGCCTCCACGGCGGGGGAGAAGCGGATCCTCGCCCCCGACTTCGACAGGTCCTCGATCACCCCCTCGGCGAAGAGCCCGTCCGCGAGGCGCACCGCCACCGTCCGGTGAAGGGGGACGAAGCGGGGGGAGTCGCGCTGCTCGATTCCCTCCCGGCCGTGCCCGACGAGCCAGGCGAGGCGGGCCCTCACCCGCGCCCGGCGCGCCTCGCAGAGATCGGGGATCAGCACGAACCCCTCCTCGTGCGGGGGCCCGACCCGTCCGGGGATCAGCCCGATCCGGTCGAGCTGGCACAGGGCCGCCTCCCCCCGGCGGGCCGCGCCTTGCACGGCGATGAGGAAGGTGTCGTCCGGCGCGGCCCTCGCCCGGCAGGGGGTCTCGGGCCCGCCGGCCAGGGAGAGCCGGCCGGGAACGCTGACGCTGTGATCGGGGAATCCAGCCGCGCTCATGCCGCCTCCCTCGCGCGACGCGCCAGGACGAAGGCCAGGGCCTCGTCGGGCGGCAGGGGCCTGCTGAAGAGGAAGCCCTGCACCTCCGTGCAGCCCTCGCGGCGGACAATGTCGAGCTGCTCGGGGGTCTCGACGCCCTCGGCCACCACCCCCATGCCGAGGCGCTCCCCGATACCGACCACGGCGCGCACGATCGCCGCCGCGTCCGGATCCGCAATGTCCTTCACGAAGGCCCGGTCGATCTTCAGCTTGTTCGAAGGGGAAGCGGCGCAGGTAGCTCAAGGAGGAGTATCCCGTGCCGAAATCGTCCAGCGCGATGCGCGCGCCCAGGCCCCGCAGCCGGTGCAGCGCGGCGAAGGCCTGATCGGGGTTGCGCATCAGCAGGCTCTCCGTCACCTCCAGCTTCAGCCGCCCGGCGGGCAGGCCGCTGCCCGCGAGCGCGGCGACGACCGTGGCCTCGAGATTCGCGTCGAACTGGACGGCCGAGACGTTGACGCCGATGCGGATCTCGGCGGGCCACCGCATCGCCTCGCGGCAGGCCTCGTGCAGCGCCCAGGCGCCGAGGGGGACGATGAGGCCGGTCTCCTCCGCCACGGGGATGAACTCCCCCGGCGAGACGGGACCGCGCTCGGGATGGTTCCAGCGCATCAGCGCCTCGAAGCTCGCCACCCGGTTCGTGGTGGTGTCGATGACCGGCTGGTAGACGAGGGAGAAGTCGCCCCGGCGGATCGCCTCCTTCATGTCGAGGGCGATGAGGCTGCGGGTGGCGACCCGGGCATGGGTCTCCGCCTCGTACAGGCGGTAGGTGTTCCGCCCGGCGGCCTTGGCCTCGTAGAGCGCCGTGTCGGCCCGGCGGAAGACCTGCTCCCCGCTGAGGCTCTCGGCGGAGCCGAAGGCGACGCCGATGCTGATGCCGATATGGATCGCGTTGCCGTCGAGCAGGATCGGCTCGCCGATGGCGGCGATGATGCGCTCGCAGGCCCGGCGGGCGGCCGCCTCTTCGGCCACGTCGTTCAGGATCACCGCGAACTCGTCGCCGCCGAGGCGGGCGACGCAATCCCGCCCCCGGATCACGTCCCGGATGCGGTCGGCCACGAGGCAGAGCAGCCGGTCGCCGGCCGGGTGCCCGAACGTGTCGTTGACGGCCTTGAACCGGTCGAGGTCGCAGGCCAGCACGGCGTAGCGGGCGGACGAGACGGCGGCCTCGCCCAGCGCCTCCTGGAGGTGCCGGTTGAACAGGTTGCGGTTCGGCAGGTTCGTGAGGGCGTCGTGCAGCGCCATGTGGGCGACGGCCATCTCCGCCTCCTTGCGGTGGGTGATGTCGATCAGCGTGCCGACCATCCGCAGGGGGCGGCCGTCGGGACCGCGCCCCGTCGCCCGGCCCCGGGCCAGGATCCAGAGGCTGCGGCCGTCGGCGCAGATCCGGCGGTACTCGACCTCGAGGCAGGGGGTGTGGCCGTCGAGATGCGCCCGCACCGCCGCCGTGTAGGCCGCGAGGTCGTCGGGATGGACCGATCCCGCCCAATCCTGGGCGAGGCGGGGAACGGAGGCGCCGTAGCCGAGCTTCGCGCGCCAGCGCTCGGACAGCCAGATCTCGTCGCTGCCGAGGTCCCAGTCGAACAGCCCGTCCTCGCCGCTGTCGAGGGCCAGGGTCAGCCGCTCCTCGCTCGCCTGGAGGCGCACGGCGCCCTCGCGCAGGGCCTCCTCGGTCTCGCGGCGGGCCGTGACGTCGAAATGCAGGCCGATCAGGCGCCGGGGCCGTCCGGCCTCGTCGTAGACCACCCGCCCGAGGGACTGGACCCACTGGAACCCCCGCGCCCCGCCGGGGACGCGGGTGCGGAACTCGGCGTTGAAGGTGGTACGGGTGGCGATCGCGCGGTCGACCTCAACCCAGACCTCCGCCAGATCGTCCGGGAAGACCCGCCCCTCCCATTCCTCCAGCGTGAGGACGACGGTCCGCCCGGTCCCCTCCGACACGGTCAGGCCGTGCATCCGGGCGTTGCGCGGGGCCAGGGAGATACGGCGGCCCTCGATGTCCCAGTCCCACAGGGCGCCGCCGGCGGCCTCCTGCGCGAGGCTCAGGAGCTCGGCGGTCTCCGCCAGGGACCGGTGGGCGGCGAGCATCCGCCGGAGGAGGGGGAGGCTCAGGGCGAAGGCCCCCAGGACGAGGGCCAGGGCGAGGCCCCCGAGGGTCCAGAGCGTCCGCTTCAGGGGCGCGGCGAAGGCCGACTGCGTCATGCCGACGTTCACCAGCAGGCCCGTCTCCGGCAGGCGCCGGTAGGCGACGCGCAGGGTGACGCCCTCCATGCTCGGCCCGAACCACAGGCCGCGGGGCCCGGTGCGCCCGGCGAATCCCCGGAGTTCGGACCCGACCCAGGCGTGGCTCGCGGCGGAGCGCGCGACCACCCGGCCGGTCCTGTCCACGATCGATCCCATCAGGTCGCCGACGACGCTGTTGCTGGCGAACAGGGCATCGAAGGCCGAGGGGCGCAGCACGGCGCCGAGGGTCCCCTTGAGGACGCCGCCGCGCAGGACCGGCACCTCCACCACCAGGGCGGGCGGGCGCCCCCCGACCCCTCCGAGGAGGTCGGAGACGACCGGGCCGCCCTGCGCGGTGGGAGAGGGGAGGGTGGAAAGATCCTCGTCCGTCGGGGCGGTGCCGGACCGCGCCAGGGTGTTCAGGAGGATGCCCCCCGCCCTGTCGCGCATCAGGAGCCCCACCGCCCCGTCCGCCAGCAGCGCCTTGGCCTGCGCCTCGATCGCCCCCGTGTCGCGGCGGTCGAGGTCCGGGGAGGCGGCGAGGGTCTGGAGCACCATGATCCGGTCGCGCAGGAACCGGTCGAGTTCGTCGGCGATCCCGTCGGCCAGCTCGGCGACCCGCGCGTCGGACCGGACCTGCTCGGTCTGGACCCAGTGGCTGCCGATGAACGCGCAGAGCACGACGAACGGCACGATCAGGCACAGGGCGAAGACCACATGGGGCACGAGCACGGCCCCGGCCCCGGCCCCCGGCCACCGCCATCGGCGCAACGCGCCGGGGGAGGCGATCAGGGGAAAAGGAGAGACATGCCCCGTCACGGCCGGCCCTGCCCGTCGCGGCTTCCGGAGGTCAGGGGCAAGGTGAGCCCGGCGGCGACCGGCCCGGCCGCCGTCGCGGCGTGGGAGCCGGTGCGGACCGGGGCGGGGAGGGATTCGCCTGTCGCGGGGCCCGGCCTCGCGCGGTCGGAGCCGGAGGATCCAGCCTTCATGGTTCTCTCGCTGAGTGCGGCGCGCCCGCGCGGGCCGGGGACATCCGCCGGCCGGTTCCCGAGTGTTCGACCGGAAGCCAGCCCCGACGCCATGCCAGACCAAGCCGTCGTTCGAATTCCCTGAGGAAACAACTTGGCCTTGAGAGATTACTTACCGCTTAAATGCCCGCTATTACTTGCGGGCCTCGTATTCAAAATACGGCCGACCTCGGGGCGATCCCACCGCGTGCCGAGCGGGCCATGGCCCGCACCGGCGCGTGTCATTTCAACGCCGGAACAAAGACATAGGAGGGATCGCCGCTCCGCTCCGGCGGGACGCAGCCCGCCGCGCCCCAGGACGAAAGCAGCCTTGCAATTGCTGTTCGCTCGACCGATCACTCGGTGCGACCGATTGTCCCGAGCTATAGACTGACTTTGTGCGATTCCATGCTGAAGTACTTGGCTGGCCTTTCTCTCGATACAGCGGGGATCACTTCGGCTTTATCGTATCCATGCGCAGGGCGTTCAGCGGATGGATCCGGCGGACCAGCAGGTCCCGGAGACCCATGAGGTTGCCGAACAGCCGGCCCCGCCGGTCGATATAGCTCTCGGGATACAGGGACCGGGCGATGTTGGCGGCCATGTTCTTGACGATGCTGAGGATCGTCTCGGGTAGGTCGTAGGTGCCCTTCCGGTGCAGGTAGATCGGGTTGGCGACCTGGGAATAGCCGAGGAACCGGCCGCTCGTGCGCCCGGCCTTGGTGCCGAGGTGAACGCCCCGCGCCGCTGTGCTGCGCACGACGGACCCATAGGCCGCCAGCCGCCGCATCAGGTCCACATCCTCGTACCAGCCGTAGCGCGGGAGATTCTCGTCGAAGAGCAGGCCATGCTCGACCATGGGCCGGTAGCGCAGGGCCATGTTGCAGCCATAGCCATGCCGGATCGGATGGATCTCGGGGCGGGGCCGGGTTCCGTTCGCCAGCCGGATGATCCGCTCCGCCTCGTCGAAGGAGATACCCGGTCCCTTGATGCCGTCGGCCAGGACGGTGCCCGTGGCCACGGCCACCGCCCCGGATTCGAAGACCTTCACCATCTCGGCGATGTAGCCGGCACAGGGGAAGAAGTCGTCGTCCAGGAACAGCAGCACGTCGCTGCGGCCTGCCTCGCGGACGATGGCGTTGCGCTGCTTGGTCAGCCCGAGCCCGGCGGTGATGCGGCGGATCGGAAACGGGGCGTCCGCCGGGATGGCGGTGCCGAAATCGGCCTCCGCCGGCGAGCAGATGATCAATTCATCAGGCTGCCGATTTTGCAGGCACAGGTAATGGATCGCCTGACCCAAGATATGACCCCGGCCGCTGGTGGCGATTCCGACGGTAAGCCACATCAGTGATGACCTCGGGCATCCGTCCGGGCCAACCCTGACAAATGCTTAGTTGCGAATCGAACACACGTTAGTCGGAGATTAACGTCGATCGACGGCGTCGGGCAAGTAAGACTTCCAGCCATCGTACCGCCCCTTGGCGCGCCTGAACCGGAGCCGCGCGAGGGAGAGGTCCCCCCGGAGGAGGGCAAGGAGGGCGCCGAGGACGGGCTTGGCCACGTGCAGCGCGACGTGATGGTTGCCGTAGTCGTGCCGGCGCAGGAGCAGGCCCTTGCCCATCCCGTAGGCGTAGGAGCGCCCGATGAGCCTCGGGGTGATCACCACCGGCTCGGGGGGGTGGAAAACGTGGAGCAGGGGGTCGTAGTAGATCCTGTGCCCCCGCGCCACGAGGGTCAGGAGCAGGTCGGTCTCCTCCCCGGAGAGGTAGGGGGTGTTGCTGCCGAGGCCGATCCGCTCGTCGAACCCCCCGGCCCCCCGGGTCGCGTCGGCCTTCAGGAACATTCCCACCGAGACGGCCCGGCGCCAGACGTTCCCCTTGTCGATCAGCCCGCCCCGGCGATCCGAGCGCCCGGCGCTGTCGTGCCCCCGGTCGTCGATGCAGCGCACGCAGATCCCGGTGGCGTCGGGATGGCCGGCGAACCGGTCCAGGATCTCCCGCAGGAGCGTCGGCGGATAGTAGCAGTCGTCGTCGGGGAACCCGACGAGGGTGCCCCGCGCCACGGCCAGCCCCGCGTTCCGGCCCTTCGAGAGGCCGATCTCGCTGTGGATGAGCCGGACCCTGCCGTCGGCCAGGAACGGGGCCGTGATCACCCGGACATGGTCGTCCGCGTTCTGATCGACGACGATCACCTCGAAGGCCTCGACGGTCTGGGCCATGATGCTCGTGAGGCAACGGGCCAAGTCCTCGGCCGGGCCGATGGTCGAGATGACGAGGCTGAAGACGGGCTCGTCCGCCGGGTCCGGAATCGTTACGGGGTCAGACACCCTTGATCGCCTCCGTCAGCCCCGAGACGTAGGCATCGACGGACGCCAGGTTCTGCGACCGCCGGGTCAGCATGATCCGCGGCAGCCGGAAGGGATCGGCGGTATTCCTCTCCCTGAGGGTGGCGGCGGTGGTGGTGAAGGCCGCCGCGAACCCCGCCGCCGCCACGGCCCCGGGGGCCTCGGCCCCGATCTCGTGCGGCTGGCCGAAGGGGTAGGCGAAGTATCTCGGCGCGTGCCCCAGCATCGCGGCGCACCGGTCCCGGGAGGCCTCGATCTCCCGAGCGAGCCCCGTCCCCGACAGGCCGGCGAGCAGCGGATGGGAGACCGTGTGGGCCCCGAAGGTCACGAGGCCCGACGCCGACATCTCGCGGATCATCCCCCAGTCGAGGGCATTGTCGTAGGCCTCCGCCGCCCGGAAACCCGGCACGCGGGCGGCCACCTCGTCCACGAGGCGGACCACCCCGTCCCGGTCCGTCGCCCGGAAACGGACAGACCAGCCGTCATGGGCCCGCGCGCGCCCGGCGGTGCCCGCCCCGCCCCCGGGGAAGGCCCGTTCCAGCGGGTGCCACCACATCGGGCTCGTCCGGTCCACGAGCCCCGTCGCCAGGAAGATCGCGGCCGGCGCCCCGTGGCGGCGCAGGACCGGGAAGGCCACTTCGTAATTGTCGCGGTAGCCGTCGTCGAAGGTCAGGCAGACGAAGGGCCGGGTGTCGCGCTCCGCGAGCCGGGCCATGCCGTCGTCCAGGCTGAGGACATCCAGCCCCCGGTGCCGGGCATGGTCGATGAGATCCCCGAGAAAGAGGTCCGTCACGGCCATGGCCCCGTTCAGGCGGCCGGGATCGTCGTGTCTTTCGACGGAATGAAAACAGAATACCACCGGCCTACGCAGGCCAAGTAGTTTTGCAATATGGCCTATGCCTGGGACAGACCGGCGATAGAGCTGTGCAAGGCGGGCGCGCATCTTACGAAAATATTGGGTTTGCACCAGATCGCCGGCATTGCGCGCGAAATGATATCACCCCATCGTGTGTGTCAAGGGTTCGAACACCGTAGTGCTGCCATCGACAGCAACGGATTGGGCACATCGGATTAAATTTGAGGCAAGATTGCTGCTATTGCCCGCTCACGAGTTGAAGATGGAGCGGGTGACGTCGAGCAGCCGGCCTTACACCAGGGCGGCGTCCTCGAACTCGGCGATCCGGCTGCGGAAGAACTCCGTGCCCCACGGTTCGGTGGAGATCTTGAACGCCTGCTGGAGCATGTAGCGCACGAGCTTGCCGTTCCGGGCCGGCTTGAACAGGTGGCTCAGTTCCGGGTGGCTCCGGGCGAAGGACAGGTACGGCTTGAAGGCGGCGCGCCCCCAGGGGGGGAACGGACCGTCCCAGGGCCGGGGCCTCGACATGAAGTGCACGATGCTCGGCTCGACGATGTCGTCGAGCCCCCGGCCCATGAAGAAGGCCGGGTAGTTCCACCGGAACGAGGCCAGGGTCTGCTGCCCGTCCAGGACGAGGTTCAGGGCATCCTGATCGGGGTAGCGGAACGCGCCGACCTCCCGCTGCCCCATCACCGTCAGGCACTCCCTGGCGATGGCGTCCCAGTCGCTCGAGCGGAACTTGATGACGCCGGTGTTGAAATAAATCCGCTGGTTCTTCTCGGAAATGCCGATTTCCTCGAAGTACTTCTTGCAGCTGCTCAGGTTTTTCGAGGGATGGTCCACCGCGATCGACATGATGTCGGGGACGACCAGGATGCTCCCGCTGCGGGGTTGCACCGCCGCGAGCTCGGCGACCGGCCCGACGAACTGCGTATCCGCATCCACATAGGTGACGAACTCATAGCGGTGGCCGAGGAACTCCCCGAGGAACAGCCGCGCGCAGTACATCGGCAGGCCCCGCAGGAGCCCCACGGGCGCGATGATCAGTTCGACCCCGTATTCCTTCCCGACCCGCGCGGAGGCGCGCGTGACGTCGGTGGGCTCCCCGATGCACACGATCACGATGTCGCCGCCGCCCTCACCCAGGTGGGTGCGCAGCTGCGAGGCACTCACCAGGGCAGGCAGCAGGTACGTTTCGTTGACGACGTAGCACCAGCAGAAGCTCGCCATTCCGATCCCCAGGCCCTCCATGCGACCCATCAGTCGACCGCGCCATGCCGGCGGGCGGATGGATGCGCCGCCGCGCCGGAGGCTGCGCGGGCCTTGAGATCCCGGCCCGCTTCGAATCCTGTCCAGGCTCTCATCTTGGCAAATCCGGTTGACGCGCCAGAGTTCTGTAGCAGCATCGCGTGAATAAACGATCGGGCCCCTCGCCCGATGAACCGACCAAGGGGTCGATTTCCTATCATAATCTTAAGGGCGGTCCTTTCCCATGGGGAGCAGGATTGTCTTAAGATGACGTTGCCACCCCGCGAGACTCGGACGTGAGGTCCGCCAGAATAGCGGCGGCATCTTCGTGATAGACCTGAGACCGCATTAACTGTTGCCGGATGTGGCCCATGACTTGGCGGGTGGCCCGGGGGTCCGGCGAGACCCGCAGGGCTCGGACGAGGCCGGGCACCCGGGCGGAAATCGCGCGCCGCCGGGCCGGACGCCCGTCCCGCAGGACGGCCCGGTCGGCCACGAGGCTCGGCCGCTCCATCCCGAACAGCGCGAGGCAGGCGTGGACGTCGTCCTCGTACAGGCGGCGCACGAAGCCGTCGGCCGCCTCGTCCCGCCCGACCGGGCGGGTGTGCTCGACCTGGACGGCGTCGATGACGGCGCAGCGCCGCTCGGCGGGGGGGAGCAGGCTGCACCAGACGAGGTCGATCCCGCTCTCGAGATTCAGGAAGAAGGTGCGCTTGATGCGCTCCAGCGTCCCGCGGGTCATGAACGGGCACATCATCTCGACGTAGTTGACGTACCGCAGCAGGAAGTGGGGATTGTGCAGGGTGCCGCCGAGGGTGAAATAGCTCGTCCAGGTCAGGCTCGGTTGCCACAACCGCAGATCGAATTGTTGGCCGAGGTCGAAGCATCTCGCGATGGCGGCGGCATCGCAGGCGATGTCGTCGTCGAGGAAGGCGATCCGCTCGTAGCCGTCGAGGCGGTGCGCGAGGTTCAGGACGATGTCCCGCCACCCCTCGACCTTCCCGCCCGGCAAGGAGACGAACTCCACCCCTGGCGTAGGGTTGGCGTCCTCTCCGGCGACGCGGGACGTCAGAAGGACGTCGAAGTTTCTCGCCTCTTGCGGAACGAGCCATTGCCGATGAAGACTTGTTGCGCCGGCGCGCGTGATGACCAGATTCTGGTTCTTACCCATCACTCAGCCCCGGAGCCATCTTCACGAGATCGCTCGCTCATCCCACGCTTCAAATACCATCTAAGATTGAATCCCCGATTAATGTAGGAGACGGATCAACCGATCTAGCGCGAAATCCAGCCCTGTATCGGGGTGCGAGTGACGAAACAGGTCATCCGCTCTTCTTGCCCGGCACAGTCTCGGCGGTCTCGAAATTGAGGACGTTGGAGGGCTTCAGTCGCCCCCGCGCCAGATCGGCCAGGGCGACGAGGTTGCCCCGCAGCCGGCCCCGGTGGTCGGTCCAGGGTTCGGGGGAGACGGACTTCCAGACGTTCGCCAGGATGTTGCGGCCGATCTGGACGAGGCCCCGGCGGGGGGACATCGTCCGCTTGCGGATCAGGTGCCAGGGGTTGGCGACCTGCGAGTAGCCGAGCCGGCGGCCCGGCGAGCGTCCCCGCTTCGACCCCAGGTGGACGCCCTGCAGCGCGTGGCTGCGGACGAGGCGCCCCATCCCCGCGAGCCTGCGGCTGAAATCGACGTCCTCGAGCCAGCCGTAGAGGGGGAGTTCCTCATCGAAGCGGACCTCGCGGGCATTCACGGCGGCCAGGCGGACGGCCATGTTGCAGCCGTAGCCGTTGTAGACCGGCTCGACGAGCGGCGGGATCGCCCCGTCGAACCGCGCGGCGAGGAGCGCGTGCGCCTCCGGCACGGACAGGCCGGGGCCGACCGCGCCGTCCGCATGGACGAGGCCGGAGGCCAGCACGATCCCGGGGTCGTTCGTGAACAGCCGGGAGGTCTCGGCGACGTAGGTCGGCGCGAGGAAGAAGTCGTCGTCCAGGAACAGCACCACCCCGTCCCGCCGGTCGCGGAGCCTGTCCAGGATGGCGTTGCGCTGGGCGCAGGAGCCCTTCCGCGACGGCACGACCACGAGGTCGAGGCCGAGCGCGCGCGCGGCGGCCTCGTCCAGGTCGGCGGGCGTCGCGGGGGAGATGTAGACGGTCTCGGGGCGCTCGGTCTGCCGGGAGAGGAGCGCGAGGGTCTCGGTGAGGACTTCCCGGCGCCCCGCCGTGGCGATGGCGACGAAGACAGGCTGCTTCAATCCTCGACTCCTCTCAATCCCCCACGGGACACGGCGGACGACGTCATGGGAGCGCGGCGCCGCCCCGTCGCCGGGGGTGGCGACGGTTCGTTCTCTTTCGCGCCGCGACGGGAAGCCCGGCGCGGCGCGGACCCTGCGCCGCGGTGCGGCCCGTCATCGTCCGTGCCGTTGGCTATGCGGCTGCATGTCAGCCACCATTCGGGGGCGAAAGCAACCGCCGCGCAGTCCAAACTCCCTGATCCTCCCGCATAAGGGCGGTGATCGCAGGATTAAGGTTGCCAGGGGTACCGTCGTAAATGGAATTCGCGTCCGGGGAAGTCGTGGTTCGACCGTATAGGCCGGCCCAGGACGACCTCACCGGTGCCGGGGCGGGAGGTCGCCGCCCCGGCCGATGCCGTCAGCGGCCCTTGAACAGGAGCCTCCTGATGGCGGCCCCCTCGGCGATCACCCGCGAGCCGTCGAACAGGAGAACCAGCAGCCCGTAGGCGAGGGCGCTCGCGGCGATGGCGAGGCAGGCCGAGAGGAGCGTCGCCGGAAGCATCCCGAGGATCCACCAGCACAGGCCCCCGGCCAGCATCGCGGCGGCGATGGGGCCGACGAGGCTGCGGGCCACGCGCCGGATCTCGATGAGGCCGAGCCGGCCCGGCACGCCCAGCATCAGTGCGCAGAAGGCCATGTGGGCCACGCCGATGGACAGGGCCACCGCCAGGGGGGAGATCTCGACCCCGATGGCGATCGCCGCGATCCGCCCGACGACGAGAACGATCGTGATCCAGAACAGGGCCCAGCTCCGCCCCCGGGCGGTGAGGATGGCGCCGCTCAGGGAGGCGAGGACGTTCATGATGTAGAACGGCGTGAGCACCTGGAGCAGCATCGCCGCGTCCTGCCATTTCGGCCCCAGGAGCAGCGAGATCAGCAGGGGCGTGGCGGCGCAGAGGATGAAGGTGGCCGGCGCCAGGATGAGGGCGAGGATGTAGATGAGCTTGGCATGGGCGTTCGAGATCCCGGCGGCCTCGTCCCGGACGGCATGGGTGTAGAGCGCCGCCCAGATCGGGTTCGAGACGGATTCGCCGAGGAACCGGGGAACCTGGTTGGCGAAGGTGAAGGTCCCCAGGGCCGCCACCCCGTAGGCCCGGCCGTAGATCAGGTTCTCGGCCAGGCGGCCCGAGAAGTCGGCGAGGCGGCTGGCGATGATCGAGGTGCCGGTGGAGATGTGGTCCTTCATCTCCGCGAGCTTGAAGGTGAAGCTCGGCCGGACGAAGGCGTTGGCGTTCAGGATGACGGCCCGGGTCAGGAACACCGTCACGGATTGCAGGGCGAGGCTCATCGCCCCCGCCCCCTCCCATGCCAGGGCCACCGCCACGATGCTCCCGGCCAGGGCCGAGATGACGTCCGCGACCGACAGGGTGACGAGGCGGCCCTGCTGCATGAGCCGCGCCGTGGGCAGGACCGAGCCCGTGAGGAACAGCAGGCTCAGGGACAGGGTCGCCATCACCGGCAGGATCTTCGGCTCGCCGGAGATCCGCGCCAGGACGACGCCCCAGCCCACCACGACGGCGGCGAGCACGACGCCGACGCCGAGCATCAGCCAGAACGCCGTCGACCACAGGGTGGGGTTGTAGTCCTTTTCCCGGGCCAGGGAGACCGCGAGGCCCGCATCGGCCAGGATCATGAAGAAGCCGACCGTCGGGAGGGCGAGGCCGTAGATGCCGAACTCCGCCGGCCCGAGCAGGCGCGCCATGAGGGGCAGCAGGATGAGCTGCAGCGCCACCTTGATGATGTTGCCGCCCCCGCCGGCGACGATGTTCACCGCCATCTGGCGGCCGCCTCCCCTGGGGGGAGGGACCGCGTTCACCGCCGTCATCGGCGCCCCCGGCAGATCGGGGACCGCCCCGGCCTCGGGTCGTGCTTGCGAACTCTGCATCTGGCCGCCTTCACCGCCCTGGGCATCTCGTCTGGGTCGCCCCTCTCGTCGGCAGGGGCGTCGGTCCGGTCTCGCGACGGCTGGCACCGTGAGGGGCCACGCCCCCGGCGCGGCACGTCCGCGGGGGCGGCCCTGCCGGAGGCGAAGCGCCAAACTCGCGGCGGGCCGCCGGAAGCTCCCGACGTCCTTCCTGGAACCATACAATGCAGAGGGCCGCAGAATAGGGGCAGCCGGACTTGTGGCCTTGTTACATTCGCAGCAAGGTTAAAGTGATCGCCATTTCTCTAGCTGTTCATCACGATCGTGCGGGCGACCTTCCCGGCTCAGAAGACGAAGCGCGCGAGGACGAGGAGCACCAGGACAAGTGCCCCCTGGAGCCAGCAGGCGGTGCGGTACAACTGGACGGCGCGGGCGATGTCGTCAGGCCCGGCCTCGGCCCGGCCGTCCCCCATGAAGGCGTCCGGCACGGTGGCCCCGCCATAGACCCGGGGTCCGGCGAGCCGCAGGCCCAGCGCCCCGGCCATCGCCGCCTCCGGCCAGCCGGCGTTGGGCGAGCGGTGGCGGGGGGCGTCCCGCCCCATGGCCCGCAGCGCCGCGCGACCGCCGCCGCCGCGCAGGCCCGCCGCCGCCGCGATCAGCAGGCCGGCGAGGCGGGAGGCGGGCAGGTTCACGAGGTCGTCGAGGCGGGCCGCGGCCCAGCCGAAGGCCTCGTGCCGGGGGGTGCGGTGGCCGATCATGCTGTCGGCGGTGTTGACCGCCTTGTAGAGGGCGCCCCCGGGCAGGCCCAGCGCCCCGATCCAGACGGCGGGGGCGACGACCCCGTCGGAGAAGTTCTCCGCGAGGCTCTCGATCGCCGCCCGGCAGATCGCCGCCTCGTCGAGCTGGTCGGTGTCGCGCCCGACGATCATCGCCACCGCCCGGCGTCCGGGTTCCAGGCCGCCCCCGCGCAGAGCCGTCTCCACCGCCGCCACGTGTTGATGAAGGCTGCGCTGCGCCGGCAGGCTGGCGCAGGCGAGGCCGAGGAGGACGAGGGCGGGGAGGGGCCCCGCAAGGCCGGCGAGCCCCGTCAGCGCCAGGGCGGGGAGGGCGACGGCGGCGAGCAGGATCGCCAGCGCCGCGCAACCGGCGAGGCGACGGCGGCGGAACGATCCACGGTTCAGGCCCCGGTCGAGGGCGGCGATGAGCCGGCCGATCCAGGTGACAGGGTGGCCCAGCGCCCTGTAGAGCCCGTCCGGGTAGCCGGCCGCCGCCTCGATCCCGAGGGCGAGGGCCAGGACGGCGAGCGTGTCGGGCGGATGCATCGGTTCTGGAACTCGGCTGGGCCGTCGGAGGAGGTCGCCCACGGGGGCGACCTCGGGGGATTCCACAGGGCGTTCCCGGCGGCGCCGGAGCCGTGGCTCGACCTGTCGACGGGTATCAACCCGGTCCCCTATCCCCTGCCGGCGCTGGAGGCCAGCGCGTGGGCACGGCTGCCCGCGAGGGAGGGCGAGGCGGCCCTCCGTTCGGCCGCCGCAGGGGCCTATGGGGCGCCCGGCCCGGAGCACGTGGTCCCGGCGCCGGGTACCCAGATCCTGATCGAGACCCTGCCGCGCCTCGTGGCGCCGACCCGGGTGGCGGTGGTAGGGCCGACCTATGCCGAGCACGCCGCCGCGTGGGGGCGGGCGGGCCATGCCGTGAGCCTCGTGCCGGGGATCGGGGCCATCGGCGACGCGGCGGTCGCGGTGCTGGTGGATCCGAACAACCCGGATGGGCGCAGCCATCCCCTCGCCGAGCGCCTCGCCCTGGCGGAGGCGATGGGCCGGAGGGGCGGGCTGCTGGTGGCGGACGAGGCGTTCTGCGATCTGGAGCCGGTGGAGAGCCTGTGCCCACATCCGGGGCCGGGGGTGGTGGTGCTGCGCTCCTTCGGCAAGACCTATGGCCTCGCCGGGCTGCGCCTCGGCTTCGCGGTGGCGGCCCCATCCGTGGCGGCGCGGATCGCGGCGGCGCTCGGGCCCTGGAGCGTGTCCGGCCCGGCCCAGGCCGTCGGGGCGGCCGCCCTCGCGGACGGGGCATGGCGGGAGGCGGCGGCCCGGGACCGGGCGGCGGATGCCGGGCGCCTCGACCGGATGATGATGCGGGCCGGGGGCCGGATCGTCGGCGGCACGGTCCTGTTCCGCACCGCCGACTTCCCGGACGGGCCGGGATTGTGGCACCGCCTCGGGGAGGCCGGCATCGCCGTGCGCCGCTTCCCGGACCGGCCGGAGCGCCTGCGCTTCGGCCTGCCCCCGGACAAGGAAGGATGGTGCCGCCTCTCCCGGATCCTCAAGTAGGAGGATCCCAAAGGACCGAGTCCTTTGGTGGGGTCCAGGGGCAAAGCCCCTGGAAATCCGGCCCCCGAAAGAGGCTGGCCTTACCGGTCGCGGGCGGCGACCAGCACCGCGAGGCCGGTGAAGGCAAGACCCACCGCGCAGACGCCCGGCCAGCCGAAGACCAGGAAGGCCTGCGAGCCGGCGAAGGCTCCGAGCGCGGCGAACACGAACATCGTCGTGAACAGCACCGTGTTGATCCGCCCCCGCGCCCCCGGCACCAGGGCATAGGCCCGGGTCTGGTTGGCGATGAGGGCGCCGCTGATGCCGATATCGAGCAGCAGCACCCCGAGGCCCACCGCGATCAGCGACCCCGCCGTCGCGGCCCAGAACACCAGGAAGGCCACGGCGGCGATCAGGCTGCCGCCCAGCACCACCGGCCGCGCCCCGCGCCGGTCGGTGAAGCGCCCGGAGAAGGGGGCGACGACGGCGCCGCAGACGCCGATCACCCCGAACAGCCCGGCTCCGGCGGCGGTGAGCCCGAAGGGCGGCCCCTCGACGAAGAGGGCGAGCGTCGCCCACAGGGCGTTGAAGCTCGCGAACAGCAGCGCCTGCGACAGGCTGGCGGTCCGCAGCACCGGCTGGGTCCGGGCGAGGTAGAGGATCGAGGTCATCAGGGCGCGGTAGCGCACCCGCTGCGCCGGCGGCGTGTGCGGCAGGGTGGCGGCGGCGATCCCGGCCATCGCCAGGGCCAGCGCCGCGGCGGTGAGGAAGACCGGCCGCCAGCCGAGTTGCGCGCCGAGGTAGCCGCTGGCCGTCCGGGCCAGCAGGATGCCGGTGAGGAGGCCCGTCATCACCTGCCCGACCACCCGGCCCCGGCTCGAATCGGGGGCGAGCTCCGCCGCGAAGGGCACCGCCTGCTGCGCCGCCGAGGAGAACACGCCCACGAGGAGGTGGGCGAAGGCGAGGGTGGCGAGGTTGGGGCTGACGGCCATGAGGAGGAGCGCGAGCGCCAGGGCGAGGCTCTGCCACACGATCAGCCGGCGGCGGGGCAGGGCATCGCCGAGGGGCACGAGCCCGATGATCCCGAGCCCGTAGCCGACCAGGGCCGAGGTCGGCACCCACAGGGCCGCCCGGTCGCCGAACTCGGCGACGATGAGGCCGAGCAGCGGCTGGTTGTAATAGATGTTGGCCACGGCCCCACCCGCGATCAGGGTGAGCCCGAATCGGGCCTTGCCGTCGAGGCGGGGGAGCGAGGGGACGCTGGTCGAATCGGGCAGGACGGACTCGCGGGTGGGAGATCGGGGGCGGTGCCGAGCCGATAGGCCCGGAGGCGGCGACGCCGCAACCCGCCGTGCCGCATGGCCGCGCCCCACCGCCGCCCCCTGCAACCGGACCGGGTCCGCTCCATATAGGAACAAGTACGGTACATGCCCGCACCGAACCGGCCTTGGATTGTCGTCGCGCGCCCCTGGCCTCCGGGCCTGAGATCATCCTACGATCGGGGTGTCGATCCGTTCCCTGAGGGAGTCGCGGGAACCCACGTCGAGGAGCACGGAATGCCAAACTACCGGATCGATTTCGCCAAGGAGATCCTCGGGGTGCCGTTCACCATCGGCTCCGTGGAAATCCACCGCGCACGCGATCCCGAGCGGGCAAGGCGCGCGGCGGAACTGCGCTTCGCCCGGCAGCACGGCGTCGGCGACTGGCGCGAGCGTGCCGACCTCGCCCTCCTCATCCCGCGCGGCTGAACCGCGATGGCCCGCGATTCGGCCTTGGCCGCAGGGCCGGCCTCGCACTAGAACTCTCACACCGGGATTACTAGAAGCCTCGCACCGGGATTCTGGGACCGGAAACCCTGCGGGCATCACGGACGGGAGTCGGGCGAGGGCGATGGCGGCGATCTCCTTCTTCGGCGACCTCCTCCAAACGATCAGCGAACGCGGCCGCGACCTCGTGGGCCTCGGACGGGGGGATCTGGCCGCCCGGGCCAGCGCCCAAGACCTGGCCCGCCTGTGCGACGACCTCATCTCCCGCCGGGGCGAGGCCTCGGGGGTGGCGCTGGCGCGGGCGATCCTCGATCGCTACGCCGGCCTCGGCACCGCCGAGCGCCACGACTTCCTCCGGGCGATCGCCCTCGATTTCGGCGCCGACCACAAGGCGGTGGAAGCCGCCATCGACGCCTACCTCGCCGATCCGAGCCGCGCCCGCCTCGGCGCCCTGCACGAGGCCGCCGAGGCCCGCAGCCAGGACTTGATCCGGCGCCTCAACCTCGCCCGGGGCGGGACGCTGAGCCTCGTGCGGATGCGGGAGGACCTGTTCGACCTGCGCAAGGCCCTGCGCAAAGACGTGCACCGGGACGGGGAGGGCGCCGAGGCGGGCCTGCTCGATGCCGCCGACAGCCTCGATTCCGACTTCGAGCACCTGTTCGCATCCTGGTTCAACCGGGGCTTCCTGGTGCTGCGCCCCATCGACTGGACGACCCCGGCGCATATCCTGGAAAAGATCATCCGCTACGAGGCGGTCCACGCCATCGCCGACTGGGACGACCTGCGTGCCCGAATCGAGCCGCCGGACCGGCGCTGCTTCGCCTTCTTCCACCCGGCCTTGTCCGACGAGCCGCTGATCTTCGTGGAGGTGGCGCTCACCGACGCCATCGCCCCGGCCATCGCCCCGATCCTGTCGCGGGAGCGCAAGCCCCTGGCGATACGCTCGGCCACCACCGCGATCTTCTACTCGATCTCGAACTGCCAGAAGGGGCTTGCCGGCGTCACCTTCGGCAACTTCCTGATCAAGCAGGTGGTGGCGGACCTCGCCCGGGAAATCCCGACCCTCAAGACCTTCGTCACCCTCTCCCCCGTGCCGGGCTTCGCCGCCTGGCTCGCCCGCGAGCGCCGGGCCGACAGCCCGCAGGGCCTCACCCCGGAGGATGTCGAGGCCCTGCGCGCCCTCGACGTGCCCGGCTGGCAGGGGGACAAGGCCCTTACCGAGACGGTGCGCAAGGCGCTGATCCCGGCGGCGGCGGCCTATTTCCTCCGGGCCAAGACCGAGCGCGGGCGCCCCCTCGATCCGGTGGCCCGGTTCCACCTCGGCAACGGGGCGCGGCTGGAGCGGATCAACTTCCTCGGCGACACCTCGGACAAGGGCCTCGCCCAGGCGCACGGGCTGATGGTCAACTATCTCTACGACCTCGGCGCCATCGAGAAGAATCACGAGACCTACGCCAACCTCGGCACGGTGGTGGCCTCCCCCGCCGTGACCCGGGAACTGCGCGCCAAGCTCCCCCCGCCCCGGGCGGTGGCGCTGGCGGAGGCGTGATTCCGCCCCGCCCCCGTCGAGGAAACGGACTGCCCTGTCGTTTCGGCCTGTGCTAGGCGCCCGTCATGACGAACCATCTCTTCTCCCTCGTCCGGGATGGCATCCCCGCCCCCGCCAAGACGGTGATCGAGGCCCATGACGGGCGGCGCTACAGCTATGCCGACCTCGTGGCCCGCTCGGGGGCCTACGCCGCCGCCCTCGTGGCGGCGGGGGTCGCGCCGGGGGACCGGGTGGCGGTCCAGGCGGACAAGAGCGCGGAATTCATCTTCCTCTACCTCGGCGTGGTGCGGGCGGGGGCGGTGTTCCTGCCGCTGAACACCGCCTACACCCCCGCCGAGATCGGCTACTTCCTCGGCGACGCGGAGCCCACGGTCTTCGTCTGCGATCCCGCCCGGCGGGAGGCCCTCACCGAGGCCGCCGCCGGCATCCGCCACGTCTGGACCCTCGACGGGGCCGGCGCGGGCAGCGCCGCCGACGCGGCGGACGGGGAGGACGGGGCCACCTTCGCCGACCTGCCCCGGGGCCCGGGGGATCTCGCCGCGATCCTCTACACCTCCGGCACGACCGGGCGCTCGAAGGGCGCCATGCTCACCCACGACAACCTCGCCTCGAACGCGAAGGTGATGGTCGAGGTCTGGCGGTTCACCGCCGACGACGTGCTGATCCATGCCCTGCCGGTGTTCCACACCCACGGCCTGTTCGTGGCGACCAACACCGTGCTGGCGAGCGGCGGCTCGATGCTGTTCCTGCCCCGCCTCGACCCCAAGGCGATCCTCGCGCTGATGCCCCGGGCCACGGCGATGATGGGCGTGCCCACCTTCTACACCCGGCTCCTGAAGGAGCCCGGCCTCACCCGGGATGTCACGGGGACCATCCGGCTGTTCGTCTCGGGCTCGGCGCCGCTGCTCGCCGAGACCCACCGGGACTGGCAGGCCCGCACCGGCCACGCCATCCTCGAACGCTACGGCATGACCGAGACCAACATGAGCACCTCGAACCCCTACGACGGGGACCGGGTGGCGGGCACCGTGGGCTTCCCCCTGCCGGGGGTGTCGCTCCGGGTGGTGGATCCCGAGACCGGGGCGCCGGTGGCGACCGACGAGGTCGGGATGATCGAGGTGAAGGGCGCCAACGTCTTCAAGGGCTACTGGCGGATGCCCGAGAAGACCGCCGCCGAGTTCACGGCGGACGGGTTCTTCATCACCGGCGACCTCGGCAAGGTCGATCCCAAGGGCTACGTCCACATCGTGGGGCGCGGCAAGGACCTGATCATCTCCGGGGGCTTCAACGTCTACCCGAAGGAGGTCGAGACCGAGATCGACGGGATGGCCGGGATCGTCGAATCCGCCGTGATCGGCGTGCCCCACCCCGATTTCGGCGAGGCGGTGACGGCGGTGGTGGTCGGCGCCGGGGACGCCCCGGACGAGGCCGCCGTGATCGCCGGGCTGGAAAGCCGCCTCGCGCGGTTCAAGTGCCCGAAGCGCGTGCTCTTCGTGGACGAGTTGCCCCGCAACGCCATGGGCAAGGTGCAGAAGAACGTTCTGCGCGAGCGGTACAAGGACCTGTACGGACAGTGATGCCGACCTCCCTCCCCCTCAGCGGGGGAGGGATGGCTCTCATCCTCAGAGGTTGTGCTGCGTCCGCTCGCCCGCCGGCGGGGTGGTGGCCTCGTCGGTCGCCTCGGCCGCCTTGCGGACGGCGGCGTTGAGGTTGTCCGGGTCGAGGGCGGTCTGCACGAATTCCCGGCCGCGATGGGTCATCTCGCGGGCGTAGCGCAGGCCCTGGTCGCGGACCTCGTCGGCGTAGGGGCCGATGTTGCGGTCCTCCTGGCGGGTGCGCGGCAGCAGCGCGCCGAGGAGCAGCCCGGCGGCGACGCCGACCACGCCCACGAGGAGCGGGTTGCCTTCCACGAACCGCTCGACCGAGTTGCGCCCACGCTCCAGGCCCTCGATACCCTGGACGGTGAGGTCGTCGAGCCGGCGCATGTGACGGCGATGCATCTCGCCGGCCCGCTCCCGGGCCTCGTCGTAGACCGCGCCCGCCCGCTCCCGGGCCGCGTCGGCCGAGCCGCCCAGCTTGTCGTGGATGTCGTCGGCGAGGCCGGACAGCTTCTCCCGCGCCCGGTCGGCTAGGTCCGCGGCCTTGTCGGCGGCGTCGGTGCCCGCCGACTTGGCGCTGTAGTCCGTGGCGCTGGAGGCGTGGGGGAGGGGATCGTGCCGCCCCTCCGGGTCGGGGCGCAGGCCGAATTCGCCGGCGGCGCCCGCCGGATGGAGGGGATCGGCCTTGCCCAGGGGATCCGGCCGAAGGGTGTGGTCGCCGGCCGCGCCAGGGGCGCCGGTGGGACGGAGGGGGTCGCTCATGATCGTGTCCTCACACTCGTGCGTTCGTCCGTCCGGGCCGACCCGGCGGCCGTTCATCTGGATGGCGTCGTCACAGTTCGGTCTTGGCCACCGGGTCGTGCAGCGGACGGGCGGCGGGGGCGTCGGGATCGTAGTCGCGCACCGCGTCGGCGGCGAGGGAATCCACCCGGGCGGCGGAGACCTGCGTCCGGCGGCGCTCGGCCTCCTTGCCCATCCGGCTAAACAGCATGCCGACGCCGGCCGCGATGAGCAGGACGGGAACCGGGTTGCGGCGCACCGCATCCAGGGCGCTGTCGTAGGTGCTGGCGAGCTGGGGCACCCGGCGGGCGTTGCCGAGCATCTCATCGACGAGATTGGGGACGGAGAGCCGCCCCTGGATCTGGTCGATCGTGGTATCGAGGCGGGCGCGGCTCTCCTCGATCTCGCGCTCGAGGTCGTTCATGGAGCTCATGACGGCATTCTCATCCTGAGACGCGTTCCGACAGCGCCTGGGCGTCCTGTCGAACCTGACGGGTGGTGCGGGTCGGCGCGAGGGTGGAGAGCGACAGCACGCTGCGCGCCCACAGGGCCATGCCGACGGCGAGGACGATCAGGGTCCCGCCGACGATGAGGGCGGCCAGCCACTCGGAGCCGACGACGGTGGCGAGCCACTTCACGAAGGCGTCGATCAGCACCAGCAGGGCGACCACGGCGAAGACCGCCGCGCCGATCATGCAGGCGAGGCCCAGGATGAGCTGCCGGATGTTGCCGGCCATCTCCGCCCGGAACAGGGCGATTTCCTTGCGCGCGAGATCGTTGGTCTCGCGCAGGGCGTCGCCGATCAGGCTCTGGATGCTGGAGGCGCCCTGCCGGGGGTCGGGACCTTGGCTCATGGATCAGGCCCTGAAGCTGTCGCGGGGGTCGCCGGCGAGGGGAGCATCGTCGTCCAAGGTCTTGGACGACTTGATGAACCGCGCCGCCAGCAGGCCGACCACGAAGGTGCCCACCGCCACCGCGACGGGGGCGCGCCGGGCGATGGCCTCGGCCTCACCGTAGAAATCGCCGAGGCTGCGACGCTCGATGGAGGTGCCGAGCGATTCCAGCCCGTCCGCCGCGCTGTCGAAGAAGGCGCGCACGTGCGGCTTGTCGGCCATGTCCCGGCCGGAGCCGCGCAGGGAGCGGGCGAGGTCCTGCACCGACTGGGCGGCCTCGCCCTTGCGCTGCTCGATGTAATCCTGGGCCTGGAGGCGCGCCGCGTCGAGGAGCCCGCGGCCCTGCTCGGCGGCGACGTCGGCGAGGTTGTCCACGTCGCCCTTCAGGCCGCGCCATTCGGCCTTGGCCCGCGCGCCTTCGCCGCCGGTGGCTCCGGCGCCGAGAGCCTCGCCAGCCGCGCCCTGCGGCGAATCGTGCGGGAATTCGGGTCCGGCCATCGTGACGATACTCCTGGCGCCGCGGCCTCCCGCGACGGCTGAGTAACCGGCTGCGCCTGCGACAGTTCCTCCGTTTCGCGCGGAAAGCCGACGCCTCACCCCACGTTCAGGAGGGGCGAGCCATGAAGCCGGGTCCGCGCCGCGACCCCGGTCGATGCTTGACCTGACACCGGCTTCGCGCTTGGGTTGATTGCGTTAAGGATCGTGTCTCATCGAGCCGCGTTCTACACTCGGTATCTGTGCGTCGGCGCGGGGGATTCGCGCCTTGAACGGGAGCCCACCCGCGTGGCACGCCTTGTGATCGTATCGAACCGCGTGGCGGTCCCGGAGGAGGGCGGCAAGGCCGTCGCGGCGGGCGGCCTCGCGGTGGCGGTCAAGGAGGCGTTCAGCGCCTACGAGGGCCTGTGGTTCGGCTGGAGCGGCCGGATCAGCGAGGAGCCCTCGCAGGAGCCGACCCTCATCGACCGGGGCCGGGTGCAGTACGCCGTCGTCGATCTCTCCCCCCGGGACCACGCGGAATATTACGCCGGCTTCGCCAACCGGGCGCTCTGGCCGATCATGCATTACCGGCTGGGGCTCGGGGCGTTCTCGCGCTCGGACTATTCCGGCTACAGCCGCGTCAACCGCACCTTCGCGCGGGCGCTCGCCAAGCTGGTGGAGCCCGAAGACATCATCTGGGTCCACGATTACCACCTGCTGCCGCTCGCGTCCGAGCTGCGGGGATTGGGGCTCGACAACCCGATCGGCTATTTCCACCACATCCCCTGGCCGGCGGCGGACGTGTTCAACTCCCTGCCGGCGAGCGGCGAGTTGCTGCGCGCCATCGTCGATTACGACCTGATCGGCCTCCAGACCGACCCGGACGTGCAGAACCTCCAGCGCAACCTGATCGACTCCCTGCGGGCGATCCCCCTCGGCGGCGGCTCGCTGATGGTGGACGGGCGCCGCACCCGGATCCGCAGCTTCCCCATCGGGATCGACGTGGCGGGCTTCCAGGAGGCCGCCGACAAGGCCTCCTCCAACAAGGTCGTGCGCGAGACCATGGCGGGCCTGCGCACCCGCAAGTTGCTGATCGGCGTCGACCGGCTCGACTATTCCAAGGGCGTGCCGGAGCGGATGGAGGCGGTGGAGAGCTTCTTCGCCTCGAACCCCGACCAGCGCGGCAACGTCACCTACATCCAGATCACCCCGAAATCTCGCAGCGACGTGCCGGAATACGAGCAGCTCGCTCGGGACGTGAACGAGAAGGTCGGCGAGATCAACGGCTCGCTCGGCGACCCCGCTTGGACCCCGATCCAGTACATCACCAAGGCCTATCCCCGCCCCGTCCTGGCGGGCCTCTACCGGGCGGCGCGGGTCGGCCTCGTGACCCCGATGCGCGACGGGATGAACCTCGTCGCCAAGGAGTACGTCGTCGCGCAGAGCGAGGACGATCCCGGCGTGCTCGTGCTCTCGAAGTTCGCCGGCGCCGCCCGGCAGCTGCCCGAGGCGCTGCTGGTGAACCCCTACGACCGGTTCGAGGTCGCGGAGGCGATCCGCATGGCGCTCTACATGCCCAAGGCCGAGAGGGTCGCCCGGTGGCGGCCGATGGCCGAGCGCATGGCCCGCGAGGACGTGGATTGGTGGGCGCGCAACTTCCTCGTGGAACTCGAGGCCTTCCGCACCACCGAGCGCGAGCCCCCGACCACCGCGGCGGCGGCGGAATAGCCGTCATCCCACGGACCGGACCGCGCCCATGATCGCCGTCGACGACGGGGTTCCCGCGCCGCTCGGCGCCCATTTCGACGGGCGCGGGGTGAACTTCGCCCTGTTCTCCGAGCACGCGACCGGCGTCGACCTCTGCCTGTTCGAGCCGGGGGAGCGGCACGAGACCCGCACCGTCCGGCTCCCCTGCCGCACGGACGACGTGTGGCACGGCTACCTGCGCGGGCTGCTGCCGGGTCAGCTCTACGGCTACCGGGTGCACGGCCCCTGGGACCCCGCGCACGGCCACCGCTTCAACGCCTCGAAGCTCGTCCTCGACCCCTACGCCCGGGAGATCCGGGGCCGGATCCGCTGGCACGACGCCCTCTACAGCCACCGCCGGAGCCTGACCCGGCCGGACAGGATCGACCGCCGAGACAGCGCGATCTACGTGCCGCGCGGCGTCGTCACCGCCCCGGACGTCCCCGACCTCGCCCTGAACCCGGTCCGCCGGCCCCTCGCGGAGACGGTGATCTACGAGGCGCACGTGAAGGCGCTGACCCGCACCCACCCGGCGATCCCCGAGCAGGAGCGCGGCACCTACGGGGCGCTCGCCCACCCGGCGATCATCGAGCACCTCGTCAAGCTCGGCGTCACCGCGCTGGAGCTGCTGCCGATCCAGGCCTTCGCCGACGACCGGTTCCTGGTGGACAAGGGGCTCGTGAACTTCTGGGGCTACCAGCCCTACGGGTATTTCGCCCCCGATCCCCGCTACCTGGGGGAGGGCGGTATCGGCAGCCTCAAGGCGGCGATCCGCGAACTCAACGCCGCCGGCATCGAGACCTGGCTCGACGTGGTCTACAACCACACCGCCGAGGGCGACCACACCGGGCCGACCCTGAGCTTCCGCGGCATCGACAACGCCAGCTACTACAAGGCCGACCCGGCCGATCCCGCCAAGGGCTTCGACTGCACCGGCTGCGGCAACACCCTCGACGTCGCCCACCCCCGGGTGATGCAGATGGCGCTCGATTCCCTGCGCCACTGGGTGAGCGCCTACGGCATCGCCGGCTTCCGCTTCGACCTCGCCTCCAGCCTCGGCCGGGCGCCGGTGGATTTCTCCCCCCAAGCCGCCTTCTTCCAGGCGGTGGCGCAGGACCCCGTCCTGACGCGGGTGAAGATGGTGGCCGAGCCCTGGGACATCGGCCCCAACGGCTACCAGCTCGGCGGCTACCCCCGCGGCTGGAGCGAGTGGAACGACCGCTTCCGCGACGCGACGCGCGGCTTCTGGCGGGGGGATTCGGGGACGCTCGCCAAGCTCACCCAGGGGCTCACCGGCTCGCGGGAGACCTTCGCCGCCTCGGGGCGCTCGCCGCTGGCCAGCGTCAACTTCATCGCCAGCCACGACGGGTTCACCCTGGCCGACGTCGTCTCCTATGAGGAGAAGCACAACCACGCCAACGGCGAGGACAACCGCGACGGGCACGGCCACAACGTCAGCCGCAACTACGGCATCGAGGGCGACACCGACGATCCCGCGATCCTCGGCCTCCGCGCCCGGCAGAAGCGCAACATGCTCGCCACGGTGCTGCTGGCGCAGGGGGTACCGATGCTGCTGATGGGCGACGAGCGCTCCCGCTCGCAGGGGGGCAACAACAACGCCTACGCCCAGGACAACCCGACGAGCTGGATGGACTGGACCAGCGACCCGGACCCGGCGCTCACCGCCTTCGTCGCCCGGCTCATCGCCTTCCGCCGGGCGCAGCCGGCGCTGCGCCGCCGGGCCTTCTTCACCGGGGAGTTGGTGGATCCCGAGGAGCCCCTGCGCGACGTCCACTGGCTCGCGCCCGACGGCCGCGAGATGGAGGGCGTCCACTGGGGCGACGACGGCCTGCGGGTGTTCGGGATGCAGATCGGCAACGACCGGGTCGAGGCCGACCGCCTGCTGATCCTGTTCAACGCCGGGGTGGAGGACGTGTCCTTCCGCCTCGCCCCGATCGTCGGCGGCCCCTGGACGGCGGCCCTGGACACCACCCGGCCCACCGGCACCCCCGCCCCGGAGACGCCCCCGGTCCCGGCGGGCGGCACCGTCCCGCTGCCTGCGCGCGCGGTGTTGGCGCTCACCGCCTCGGGGGCCTTCGTGGCGCCGGTCGCCGGATAGGCCGCCTCCCGGCTCCCCGGTGGCCCTGGGCGTCGGGGACGGCTCATCACGAATATCGCCGCAGCCATGCGCCGCGCGGCATCCCCTTCGCCGGGCGTCACTCTACCTACGCGGTATGGGAACCGGATCGGATCCGGGGCCTTCTCCCCGGGTGATACGCAGCGGCCCCGCTTCGCGGTGGACCGGTCGCGCGCTTTGATGAAGGATGGCGGCCTGATGCGGCATGCCCACAGCATGGATTTCGGGGCAGAGATCGTCGAGGGCGGGGTGCGCTTCGGCCTCTGGGCCCCCACCGCCAAGAGCGTGACCCTCGTGGTCGACGGCGCCGACCATCCCCTGCCGGAATCCGGCGGCGGATGGCGGCGCACCGCCCTGCCCGGCGTCAAGCCCGGCGCCCGCTACGGCTTCCGCATCGACGGGGATCTCATGGTGCCCGATCCCGCCTCGCGCTTCCAGCCGGAGGACGTGTCCGGGCCGTCGGAGGTGGTCGATCCCCGGGCCTTCGCTTGGTCCGACGAGGGCTGGAAGGGCCGCCCCTTCGAGGAGGCGGTGATCTACGAGTGCCACGTCGGCACGGCGACGCCCGAAGGCACCTATGCCGGCCTGGAGAAGCGCCTGCCCGACCTGAAGGCGCTTGGCGTCACAGCCCTCGAACTCCTGCCGCTCGCCGACTTCAAGGGCAGCCGGAACTGGGGCTACGACGGTGTTCTCCCCTACGCCCCGGACGCGGTCTACGGCCGCCCGGACGAGCTCAAGCACCTGATCGACACCGCCCACGGCCTCGGCCTGATGGTCTACCTCGATGCGGTCTACAACCACTTCGGCCCGGCGGGGAACTACCTGAACGCCTACGCGAAGACCTTCTTCACCGAGCGGCACCAGACCCCCTGGGGCGCCGGCATCAACTTCGACGGCAAGGACAGCGGCGCCACCGTGCGCCAGTACTTCATCCAGAACGCCCTCTACTGGCTGGAGGAGTACCGCTTCGACGGGCTGCGGTTCGACGCGGTGCACGCCATCCTGGACGATTCGGCCAAGCACTTCCTGGCCGAACTGGGCGAGACCGTCCGCCGGACGTTCCCCGGGCGGCACATCCACCTGATGCTGGAGAACGAGAAGAACGAGGCCCGCTGGCTGGAGCGGGACGCGGGCGGGCGTCCCCGGATGCACGACGCCCAGTGGGCGGACGACCTCCACCATTGCTGGCATGTCCTGCTGACCGGCGAGAATGCCGGCTATTATGAAAGCTTTGCCGACAAACCAGTCGAGCGGCTGGCCCGTTGCCTCGCGGAGGGCTTCGCCTACCAGGGCGAGCCCTTCCCGACGCTGGACAACCACCCGCGCGGCGAGCCCTCGGGGCATCTGCCGCCCTCGGCCTTCGTCACCTTCCTCCAGAACCACGATCAGGTCGGCAACCGGGCGCTCGGCGAACGCCTGAACCACCTCGCCGACCCGGACAGGCTCGCCCTGGCGCGGGCGGGCTTCCTCCTGGCCCCGCAGATCCCGATGCTGTGGATGGGCGAAGAATGGTCGGCCTCGACCCCGTTCCTGTTCTTCGTCGACTTCGCCCCCGACGAGGCGCTGAACAAGGCGGTCCGCGACGGCCGCCGCAAGGAGTTCAAGAGCTTCGCCGCCTTCGCGGACGACACCTCCAAGATCCCCGACCCGACGGAGGAGGAGACCTTCCTCCACTCGAAGCTCGACTGGTCGGAGCGGGACCGTTCCCCCCACAGGGAGGTGTTGGCCGACACCACGCACCTGCTGACCCTGCGCCGGGACGTGGTGGTGCCGCTGGCGAAGTCCGGCTACCGGGGGGCTTCCGCCCACCTGCCGCGCCCGAACGTGATCGACTGCACCTGGACCTTCGGCGCGGGTACGCTCCGCTTCGTGGCGAATTTCGGCGATGAGCCCTTCGCCGTGGAGACAGGCGGCGGGCGCCTGGTCTGGACCAATGCCCCCGACGGATCGGGCGCATCCCTGCCATCCTGGACCGGCATGGTCCTGACGGAGTCCCGCTCGTGAGCCGCTTGCGCGAAGACCTCGCCGACCTCGTCGGCGTCGCGGCCGGCTACACGGACGCCTTCGGCAAGCCCGTCGAGACCTCCCTCGACGTGCGGGTCGGCCTGCTCGCCGCCCTCGGCTTCCCCGTGGCGGACGAGACGGAGCTCGCCGAGAGCCTGGGGGCCGTCCGGCGCCTTCGCGAAAACCTCGTGCCACCTCTCCTGCCGGTGGAGGCCCGCCGGGCCACCCGGATCTCCTTGCGCACCTCGGGCAGCCAGAAGACCCTCGTCTGGCGCCTCGTGGACGAGCGCGGGGCCGCCCGCGAGGGCCGCGCGCCCATCGCCGGATCGGAGCCCTCCTTCGATCTGCCGCCCCTCACACCGGGCTACCACCGTCTGACCGTCGCGATGGGCGAGGCCCGCGCCGAAGCCTTCGTCATCGCCGCGCCGCAACGCTGCTGGCGCCCGGGCGCCTACGCGGAGGAGGGGGCCTCCGACTGGGGGCTGGCCGCCCAGCTCTACGGCCTGCGCTCGGCCGGCAATATCGGCATCGGCACCTATGCCGACGCGGGGGAGGCGGCCCGGGAGGCGGCGCTCCGGGGGGCGGCCTTCCTCGGCCTGAGCCCCGTCCACGCCCTGTTCGGCTCCGACCGGAGCAAGATCTCCCCCTACTCGCCGTCCTCGCGGCTGTTCCTCGAAACCCTCTTCATCGCCCCCCGCGACCTTCCGGGGCTCAAGGGCTCGAAGGCCGAGGCGCTGCTCGCCGAGTCCGCCCCGGCCATCGCGGCGCTCCGCGAGGCGGCGCTGGTCGACCATGCGGGCGTGGCCGGCGTGCTCGATCCGATCCTGCGCGCGCTTTGGGCGGAGTCCCCCGCTCGCGCGGGCACCGACGACGCCTTCGCCCGGTTCCGTGCCGAGGGCGGCGAGGATCTCGACTCGCACGCGACCTTCGAGGCCCTGTCCGCCCACTTCAAGGGCCAGGGCGCCCACTGGCTCGGCGACTGGCCCGAGGACTATCGCCGGGCCGGCACTCCGGCCGTGCGCGCCTTCGCCGGCGCCCATGCGGAGGAGATCCGCTACTTCGCGTGGCTGCAATACCTCGCGGACACGCAGCTTTCCGCCGCCGCCCAATCCGCCCAGGATTCCGGGATGCGGCTCGGCCTCTACCGGGACCTCGCGGTGGGCGCCGACCGGGGCGGATCGGAGATCTGGTCCCATCCCGAGCGCTTCGCCGACCGGGTGTCCATCGGCGCCCCGCCGGACCTGCTCGCCCCCAAGGGCCAGAACTGGGGCCTGCCGGCCTTCGACCCGCTGGAGATGGAGCGGGACGGGCTCGCCGCCTTCCGCGCCCTGGTGCGCGCCAACATGCGCCATGCGGGGGCGATCCGCATCGACCACGCCTTCCAGCTCGCCCGGCTGTTCCTGATCCCGCTGGGCGAGAGCGCCCATGCCGGCGCCTACGTCGCCATGCCGTTCGAGCCGATGCTGGCGGTGCTGCGGCTGGAGAGCCACCGCAACAAGTGCCTCGTCATCGCCGAGGATCTCGGCACCGCGCCGGAGGGCTTCTCCGACTCGCTGATGAAGGCGGGTGTCCTCAGCTACCGCATCCTCGCCTTCGAGCGCGAGGGCGACGGCCGGTTCAAGGCGCCGGATGCCTACCCCCGCGACGCGCTCACCGCCATCACCACCCACGATCTGCCGACCTTCGTCGGCTGGTGGCGTGGCGTCGATTCCGACACGCGCCAGTCGCTCGGTCTCTACGACGCCGAGCGGGCCGAGGCGGAGCGGGGCGAGCGCGTGGTGGAGCGTCGGCGGCTGGCCGAGGCCCTCGCCTCCCAGCAGTTGCTGCCCGAGGCCGAGCCCCCCGAGGCCGCGCCCTTCGAGGCCGCCGCCCGCTACCTCGCCCGCGCCCCCTCGGTGCTCACCGCCGTGCAGTACGAGGACGTGGTCTCCGAACTCGCCCAGGCCAACGTGCCCGGCTCGACGGAGGGCTACCCGAACTGGCGGCGCAAGCTCGACCGGGACCTCGCGGAGATCGCCGCCCCCGGCGGGCCGCTGGCCAAGCTCGCCGCCGCCCTCTCGGCCGAGGGCCGGGGCGCCCGCAGCGCCTCGCGCCTGGCCGACGCGCCGCCCCGGGCGACCTACCGGCTCCAGTTCCACAAGGACTTCACCTTCGCCGACGCGGAGAGGATCGTCCCGTACCTCGCCAAGCTCGGGATCAGCCACGTCTACGCCTCGCCGCTTCAGAAGGCCCGGCCGGGCTCCACCCATGGCTACGACATCGTGGATCACGGTCAGATCAACCCGGAGCTCGGCGGGGAGGAGAACTTCGTCCGCCTCTCGCGCACCCTCCACGATCATGGCCTGAAGCTCCTCCTCGACATCGTGCCCAACCACATGGGCGTCGGCGGCGCGGACAACCCGTGGTGGCTCTCGGTGCTGGAATGGGGGGCGCTCTCGCCCTTCGCCCACGCCTTCGACATCGATTGGCAGCGCCTCGGCGCGGGCCGCAACCTCGTCATCCCCTTCCTCGGCGAGCGCTACGGAGAGGCCCTGGAGAACGGGAATCTCCAGCTGAAGTTCGATCCCGAGAAGGGCGCCTTCAGCGTCTGGCACTACGAGCACCAGCTGCCGGTGAGGCCCTTCAGCTACCCGACGATCCTCAGCCGGGTGCTGGCGGCGATCGGCGCGGTCGATGACGACACCACGGCGGAACTGCTCGCCATCTCCGAGCGCCTGCGCGCCATGTCGCTCGACACCGACGAGGTCCGCCGCCGGGGCTTCCCCGAGGAGGCCGAGGACCTGAAGCTCCGGCTCGCGGCGGTCTACGCCACCTCGCCCGCGATCCAGGAGGCAACGGAGCGGACGCTCGCCCTGCTCAACGGGTTCAAGGGCCGGCCGGACAGCTTCGGCACCCTGCACCGGCTGCTCGAGGCCCAGGCCTACCGCCTCGCCCATTGGCGGGTGGCCTCCAGCGACATCAACTACCGCCGCTTCTTCGACGTGAACTCGCTGGCGGGCCTGCGGGTGGAGAAGTCCGATATCTTCCACCGCTCGCACGAGGTGGTCTTCCACCACATCCGCGAGGGCCGGATCGACGGGCTGCGCATCGACCACATCGACGGGCTCGCCGACCCGGCGGGCTATGCCCGCGCGTTGCAGGCGGCGGTGGGCCCCGGCTTCTACGTGGTGGTGGAGAAGATCCTGGAGCCCGGCGAACGCCTTCGCCCCTGGCCGGTGGCCGGCACCACCGGCTACGACGTGCTCAACCAGCTCGACGGGGTGCTGGTGGACAAGGCGAAGCAGGGGAAGGTCCGGCGCCTCTACGAGTGGGCGTCCGGGATGAACGAGTCCTACGGGACGCAATTGCGCGCCGCCAAGGCCGAGATCCTGGAGATCAGCTTCGCCAGCGAGCTCGAAGTGCTGACGAGCGACCTCAAGGAGGTGGCCGACGCCGACCGGCGGACCCGCGACTTCACCGTCAACGCCCTGCGCCGGGCCCTGATCGAGATCATCGCCCGCTTTCCCACCTACCGCAGCTACCTCCCCGCCGACCTGGAGGAGGGGGAGGTCGAGCCCGAGGACGTGCGCCTCATCGACGGGGCGGTGGCCAAGGCCAAGCGCTGGTCGAGCCTGCCCGACCGGTCGGTCCACGACTTCGCCAAGGCCGTGCTGCTCGGCCGGGTCGAGACCGCCGGCCCCGCCCGGCCGGACCCTCGGGTGGTGCTGCGCTTCCGCCGCCGGTTCCAGCAGCTCACCGGCCCGGTCATGGCCAAGAGCCTGGAGGATACGCTGTTCTATCGCTACGCGGCGCTGCTCGGCCTCAACGAGGTCGGCGGCGATCCGGGGGAGTACGGCATCGACGTGGAGCATTTCCACGATCTCCAGGCCGCCCGCGCCCGGGACTGGCCGAACGCGATGATCGCCACCGCGACCCACGACACCAAGCGCGGCGAGGATGCCCGCTCGCGGCTGCTGGCCCTCTCCGAGATGCCGGACGGCTGGGCCGGGGCCTGGGACCGCTGGCAGAAGACCGCCGGCCCGCACCTCTCGCGGATCGACGGGGAGCCGGCGCCGGACGCCAACGACCAGTGGATGTTCTTCCAGGCCATCCTGGGCGCATGGCCCCTGGAACTCCTCGACGGGGAGGACCCGGAAGCCATCGAGTCCTTCCGCGAGCGTCTCTGCGCCTATGCCGAGAAGGCCATGCGCGAGGGCAAGCGCCGGTCGAGCTGGGTCAACGTCGATGAGATCTACGAGGGCACCGTCCGCAAGCTGTTCGAGGCGATCATCGCCCCGGGCTCCGACTTCCTGCGGGAGCTACGGCCCTTCGTGCGCCGGCTCGCCCATCTCGGGATGCTCTCGGGACTCGGCCGGACGGTGCTGAAATCCACCCTGCCGGGCCTGCCCGACACCTACCAGGGCACGGAAATCTGGGACTTCTCCTTCGTCGATCCCGACAACCGCCGCCCGGTCGATTACGCCGCCCTGACGCGGATGATCGACGGGGAGGGAGAGGTGGCGCCGCTCCTGTCGCACTGGCCGGACGGCCGGGTGAAGCAGGCGACGCTCCACCGGATGCTGGCCGAGCGGGCCGCCCGGCCGGAATTCTTCGCCCGCGCCGGCTACGAGGCGGTGGACGCCACGGGCGAGCGGGCGGCGCATGTGCTCGCCTTCCGCCGCACCGATCTCGATCCGGCCGGGGAGGGCGACCTCGTGGTCGCGGTGCCGCGCCTGTTCTCCGGGCTCGTCGGGGACACGATGTGGTCCGGCGAGGCCTTCGCCGGCACCACCCTGGCGCTGGGGGCGGGAACGCGCTGGCGCGACGTCGTCACCGGGCGGACGATCGACGGGGAGGGGGCCGACGCCGGCACCCTCTTCCGGGACCTGCCCTACGCCGTGCTGCGGCGGGTGGGGTGAGGCGACCCGAGACCGTCACAGGTCTCGGGCTAGGGCAGGGCACGCGTGAGGCCGGCACGGCAGGCCACCTCACGCGTTAGCGAGCAGCAGAAGAGGCATCCGCATGAACGCACCGACCAAGGCCGCAACGCCCGCTCAGGCGACGGGAACCCCCGGCACGCTGCCGGCTTCCCTGGCGCCCCGGGCCGAGGGGCCGCGGATCTACAACCTGTTCCCGCTGCTCGTGGGACGGGTGTCGGATTGGGCGAATGAGTTGCCGCGCATCGCCGATCTCGGCTTCGACTGGATCTACCTGAACCCGTTCCACCAGACCGGCGGCTCGAAGAGCCTCTACGCGGTGGCCGACACGGACCACCTCGACGAGCGCCTGCGCGACCAGGACGGCACCCCCGACGACGAGCAGATCCGCCGGTTCTGCGCCGCCGCCCGCGCCGCCGGCATCTCGGTGATGACCGACCTCGTCATCAACCACACCGCCGACAACGCCCGCCTCGTGCAGGAGCGCCCCGACCTGTTCATGCGCGAGCCCGACGGCGCGATCATGCACCCGGCCGCCGTCGATCCCGACGACCCGTCGATCCGCACCGTCTGGGGCGACCTCGCCGAACTCGACTATCACAGCCCCGCCGCCCGGCAGGCGCTGACGGAAATCTTCACCGCCTACGTCGCGCGGATGCAGGATCTCGGCGTCGGCGGCTTCCGGTGCGATGCCGCCTACAAGGTCCCGCCGGAGGTGTGGCGCGTGCTGATCGCCGCCGCCAAGGAGAAGGACCCGGCCTGCCTGTTCGCCGCCGAGACCCTGGGCTGCACCTTCGAGGAGGCGCGGGCCACCGCCGGCGCGGGCTTCGACTACCTGTTCAATTCCTTCGCGTGGTGGGACCTCAAGAAGCCCTGGGCGCTGGAGCAGTACGAGCGCCTGCGGGTGCTCGCCCCCTCCATCGCCTTCCCCGAGAACCACGACATGCCCCGGCTCGCCGCCGGGATCGGCGGGGGCAAGGAGGCGGTCGCCGCGCAGTTGCGCACCCGCTACGCGCTCGCCGCCTTCTTCTCGGCCGGCGTGCTGATGCCGATCGGCTACGAATGGGGCTACCGCCGGGCGCTCCACGTGGTCGAGACCCACCCGGGCG
>JAKONI010000203.1 GCA_022702015.1 Beijerinckiaceae bacterium | reverse complement strand
AGAAGCGGACGCGGATCGTCTCGTTCTTGCGCTCGATGGATTGCTGGACGCGAAGGGAGTCGACGAAGCCGGTCTTGAAGTCGTCGGTCAGCTCCATGCGTTCGCCGGTCACGACGCCGCCATCGGTCTCCGTCAGGCGGACGTTGCCCTCGGCGAAGACGCGGCCGGTGCCGCGATCATAGCGGACCCGGTCCGCCTGGAGCGTCCGGGGGCCGTAGTGAAGTTCGGCGTTGCCCCTGGCCGTCACCGTGTTGTGGTCGTTGTCGTAGACGAGCTCGTCCGCCTCCACGAGGAGCTTGTCGCCGGGCTTGGCCGTCAGCGCCCCCGGCTTGGCGCCGGCGGCCTTCGTCGCGTTGGGTTTGGACGCCGCGACGCCCTGCGCATGCCCGTCGGATACGGGCAGCACGGCGACCGCGAGGCCCGAAGCCAGGCCGGCGCTCAGCAGGATGTCGGCGACCTTACGCAACGCGAGTCCCAACCCCTGTGACGACTTCCGCCACGACACTCACAACCCGTCTCCCGACCCGCGCGGGCCGCGGGCATCAGCCGTCTTCCTGGTACAGAAGCGCGAGCGTACCGAGAAGACTCCCTACCACCGCGGGGAACCACGCCGCCACCGGGGATGCCACCATCCCCGAAGCGCCGAGACCCTCCATGACCTGCCGGACGACGTAAAGGGCAAAGCCCGCCGCGACGCCGCCGAGAACGAGTTTTCCAACGCCACCAAAGCGGAAGAACCGTAACGAAACGGTTGCGGCCACCAGGACCATCGCGACGAACAGAATCGGCCTCGCCCACAACACATCGTACTGCAGGCGGTAGCGGGTAGCATCCAGGCCGGCCCGCTCGGTTTGTGCGATGATGCCCGGCAGTTGCCAGAAGGGCACAGATTCCGGGCTGGTGAAGCGCTGGCGGATGCGGGCCGGCTCCAGGTTCGAGGCGATCATGTAGGTGTTGTGCGCCTCGGGGGGCTCGTCGGGCCGCAGCACCCGCACGTCGTCGAGCTCCCAATAGCCGTCGTGCAGGGTCGCCTGGGCGGCCACCACCTGCCCGGTGAACTCGCCGCCGTCGTCGAAGGTGAAGACCGCCACGCCGGCCAGCGTGGTGGTGCCCTCGATGGCGGTCTCCGCCCGGAAGATCGCCTCGCCGTCGAGGCTGCGCTGGCGCAGCCACAGGTCCTTGCCGGAGGTGGCCTTGGTGGAGCGGGCGAAGAGCTTCGCCTCGATCTCCGTGGAGCGCTGCTTCAGAAGCGCCGAGACCGGGTTGTAGGCGCCCACGGCCACCGCCCCCAGCGCCAGGGCGACGAAGACGCCCGGCTGGAGGAACTGCCACGCGGAGATGCCGGCGGCCCGGGCCACCACCAGTTCGAGCTTGCGCGAGAGTTGGAGGAGGGAGGCCATGGAGCCGAACAGTACGGCGAAGGGCAGCACCCCCTCGGCGACGGCGGGGGTGCGGTAGAGGGACAGCAGGGCCATCACCCCCGGCGAGGCCCCCTGCGTCTCCCCCGCCCGGCGCAAAAGCTCCACGAAGTCGATCGTGTAGACCAGGGCGAAGACGGTGATGAACACACCGAGCACCGTCCGGGCGAAGCGGGCGGCGAAGTAGCGGCCGAGGGTGGGTCCGATCAGCATGGTCTACTGGGCCGGAGCGAGGCCGGCGGCGCGCGGGCGCCGACGGAAGAGGCCCGCGATCCCCGCGTTGAAGCGGCGTACCCGTGGGCCCTGGAAGATGACGAGGCTCGACAGCAGGATCGCCAGCAGGGGCACGCCGTAGACCGCATAGACGGCGGCGGTGCTGCGGGTGGCGGCGCTCACGGCGGCGAACCCCCCGATCCGCAGGCCGACCACGGCCAGCACCGCCCCGGCGATGGCCAAGCTCCGGCCCTGGCGGGTGGTGCGGGGGTCCCCCAGCGCCGCGAAGGCGATGAAGGCCAGCGCCAGGGGATAGAAGGCGGCGGAGAGCCGGTCGTGCAGTTCCGCCCGGAACCGGCCCTTGGAGAGCTGGTAGTACGCCTCGCTCTGGTCGGGGAACATGAGCTGCGCGGTGGACCGCTCGCGGGGCTTGTAGATCGTGTCCGAGTCCGGCGGCGCGAAGGCGGCGAGGTCGATCGTGTAGCGGTCGAACTTCAGGATCGAGGAATCGCGGCTGTCCTTCTGCTGCTGGAGCACGGTACCGTGCTGGAGCACGAGGTAGCTCTGCCCGTCGATGTCGACGGCGTTGCCCCGGTCGGCGAGGTAGACCTTCGTCTTTCCGGCCTCCCGCCGGTCCTGGATGAACAGGCCCTCGAGGACGCCCCCCGCGCCGCGCTGGCGGAAGTGGAAGGTGATGCCGTTGTCCAGCTGGGTGAACTGCCCTTCCTTGACGACGTTCGCGATGAAGTCGCCCCGGACGCGGGTGATCACGTCGCGCAGTTCCTGGAAGCTCGCCGGCATCACGACGATCACCACGAAGCCCACGAGGAAGCTGATGCTGACGGCCAGCGTCAGGAACGGGCGCAGGAGCGAGCGCGGGGGCATCCCCGCCGCCGACATCACGATCAGCTCGGAATCGCCGTTGAGCTTGTTGAGGGCGTAGACCGTGCCGATGAACAGCGCGACCGGGGCGATGACGACGATCAGCGTCGGCAGGGATAACGCGGTGACGAACAGGAAGACGAGGAGCGTCTGGCCCTTGGCCGTCACAAGGTCGAGCTCGCGCAGGGCCTGCGTGACCCAGATCGTGCCGGTCAGGCCGAGGAGGCAGGCCAGCGTCGCCCCCGCCGCGATCCGAAAGATATAGCGCTCGATCTGCCTCATCGGCCCAGCGGCCCGCCTCGATGGTCCGGTTCGATCCATCGCCTTGGCGCGCACTTTTGGGCGATTCCAGGGCCGCCACGCCGCGTTGCGTTCTGCGGCTCAGCGGCTACACAGGAAGGATTGCACAGCGCGGCCGGCGTCCTACGCCGGGGTCGCGGGGATGGCAGCGAGCATGACCGACACAATCGACATCGCCTTCGGACCCTTCGGACAGGGCGGCTCCGGCGACCTCGTGGTATTCATCGGCGACGACCTCGCCCTGGGCGGGCCGGCCCGGGAGGCCCTGGGCGGCGGCGGGACGGATCTCGTCGCCAGGGCGGCCGCGTCGGAGAAGTTCAAGGGCCGCTCGCTCTCGGCCCTCGTCCTTCCGGCCCCGGCGGGCGTCGCCGCCGATCGGCTGGTGGTGGTGGGCCTCGGCTCCGAGGCGGACCGGGGCAAGATCGATTGGCCCGTGCTCGGCGGCTTCACCGCCTCCAAGGTGTCCGGGCGCACCGCCCGCATCATCCTCGATCTGCCGGGCGTTGCGCCGGCCGCCGATCAGGCGGCCTCCTTCGCGCTCGGCGCGCGCCTCCGGTCCTACAGCTTCGACCGCTACAAGACGAAGAAGAAGCCCGAGGCCGAGGACAAGGCCCGCACCACCCTCACGGTGCTGGTGGCGGATCCCGCCGCCGCCAACCGGGAGGCCGAGGGGGCCAGGACGCTGGCCGAGGGCGTCGTCCTGGCCCGCGACCTGATCAACGAGCCGCCGAACGTCCTCTTCCCCGAGGAGTTCGCCCGCCGGGCCGGCGAGCTGACGAAGCTCGGCGTCGAGGTGGAGATCCTGGAGCCGGCACGCCTGCGCGACCTCGGCATGGGCGCCCTCCTCGCCGTGGCCCAGGGCTCCGTGCGCGAGCCCCGCGTGGTCGTCATGCGCTGGAACGGCGGCCCGACCGGCGAGGCCCCCGTGGCCTTCATCGGCAAGGGCGTGGTGTTCGATTCGGGCGGCGTGTCGATCAAGCCCGGTGGCGGCATGGAGGACATGAAGGGCGACATGGGTGGCGCCGCCGCCGTGGTCGGCGCCCTGCACGCCCTGGCCTCGCGCAAGGCGCGCTGCAACGTCGTGGGCGCCATCGGCCTCGTGGAGAACATGCCGGACGGCGCCTCCTACCGCCCCTCCGACATCATCACCTCGATGTCCGGCCAGACCATCGAGGTCATCAACACCGACGCCGAGGGCCGCCTCGTGCTGGCCGACGTGATCACCCACATCGTCCGCTCGGCGAAGCCGAAGGCGATGGTGGACCTCGCCACCCTCACCGGCGCGATCATCGTGGCGCTCGGCCAGGACATCGCCGGGATGTTCTCGAACGACGACACCCTGGCCGAGAAGATCCGGGCCGCCGGCGAGGCGACCGGCGAGGCCGTGTGGCGGATGCCGCTGATCCCGGCCTACGACAAGGCGATCGATTCGAAGTTCGCCGACATGAAGAACACCGGCGGCCGCCATGGCGGCGCGGCGACGGCGGCCTCGTTCATCAAGCGCTACGTCGAGGACGTGCCGTGGGCTCACCTCGACATCGCCGGGGTGGCGATGTCCTCGACCTCCAACGAGATCAACCGGAGCTGGGGCGCGGGCTGGGGCGTGCGCCTCCTCGACCGGCTGATCCGCGACACCTACGAGGCGCGCTGAGCCGGCGGGGGTCGCGCCGTGGCCGGCGACGCCTTCCTCGACGTGATCGGGGCGCAAGCCCCGCCCCCCGGCCCCAGGCCCCACCCCAGGGTTGGACCGCCCCCCTCCACGGGGGACCGGCGGACGGGCGTGCGGGCGGGGGCGCTCGGCCTCGCGTCGGCGCCGTTGGCGGCCATGCTGGCGGCTCTGGGCCTCGTCGCCTTGACGGGCCTCAGCCGCCGCTCCGGGGTGCCGCAGGCGCTGGAACCCTACGCTTACGGCTATTTCCTCGACCGCTACCCGCTGTTTGCCTTCGCCCTGATCTACGCGGGCGCCCGAATCATCGCCGTCTGCGCAGGGCAGGGACCCGCCGGGCCAGTCCGGCGGGTGGTCTTCGGCGTGGCGGGCCTCGCCGTGCTGGCGCTCGCAGGTCTCTATCCAACATTCGGCGGGCTCGTCCTGCGCGGGGGATTCGCCACGGGGGGCATGGCTTTCCTCACGGGGCAGCCCCTGTGGCTCGCCTACGGCCTCGGGGCGGCGGTGGCCGGTCTGATGGTCGCCGCCATCGTCGGCGCATCCGGGTGGCTGGGGAACGGCGTCTTCCGGCCCCGCTTGCACCGGCTGGCCTGGGGCGGCCTCTCCTTCCTGCTCCTATGGTTCGGCGCGGGGGTGATCGGCCTCGGCCGCGATCTTGGTACCGGCCCCTGGCCCGCCCGGGCCTTCACCGGGCCGGAGGTGGGGATCGCCGCCGGATTGCTCCTCGCCGCCGCCCTGCCGCACGCCGCGCTCAACGCCTGGCGGGCCCGTGCCAACCGGTTCTGACTGGCGCCTTGCGCCCGGTCCCGGCATCGCCCAAACTCGCGGATCTGTTATCGGGTACGACGGCCGCGAGAGCCGCCCCGGGGGGAGACGCGTCATGAAAGCCAGCGTGATGGTCGGCCGCGAGGCAGCCCCACCGCCGTCGGGGATGACGGACGAGAGCCCGTGGCTCGGCGGCTATCCCCAGGGAATCCCCACCGCCATCGACGTGGCCGGGCTGCGAACCCTCACCGACCTGTTCACCCACAGCATCGAGACCTACCCCGACCGTCCGGCCATGAGCTGCTTCGGCTCGGAGCTGACCTACGGTGAGCTGGGCCGGCAGGCGAGGGCGCTCGGGGCCTACCTCCAGGCGGACGGCGTCGCCAAGGGGGACCGGGTGGCGGTCATGCTGCCGAACCTCCCGGCCTACGGGGTTGCCATCGCGGCGGTCCACCTCATCGGCGCCGTCGTCGTCAACGTGAACCCCCTCTACACCACCCGGGAGATGGCGGCGCAGGTCGCCGATTCGGGGGCGCGGGTTCTCATCGTCCTGGAGAACTTCGCCCACACCGTCGCCGCCGCGGGGGATAGCCTGGACCTGCGCCGGGTGCTCCTCGTCGGCCCCGGCGACGGCCTCGGCCTCAAGGGCCGGGCGATCACCCTGGCGAGCCGGCACATCCGCAAGGCGGTGCCGGCCTACACCCTCCGGCCCGGCGTGGCGGCCCCGTTCAGCGCCGCGCTCAAGACCCGGGCGGAACCACGCCCGGTCCCGGTGACGCCCGAGGATCTGGCGTTCCTTCAATATACCGGGGGGACGACGGGCGTCGCCAAGGCGGCGATGCTGACCCACCGCAACGTCGCGGCCAATGTCGAGCAGAGCGTGGTGTGGTTCGGCGCCACCGATACGAGCGTCCGCCGGGTCGTCGTGACGGCCCTGCCGCTTTACCACATCTTCGCGCTGACGGCCTGCTTCCTGTTCTCGGTGCGGACGGGGGGCAGTTGCCTACTGATCCCGAACCCCCGGGACTGCGACGGCTTCGTGAAGACCCTCAGCAAGGTCCGCTTCACCAGCTTGGCGGGGGTCAACACCCTGTTCAACATGCTAGTGAACCACCCGAAGATCGGCACGGTGGATTTCTCCGCCCTGGACTTCGTGATCGGCGGCGGCACGGCGGTGCAGAGGGCCGTGGCGGAACGCTGGAAGGCCCTCACGGGCCGTCCCATCGTCGAGGGTTACGGCCTGTCGGAGACCTCGCCGGTGGTCTGCGCCAACGCGCCGACCATCGCGGACTTCACCGGAACGATCGGCTACCCCCTCCCGTCGACCAGGGTCTCGGTGCGCGACGAGGACGGGCATCCGCTGCCTCCAGGGGAGCGGGGCGAACTCTGCGTGCAGGGGCCGCAGGTGATGCGCGGCTACTGGAACCGCCCCGAGGAGACCGCGCGGGTGATGACACCCGACGGCTATTTCCGCACCGGCGACATCGCGGTGATGGAGGCGCACGGGGAGGTGCGCATCGTGGATCGCCTCAAGGACATGATCCTGGTCTCGGGCTTCAACGTCTACCCGAACGAGGTCGAGGACGTGCTGGCGACCCACCCGGCGGTGCTGGAATGCGCGGTGGTCGGCTCGCCGAGCGCCGAGACGGGGGAGATGGTGGTGGCCCACGTGGTGCTGAAGGACCCGAGCGTGACCCCCGATGCCCTTCGTGCCCATGCCCGCACCCAGCTGACGGGGTACAAGGTGCCCCGCACCGTCGTGGTGCACGATACCCTGCCGAAGACCAATGTCGGCAAGGTGCTGCGCCGGGTGCTGCGCGACGAGGGGATCCCCCACTGAGGGCTCCCCCCCCCGGCGCGTCGCGCGACGTAACCCCGCAGCCCTCCTCGCCGAATGGTGAGGGGGACCGGGTTGCCCGGTCGGCGCGGGACACCGATGTCTGGCGTCGTACACCAGGGTGTGGCGGGAGGCGGCGATGTGGATCAGGCGGAAGCGCGGATGGGAGATTCCGGAGCACCACGCGACGCCTGAGGCGGTGTTCCTGAACCGCCGGAGCCTCGTCGGCGGCGCGGCGGGCCTGGCGGGAGGCTTGGCGGCAAGCTCGCTGCTGGGCAGCAGGGCCTTCGCGGCGGGCGATGCGAGCGGCCTGTACCCGGCCCCGCGCAACGACCGGTACACGCTCGACCGGTCGGTGACGCCGGAGAAATACAGCGGCGACTACAACAACTTCTACGAGTTCGGCATGTCGAAGACCGTCCTGCCGGCGGCCAACGCGCTGAAGACCTCCCCCTGGACCCTGAAGATCGACGGGTTGGTGGAGAAGCCCTTCGAGATCGGCGTCGATGACCTCGTCCGCCGGATCGGCCTGGAGGAACGGCTCTACCGGCACCGCTGCGTCGAGGCGTGGTCGATGGCGGTGCCGTGGACGGGCTTTCCCCTGTCGAAGCTGGTCGCCCTCGCCAAGCCGGCCTCGGGGGCGAAGTACGTCCGCTTCGAGACCTTCATGGACAAGACGATGGCCCCGGGCCAGCGGGTCTTCTACTACCCGTGGCCCTACGTGGAGGGGCTGACCATGGCGGAAGCCGGCAACGATCTGCCCTTCGTCGTCACGGGGATCTACGGCAAGCCCCTGCCGAACCAGTTCGGCGCGCCAATCCGGGTCGTCGTGCCGTGGAAATATGGGTTCAAGTCGGCCAAGTCGATCGTGAAGGTGTCCTTCACCGCCGACCGGCCCAAAACCTTCTGGGAGGGGCTACAGGCTTCGGAATACGGCTTCTGGGCTAACGTGAACCCGGCTGTGCCGCACCCCCGCTGGAGCCAGGCGACGGAGCGGGTGCTCGGCAGCGACGAACGTGTGCCGACCCTGATCTACAACGGCTACGGCGAGCAGGTCGCAGGGCTGTACAAGGGCCTGGAGGGCGAGCGCCTGTTCATCTGACGCCGACGGCCCCTTCCCTGAAGGGGTCGACATAAAAAGGGCGCGGACCCCTTCGGATCCGCGCCCCATGCCGAACGTGCGGTGAGCCTTAGTAGGGCCGGCCGTAGAGCGGCGAGGTCGGGTCGAGCCGATCGACGAAGGACAGGTCGACGTTGCGCACCGCCGAGGACCGGGCGCCAATGAACGGGCCGTTGGTGATCGGATCCGGCAGGATGCCGTTGCCGTAACGGTCGCTTGGGCCGTAGGGCGGCGTCAGGGCGTTCGAGGCGGCGATCAGGTAGGGGTTGGTCGCCGGGTTGGCCGAGCCGCCGGAGCCGGGGACGCCCGAGCTGAGCGGCACGTTGCCGGAATCGAGCCAGGACCGCGGGCGCACCCGTATCGGGAGCGGGCGGCTGACGCGGTAGAACGGGCCGGGGGCCACGCCGTCCTGCGCCTGGACCGGGGCCACCGTCACGGTGCTGAGGCCGGCAGCGGCGAGGGCGCCGAGGAGGGCGATCTTGAGGGAGCGCATAGCCGTCCTTCGTGTAAGAGTGCCATCATTGTGGCGGCCGAAGCTTAACAGTTCGCCGCCCTTGCAGATAAGACGCCCCAACGAAGGCCTTGTTCCGGGCGAACGGCCCCGCTTGTGCGATTTGCCACACTCAAGCCTCAATTCTTCGTGTCGGCCCTCCGCCGGCTGATCGATCCGGTGCGGCCCACCGGATCGGCGACGGCGATGCCGGGGCGGTCGCAGTCGCTGCGGGCCTTCGCGGCTTTGAAGGTGGCGCTCGTGGTGGGATCGGCCGGATCGTCGAAGTCCAGGGCGTCGAGGGTGCAGGCGAGGGCCCGGCGGTCCGGCGCGGTGCCGAGGGGCGCGCAGAGGAAGCCGTCGAGCCGCAGGGCCGGCTGAGCGGCGACGAAGCCGGTGCAGGTCCGCGTCGTCGCCCCGACCAGCGTCGCCTCCAAAGTCTCGACCGTTCCGAACCGCGTGGCGACGACGCCCCTGGGCCCGCTGCGGGAGACCGCGAGGGGATCGCCCCCCGGCGCCGGCTGCGCCGCCCGCCGGGCCAGCAGCACGAAGAGGCCCGGCGCCCGCTCGGCGCCGACTCCCCGGGTCATCGCCAGCCGGAGGACCGGCGCCTCGATGGCATCGAACCGCCCCCGGCCGAGGATGTCCTCGCGCAGGCCCGTGCGGGCATCGATCCGTCCGGGCTCGACGCGCACCGGGTCGATCCCCGGCTCCGACAGACGCAACGGGGCCGTATCGAGGAGAACCGGTCGTTGGGGAGTCGCCTGAAGCGGCACCGCAGGGGAGGGCGGCGAGGGCCGCCGCACCATCATGGTCAGGCCGGCGATGACGGCCGAGGCCGCGAGCAGGCGCACCGGCAACCCGATCGCGGAAAACCCGCGCCCCGCCGGCTCGTCGTCCCTGTCGGCAAAACCCAGTCTCGGCATCGGCTCCCCGGTCCCGCCACCCTTCGGCGGGATGAGGGGGGACCCTGCGCGGGGAGCCGCCACCGAATGGTTTCCCGCCCGGAGCTTCCTCTCGGGACGGTGAATCGAACCTTGCCGTCGCCTTCGCAGTGCACCACGGCCTTGACAGGCCCCCGCCTTCGGGCGTCTTGCTAGCCTCCGGCCGCAGGTTGCCGATCCCATGCGGATCGGCAACCTGCGGCCTTGCCCGTTTGCGGGCAGGACGCTCCGGGGCGAACGATCCCGCCGCCGGCACCAACCCAGGAGAGGCGCAAGACCCGGATCGTTCGGGGTTCAAGGACGCGCGGAGAGAGACAATGGGTTACAAGGTCGCCATCGTCGGCGCCACGGGCAACGTGGGCCGCGAGATGCTCGATATCCTGGCCGAGCGGGCTTTCCCCGCCGATGAGGTCGTGGCGTTGGCCTCGCGCCGCAGCCAGGGCCAGGAAGTCTCCTTCGGCGACAAGACCCTGAAGGTCAAAGTCCTCGACACCTACGACTTCTCCGATACGGACATCTGCCTGATGTCGGCGGGCGGCGAGACCTCGAAGGAGTGGTCACCCCGCATCGGCAGCCAAGGCTGCGTCGTGATCGATAACTCGTCGGCCTTCCGCTACGACGCCGACGTGCCGCTGATCGTCCCCGAGGTGAACGCCGACGCCGTGGTGGGCTTCACCAAGCGCAACATCATCGCCAACCCCAACTGCTCCACGGCGCAGCTTGTGGTGGCCCTGAAGCCTCTGCACGAGGCGGCGACGATCAAGCGGGTGGTGGTCTCCACCTACCAATCCGTCTCCGGCGCCGGCAAGGAGGCGATGGACGAGCTGTTCCAGCAGACCCGCGCCGTCTTCACCGCCGGCGAGATCAAGCAGGGCGGCAAGTTCACCAAGCGCATCGCCTTCAACGTGATCCCGCACATCGATGTCTTCATGGAGGACGGGTACACGAAGGAAGAGTGGAAGTTGGTCGCCGAGACCAAGAAGATGCTCGACCCGAAGATCAAGCTCACGGCCACCGCCGTGCG
>JAKONI010000151.1 GCA_022702015.1 Beijerinckiaceae bacterium | reverse complement strand
TTCATCGTCGTGCCGATCATGGCCGGCGGCGTCGGCGAGGGCGCGATCCCGCTCTCCATCGGCTACGCGGCGATCCTCGGCACGCAGCAGGGTGTGATGTTCGCGCAGGTGCTGCCGCCGGTGATGCTCGGCTCGCTCACCGCCATCATCCTGTCCGGCACCCTGAACTTCGTCGGCAAGAAGTACCCGCACCTCACCGGCAACGGGAAGCTTCAGCCCGACGCGGAGGAGTTCAAATCGAGCGACGCCCAGGCGAAGTCCGAGGCGGCAAGGGGCCAGATCGACCCGGCCACCATCGGTGCGGCGGGCCTCACCGCCATCACCCTCTACCTGCTCGGGGTGATGTGCCATCACCTCATCGGCCTTCCGGCGCCGGTGGCGATGCTGTTCCTCGCCGTCTTCGCGAAGCTCGCCAGCGCGGTGTCGCCGCGTCTCCAGGCGGGCGGCTTCGTGGTCTACAAGTTCGTGCAGGTCAGCATGACCTATCCGCTGCTGTTCGCCATCGGCGTCGCGCTGACGCCGTGGAAGGAGCTGATGGCCGCGTTCACGTTGGTGAACCTCATCACGATCATCAGCACCGTGGGGACGCTGATGACGGTGGGCTTCTTCGTCGGCCGGGCGCTGAAGATGTACCCGATCGAGACCGCGATCGTGAACGCCTGCCACAGCGGCCAGGGCGGCACGGGCGATGTGGCGATCCTCACCGCCGCCGACCGCATGTCCCTGATGCCCTTCGCCCAGATCGCCACGCGAATCGGGGGCGCGCTGACGGTGACGGGCACGCTGATCTTCATGAAGTGGATGGGCGTTTAATTGGAAAGCCCCCTCCGATCCAGCGTGACGCCCCCGGATCGCGCCGCATCCGGTGGCGGTGGCCCTTAGGCGAGGCCCTGCGGCCCGGAGGCTCCATCCAGGGCCACGCCGCGCGTGGCGGCGGGACGAGCCTTGCAACGATCGACATACGCATCGAGCACGGCGCTCGCTGGGAAGGCCTGACGCCCGAAGCCCAGGGCGCTGGCGATCAGCAGATCCGCCCCGGTGAAGGAGTCACCCATCACGTAGGGCGCGTCGGCGAGGGCCTTTTCGAGGCGGCAGACCACCGCTTCGTGGTCACGGAGCTTCTGCGGCGAGGCAGTGAGTTCGTTCCTCAGGCTGGCGAAGAGCGCGGGCTCCAGTTCGCTGGCGTACCACGCGAGCCACGTGAGGTAGGCCCCCCGCTGGGAATCGGTGATCGCGGGGGCCAGTTTGGCCTGCGGGAAGGCGTCGGCCAGATAGAGAACGATCGCCACGGATTCCGTCACCAGCGCGTCGCCATGGACCAGGGCCGGCACGCGCCCGTCGGGGTGGGGGTTGGCCGCATCCGACACGCCCTCCCCGGTCATGGGGCGGAAGATCGAGACAGGCCGGATGGTGTAGGGTACGCCGATCTCCTCAAGGAGCCAGACGATCCGCGAGGAGCGCGATTGCGGGGCGTGATACAGCGTGATCATGGTCGTCTTCGTTTGTGCGCCCGGAAGCGGAGTGCCCGGGGCGGGATCACCTGTAGGCCTTGGCTGCTGACAGCATTCTGTCAGCAGGAGATTGGTGATGCGCCGGGCGGATCGACTTTTCCAGATCATCCAGATCCTGCGCCGTTCCGCGCAGCCGGTGACGGCGAGCGCGCTTGCCCGGGAATTGGAGGTCTCACCCCGCACCGTCTACCGCGACATGGCCGACCTCATCGGTCAGCGCGTCCCGATCCAGGGGGAAGCCGGCTTCGGCTACGTCCTGGGCGAGGCGTTCGACATGCCGCCCCTGATGCTCACCCCGGATGAGATCGAGGCCGCCGTCCTCGGCGCGCAGTGGGTCGCCGGGCGGGGCGAGCCCGTGCTGGCGGCCGCCGCCCGGGATCTCATCGCCAAGATCACGGCCGTCGTCCCCGAGCGCTTGCGCCTGTTCATCGACGATCCCTCCATCGCCACGCCCCCGGGCTTCGGCGGACCCGCGGATGGGATCGACGTGGCGCGGGCGCGGGCCTGGATCCGGGAGGGCCGCAAAATCCGCCTCGATTATCGCGACGCGCAGGGGGCGCCGACCCAGCGAACCGTCTGGCCGGTGATCGTGGGATTCTTCGAGCAGGCGCGGGTGCTCGCCGCTTGGTGCGAGTTACGAAACGAGTTCCGGCATTTCCGCACGGACCGGATCGCCGGGGCCGAGTTTCTCGAGGACCGGCACGGGGTTCGGCCCGCCCTTCTCCGGGCGCGCTGGCGGCGGACCCTCCCCGAGCGGAAAGCCGGGCCAGTCGCCCGAAGCCCCGGCCTTCCCTGATCACTCCGGCGGCGAGCCGAACGCGCCCGCCGTCCGGTCCCGCCGCTCAGGCGACGCTGCGCTCGATCTCCTCCTCGTCGCAGATCACGCCGGCATTGCCTTCGAACTCGGCGGCGAGGTCGACCGGCGCCTGGACGGGGGCGGGGGCGGCCCGGTCCCGGGCGAAGGTCGAGAGGAACAGGCGCATCACGTGGCGCACGCCCGCGTCGTTGATGGTGCGCTGATCCTCGTTGTAGTAGCGCCCGGCATTCACGTTGCTTGTGACGATGTCGTAGGCGGGGAAATAGACCGCCCGGGGGTCGTTGCGCGCCACCACCTCGCCGGCGGCCACCCGCAGCACCGACTTGGAGTAGCTGTTCGATTCCATCACATGCCGGTCCATGTAGGTGGCGATCATCGGCACCGGGGACACGGTGAAGATCACCCGCGCCTTCGGGTTGACGCTCCAGAGACGGTCGAGGAACCCGTCCAGGTCGGCCAGGACCTCGGCGGCCCCCGCGTTGACGCATTCGTACAGGTCCGGGTCGAAGGAGCCCCCGGCGACGCCCGGGGCCAGCGGCAGGGCGGCCCCGTCCGCGCGGTAGCGCCAGCCCTCGGTGAGGCCGAGGGTGAGCACGAAGACGTCGAGGGTCTCGAAAAGATGGCGCACGGCCGCGAGGTGCGCGTCCCGTGCGGCAATCACCTCCGCCTCGGTGGCGAATCCGCCCGGCTCGACGGTCGGCCGGAAGGGATCGACGTAGCGTCCGTCCTCCCGCAGCCAGGCCTTCAGCTCGGGCTCGTAGCGGCCGTAGGCCCGGTCGAAGAGCTGCACGAACTGGCGCGTGTAATAGAGGTTGCCGTACCGCGCGGAGAAGGTGCCGAATTGCCGGGCATTCGCCTCGGCCTCGCCCATGCCGGGGGGCGGCGGCTCGGTCAGGTAGTAGTTGAAGCCGGCGCCGCGCACTGCCTCGGCGACCCGCTGCGCGAAGCAGGACCCGCCCGTGGCGACCTTGTCGGTCGGCCCGATCGCGAACGTGTCCTTCGGATGCGGGTTGACCGCGAAGGGCGGCACGTTGGTCACGACCTTGCGCCAGAATCGCTCGGCCGGTAGACCCGTATACGGATTCAACACCATCTCAGACCCTTCTTCAAAGCGTGGGCGGGTTACGTCGCAACCGCTCTCCGCTCAAGACCGGCGCGCCGCTTCGCCCTTAGCTTGGCCCACAACTTGGCCCTGACCGACCTGCCCCGCCGCGCCCGCAGCGCCTTCACCTTGTCGGCCCCGTCCTGGGCGACAGCATGGCGGAGCCGCTCGCGCGAGACGCGGGCCCGCACCGGCCCCACCATCGCGATCCTCGGCAATTGCCAGGCGCGGGGCATCGCCCAGGCGATGCGCCTCCTCGCGCCGTCGAGCCCGGTCCGGTACATGCCCATGGGCTCGCTCCGCCGGGACCACCGGGATATCGCCGGGCTCGCCCGTACGTTGAAGGCCCACGACCTCGCCTTCACTCAAGCTTTCCCCACGGGTCTCCTGCCCGGCGGCGACAGCCGGGCGGTGCAGGCGCTGGCCCCGGCGGTGAGGCCCGTGCCGTCGATCGTCTTCTCCGCCTTCCACCCGGACATGGTCTATGCCGGCGCATCCTCCGACCTCGCCGCGCTGAAGCTCGCCCCCTCCCCCCTCGGCCAGTATCATTCGGCCATTGCGCTCACCGCGCACCGCCTCGGCCTGGATCTTCGCCGCACCGCCGCCCTGTTCCGCGAGGATGTCTTCGCGCGGCTCGGCTACCTCGACCATTGGGAGCCCGCCGTGCGGGAACTCTCGGCCGCCGCCGCCCAGGGCGGCTTCGACCTGGACCGGGAGCTCACCCGTTGGGCGCGGCGCGGCGCCTTCATGCACGTGATGAACCACCCCAAGGCCTTCGTGCTCGGGGATATCGCCCGGCGCCTCCTGCGGGAGGCGGGCCTCGACCCGGCCCCGGTGGAGATCGAGGATTACCTCGGTGACGAACTGGTGCAGGACGTGGTGTGGCCGATCTACCCGCCGGTCGCGGCGCAGTTCGGCCTCACGGGCTCCTACCTGTTCAAGACCCGCGCCCGGGGCGAGGCCTTCCCCATCCTCTACGACCTGCCGGGTTTCCTCGCCGCGAGCTTCGCCCTCTACGACGCCACCAGCGCCCCCCTGCTGCGGTGCGCGCGGGTGGAGGCTTGGCTCGCGACCCCGGACACGGTCGGGCTGTTCCGGGGTGCTTGATGGGCCGAGCCGCCGCCGGGTGCGCCGCCGCACGCGCCGGGGGCCGGTTGGGGCCGATCCGTCCGACCGATGCCCCGAATTACCCACGCTTAACCATCACGGCGTAGGAGGGGACGCAGACATGCGTCCGCGGATCCGCCTCGAAGACCTTCAGCCGGCCTTCGGCACCGCTCGAGGAGTTTTGGCCCAGATGCCCGCGATCACCACCCACACCCTGCGCCGCGTCGCGCTCGGCTTCACCGTCCTCGCCGCCCTCGGTCTCGGGGCATGCAGCAAGGACGCCAACGAACTCGCCGACGGCTCGGCCTACGGGGCCGGCGCCGCGACGCCGGGAAGCGCCCAGGATTTCGTCGTGAACATTGGCGACCGGGTGTTCTTCGAATCGGATTCGACGGACCTGTCCCCCACCGCCGTCGCCACCCTCGACAAGCAGGCCGCGTGGCTTCAGCGCTACCCGCGCTACACGTTCCTGATCGAAGGCCACGCCGACGAGCGCGGGACCCGCGAGTACAACTTCTCCCTCGGCGCCCGCCGCGCCCAGTCGGTGCTGGATTACCTCTCCACCCGCGGCATCGGATCCGGCCGGATGCGCACCGTCTCCTACGGCAAGGAGCGCCCGGTGGCGGTCTGCAACGACATCTCCTGCTGGTCGCAGAACCGCCGGGCGGTCATCGTCCTCGACAAGGGCGCCGGGGCGTAAGCTCCCCCGGCGCGGCGCGGGATCTCGCAAAAACGCTTAGGGCGCGAAGCTCGGCCGTCTTTTTGCCGTGGACCGGGGCTTCTGATAGAGCGCTCTCCTTCGAAGCGGTGGCCGTTTCGACGCAGGAGAGCGCGTCAGATTCCGGGTTCCGGGCCGGGTCCGGTCGCCTCGCGCGGCCGGGCGGACGTCCCGGGGGCCCGGCACCGCATCACGACCGCAAGCCGAGCCCCATGCCCGTCCGCCTCCGCACCCGCCTCCTCGCCGCCGCCGCGATCCTGCCGGTCCTGTTCGGGCCGGCGGGGGCGCAGGATGCCTCCGACCTCGTGGTCCGCCTCGGCCGCCTGGAGAACCAGTCCCGGACCATGGCCGGGCAGATCGAGACCCTCCAGTACGAGAACCGCCAGTTGAAGGAACAGCTGCGCAAGTTCCAGGAGGATGTCGACTTCCGCCTCAACGAGGGCAAGGGCGGCGGCGGCGCGGCGCAGGCCCCCGCCAAGCCCGCCCGGGGGGCGTCCCCCGCCCCCTCCGCCGCCCCGGCGCCGGCCCCCGCCCCGGGTTCGATCAACGGCGGCAATCCCGGTTTCAACCCAGCCCCGGCTCGGCCGCAGAAGCGCAGCGATGCCTTCGACCCGGATGAGAATCCCGGCGCCCCCGGAGCACCGATGCGCCTGGGCGCGACGGAGCCCTCCGCCCCCCTCTCCTCTCGGGAGTCCGACGGCGCCGAGGAGGGGCTTCCGCTGCCCCGGGGCGCGATCGGCGAGGGCAACGCCGAGGCCGACGGCTACGACGACCCGGTGAACATCGTCCCTCCCCCGCGCACCGGCGCCATCCCGGCGCCCCCCCGCCCGAGCGAGAGCGTCGCCGCCACGGGCACGCCCGATGCCGGGGCGGACTACGATTCCGCCGTCGAGCTGATGCGCGCCAAGCAGTACGAGCAGGCCGAGATGAGCCTTCGGCAGTTCATCCAATCCCATCCCCGGGACGGCCGGATCGCCGGCGCGACCTACTGGCTGGGCGAGAGCTACCTCGCCCGGGGCCGCACCCGCGAGGCGGCGGAACAGTTCCTCAAGGTCTCGACCGACTATGCCCGCTCGACGCAAGCGCCCGAGGCGATGCTGAAGCTCGGCGTCTCCCTGAACGCCCTCGGCGCCCGGGAGCAGGCCTGCGCGACCCTGGCCGAACTGGAGCGCAAGTTTCCGAATGCCGGGACCGGCGTGCGGCAGAGCGTGAGCCGGGAACAGAAGCGCGCCCGCTGCACGGCGTGACAGACGGGGACGACCCCGTTCTCAGC
>JAKONI010000143.1 GCA_022702015.1 Beijerinckiaceae bacterium | reverse complement strand
AGTTCGGCCCGGCCGCCGGCGGCGTTCGCCGCCGCCACGAAAGCCCGGCACAGCTTCAAGCGTGGGGCCCAGCGCGGCGATTGATCGACGTAATCCCCGAACAGGACGAGGATCGGAAGATCCTTGTAGGGGGCGAGATCGTCCTTAGCCGGATCGGGGCAGGCCGCCGGCTCGATGGCGACGAGGGCCCGGAGGCCGGTTCTGTCGAGGGCCGCCGTCTGGAACGGGTAGATCCCCGATTGCGAGTGCGAGATGAGCACCGCGTCCTTCAAGCGTTTGGCGAGCTCGGACAGGGCCGGAACCGTGGGATTCGGCACCGGGAGGGCCGCGGACCAGTCCGGCACCATCTGCTTCCAAAACTCCCCCTGCGCCTCAAGGGGGAACTGCATCCCGCCAAATACCTTCGGGTACTCCGCGCCGAACCGGAAGATGGCCCAGGCCGATTCGTGACCCGCCGAGAAGACCGGCGGCAGGGTGTCCGCCCCCGCCTTGTCGGATTTCACCGCGTTGATCGCGCTGGGGTTTCCCGCCGAGCGGCCCCGCCAGGACTGGTCGATCACATAGGTGGGGAAGCCCCGCCGGACGAAGTATTCGTCCCAGCCCATCCGGCCGTCCGGGGTGGTCTCCCAGGTCTTGCCGGTGAGGCAGCAGCCGTGGATCAGCACCAGCGGCGTGCGCACCGGCGCCACCGGGATCTGGTAGTGCACGTAGACCTGATCGACGGTGATCGTCCCGCTCGGAGCGTAGTTCGGCAGCGTCGACAGCGTTTCCGAGGACACGTCACGGCCGCCGACGAAGAAGCTGCCCTGCGACGACAGGGTGAGCGGCGGCGGAGGCGCGTCGGCCGCGTAGGCGGGGTCGAGGGAGGCGGCAAGGGCCGCGATCCCGAAGGCTAGTCCGCGCAGCATCGTCATCACGGGCCTCGAATCTCGCACCACCATTGCAGCCGGCCGCCCCCGGGCCGCCGGTTCACCGCAGGGGAAGCCGTCCGTCCGCCGAGCGGACCGGCCGGCTTCCGTCTCGATCTCAGGCGTGGGCGCCGTCTTCCTCATCGATATCGACCAGGAAGACGATATCCGCCTCGTCCTCGTCGCCGTCCTCGGCGTCCTCGTAGCCGGGCTCGTCCACGAACTCGCCCTCGCCGTCATCCTCGGCGACGGCATCCTCGAAGATCTCGATCTCGTCCTCGGTAGACGGGCGGATCTTGAGCGCGGCGGCACCATCCCAGAGCGGCTTGCCGTCGCTCTTCATCGTGCGGATGTCTTCCTTGAAGCCGTCGCAGGTGAACAGGTCCTTGGCAGAGGCCTCGTCGCTGTTGATGACCGCGACCGCCGTGCCCTCGATTTCCAGGGTGAACATGGCCGGCATCCTCTCTTCGACCGAACCCGCACGCGCCCGAGCGGGCGACGTGGTGCGAGGCGATCCCGGGGCCCGGCGGGCCGATCGGCCCGGGACCTCGCGGGCGCGCCGCACGCGGTTGCTGTAGGGGGGAAGCGGGTCCGGGCCAAGCCCGATGCGGCCTTCCGCGTGGAAATGCCGGAGCGCGCCCCTCAGGCCCCCGCCCCCCGGGAGATCGCCCGCTTCACCACGCCCTGGACCTCCGGGTTGGACAGGAACAGGTCGTGGTTGATGAGCCCGCCGGCATAATCCGAGGCGTCCGCCACGCGAACCCCCAGAGCCTCCAGCTTGGCCCGATCCGCCGCCCCGGCGCGCGTCCCCCCGGCGATGGCCGCCGAGAGTTCGAGGGCGCGGTCGTTCGTGGCCGAGATGACCGTGATCTTCGACACGTCGGGTCCCAGACGGGCGACGCCGTTGGAGAACAGGTCGAAGTCGATATCCGGCGCGGCCAGCACCACCGCGCCGATTCGCGACATGGCTCCCTCGCCGGCCTCCGCCCGCAGCATGCGCAGGGTTTCGAGGGTGAGCAGCGTTCCCATCGAATGCGCTACGATGAAGATGCGCCCGCCACTCGGGGACGCGGCCAGCGCCCGCAGCAGGTCCTCGAAGGCGTCCCGCGACCACATCGCGCTTTCGCGGTCGTAGCCGTAGTCCAGCGTCGCGGCGGCCGACGGCCAGGTGAACAGACCGGAGACGCCCTTGAAGCGAATCCCGTCGGACAGCCTCGCCGCACTGACGGCAGCGGATTCGAACGATTCGCGGTAGCCATGCACGTAGATCAGCACGTCCCGCCCCAGGGCCGCCTGCGAGAACGCCTCCGCCGCGCCGGGACCCGACTCGACCTTCGGCACCGCGCCCACGGTCCAATCCCCGGTGATGACGGCCGACACCTTGCCGAGCAGCGACCGGTCCGGCGGGGAGAGCCTGACCTCGGCGAAGCTCAGGCCCCGGCCGCGATCCGAGGTGAACCACGGGGCATGGGGCGGGCTTCCGGCTGGCTTGCGCGTCGTGGCGACAAGAAGGACCGGCATCACGTCGAGGGCCGATTGCTTCTCGGGCAGCGTGGGCCCCCCGGTCAGATCGTCGGTGACGCAGCCCCCGAGCGATGGGGCAAGGCCCGCCGCGGCGGAGAGCATGCCGGCGCGGAGAACGGTGCGGCGGTGGGGTGTCCGAGGTGCCATGATCCGAGATGCGACCGAGCGGCCTGTGCCACCCTTCAAGCGCGACCGTAAGACCATGATCGTGACCAAGGCGGGGCGCGTCCGGTATTCCCCGGCCGCCGGCGGCCAATCCCCGGGGCGTCCACAGGCGCACCGGCGCGCAATCGCAGGGGATTGTCTCGCGTTTGCATCGACTTCCGCTCGCGTTGTCCAAGGCCGCGTTTTTTAACGGGATGGAGGGACGGGAGGGGGCGATGGGCGAGAGCGCGGAGCGGGTGAAGCGGATCGTGAAGGCGGTCGAGGCAGCCGTCACCCCGGTGGCGGGCAAGGAGGTGGCAAGCTCCTGGTGTTCGGCCAACATGCAGCCCCTGCGCCACCTCATGCTCGGTGTCGGCGCGCAGTTGGCCGCCGCGAAATCCCCCGCGAGCGTCACGGTGGTGGAGTTTCACGAGCAGATGGGGCAGCGCGAGGAGACCTACCGTCTCCACAACGCCGCCGGCGAGCACGCGACGGTGCGGTTGCGCTTCTTGCTCGGTCCCGCAGCGATCCCGCTCGCCACCTTCGAGGGCCTCGACGAGCAGGGCGCGGCCGACCTCGCCGCCCTTTCGAATCGCGAGGGGATGATGGAGGGCTACCTCAAGCCGAGGGCGCTCGACATCCTCGAATCCTTCCTCATCCGCTTCCTCTCCAGGGCATCCCGCTGACGCGCCCCCTCGACGGCGAGGCCGGCCCCCGCCATGAAGGGACATGGCTACCATTCCCGACATCGCGACGCTCAAGGACAGGCTGCTGGCCGGCGACCGGGCCGCCCTCGCCCGCGCCATCACGCTCGCCGAGTCCAAACGGGCCGATCACCGGGCCGCCGCCTCCTCCCTGATCGATGCGGTGCTGCCGCAGACCGGCCGGGCGATCCGCGTCGGCATCACCGGCGTGCCGGGTGTGGGCAAGTCCACAACGATCGACGCCCTCGGCTCCAACCTCACCGCCGCCGGGCATCGCGTGGCGGTGCTGGCCGTCGATCCCTCCTCCTCGCGGACCGGCGGATCGATCCTCGGCGACAAGACCCGCATGGCGCGGCTCTCGCACGATCCGAAGGCGTTCATCCGCCCATCGCCCTCCTCGGGCACCCTCGGGGGCGTCGCGGCCAAGACCCGCGAGACGATGCTCCTCTGCGAGGCGGCGGGTTTCGATGTGATCCTCGTCGAGACGGTCGGCGTCGGCCAGTCGGAGACGGCGGTGGCGGACCTCACCGACTTCTTCCTCGTCCTCATGCTGCCCGGCGCCGGTGACGAGCTGCAGGGAATCAAGAAGGGCATCCTCGAGCTCGCCGACATGATCGCCGTCAACAAGGCGGACGAGGGCGAGGCCGAGACAAGGGCGAACGCGGCCGCCTCCGAGTACCGCGCGGCGCTGCACATCCTCACACCCGCCTCGGCGACCTGGACACCGCCGGTGGTGACGATCTCCGGCTTCCACAACCGCCGTCTCGATGCCCTATGGGAGAAGGTGGTCGATCACCGCGCCAAGCTCGGGGCCACCGGCGAGATCGAGCGGAAGCGGCGCGGCCAGGACGTGAAATGGATGTGGGCCATGGTGCATGAGCGGTTGCACCAGCGGCTCATTGGCACCGCCGAAGTGAGGCAGCGGACCGCCGAGGCCGAGGCCGGCGTCGGCCGGGGCGACATCTCCCCCGCCGCCGGGGCCGCCGCGATCGCCGAACTGATCGGGCTCTGACGTCACGGGCTTCAGCCCAAGCGATAACGTCAGGTTGAATGCCGCTCCTCGTGCGGGCTGAACAGATCAGCCGGCGAACGATTCGGCTCGCGCGAGGGCGCGTAACCAAGACCCAAAGAAATACACGCCGGGCGGGTGAACAATCGGCATCTCGTGCGTTCGGTGGACGCGGGCGCAAAGCGCGCACGGCGGTGCAGTCGGCCGCGTCGAGGAGAATACCATGGTGGATACGGATCGGATCGCCGGAAGCGCGAAGGATGCGCTCGGCAAGGCGCAGGGCGCGGTGGGCGACGCCCTCGGATCGAATCGTGACTCCGTCGAGGGGCGCTACCGCGAGGCCCAGGGCCAAGCCCAGAACGTTTACGGTCAGGCCAAGGATACCGCCCGCGACGTGGCGGACCGTGCCGGCGACTATGCCAGCGACACCTACGACCGGGCGGGTGACTACGCCAGCGAAGCCTACGAGCGCGGTGGCTCGTACCTGCGCGAGGGCCGGGCTGCCGTGGGCGCCCGCGTCGAGGAGAACCCGATGATCGCCCTGCTCATCGCCGGCGCGGTCGGGTACGGGCTCGCCCTGCTGGTTCACGGGCGCCGCTGAAGCCTTCGTCGCCGCGACGGGAATCGAGGTCCTTTCGGCCCCGCCGCGACGGCGGGGCCGGCGAGGCGTTACTGCGCCGTCCAGCCGCCATCCATCGACAGGTTGGCGCCGGTCATCTGGCTCGCGCTATCGGAGCAGAGGAACACGGCCAGCGCCGCGACCTGCTCCACCGTCACGAACTCCTTCGTCGGCTGGGCCTTCAGCATCACGTCGTCGATCACCTGCTCCTTCGTGAGGCCGCGGGCCTTCATCGTGTCGGGAATCTGCGCTTCCACGAGGGGCGTCCAGACATAGCCCGGCGAGATACAGTTCACCGTGATCTTATGCTGCGCCAATTCGAGGGCCGCCGTCTTGGTCAGCCCCGCGATGCCATGCTTAGCCGCCACGTAGGCGGATTTATACGGCGAGGCGACGAGCGAATGCGCGGACGCGGTGTTGATGATCCGCCCCCAGCCCCGGGCCTTCATGCCCGGCACCGCCGCCTTCATGGTGTGGAACGCCGACGACAGGTTGATGGCGATGATCTGATCCCATTTCTCGCCGGGGAACTCCTCGATCGGCGAGACGAACTGAATGCCGGCGTTGTTGACGAGGATATCCACAGAGCCGAACATCCCCTCGGCCTCCTTCACCATCGCCTGTATTTGGTCAGCCTTGCTCATGTCGGCGGCCGAGTAGTGGGCTCGAACGCCGAAATCGCTTTCGATCGCCGTCCGAGCAGTTTCGATCTGCTCCGGTTTTCCGAAGCCGTTGATGACGATGTTGGCCCCCTCGGCGGCGAAGGCGCGGGCGATGGCGAGGCCGATGCCGCTGGTCGAGCCGGTGACGAGGGCGGTCTTGCTCTTGAATGACATGGTCATCTCCGAATTCGCGGCGCAACGTTCGAGGCGTCGCAAAGCTCGCGCACGACTTCGCTGAATGCCGGTCCGAAGTCCACGCCGATCTGAGGGCGCCGGCGAAGCGGAGCCGGCAACCTAGTTCCTATGCGGGTTGGCTCAGACCGTCCGCCCGTAGGCTGTATTCCCCCGGCACGGTAGCACCATCCTGCGGACGCACGTCGCTCTGCGTGAGGGGGAAGGTCATCTCGACCCGTAGGCCGGGATGCTGATCGTCCAACACCAGGGTGCCGCGATGCAGGCGGACGACTGCGTTCACGAGGCTGAGGCCGAGCCCGAATCCTGGTTGCGACCGCGATTCCTCCAAACGCACGAAGCGTCCGAGAACGCGGCCCCGGGCTTCGACGGGTATTCCCGCGCCATTGTCGGAGACGACGAGATGGGCTGCATTGTCACGCCGGCTCACCGCGATCGTGATAATGCCCGGTCGGCCATCGATCGGCCGCCCGTACTTGAGGGCATTGTCGAGGAGGTTGGCCAGCGCTTGGCCGACGAGTTCGCGGTTGGCTTCGATGACGATGCCGTCCTGCGCCTCGACCGTAACGTTGAATCCCTGATCCTCGGCAAGGGCTTCATAGAGTTCGCCGACGCCGCGCGCCGACGCGGTCAGATCGAGGGGGGCCATGATCGCCCGGCTGCTGCCTGCTTCCAGTCGCGCAATCATCAGCAGGGCGTCGAAGACGCGGATCAGGCCATCACCCTCGTCGATCACGGCGTCCAGCGCGGCACGCAGCTCGTCAGCGGATTTCGCCCCGCGCAACGCCTCGTCCGCCCGGTTGCGAAGGCGGGTGAGCGGCGTCTTCAGGTCGTGGGCGATGTTGTCGGACACTTCGCGCATACCCCGCATCAACTCGCCGATCCGCTCGAGCATCTGGTTCAGGTTGGTCGCCAGCCGGTCGAGCTCGTCCCCATTCCCGGCGACCGCCAAGCGGTCGTCGAGATCCCCCGCCATGATCGCTCGGGTTGTGCGGGTCATGGCGTCCACGCGGGCCAGCACACGGCTCGCAGCGAGATATCCTCCGATGATCCCCAGGAGAATCACAGCCGCCAACGACGAGGCGAAGGCCCGTCCGATCACCGCGCGCAGGCGATCCCGCTCCTCCGTGTCGCGGCCGACGAGGAGCCGAAATCCCCCCGGCAGGGAGAAGACCTGCACGATGGCCTGATGCGAATCGGTGCGGGCGTCGCTACGGCCATAGCTGACCTCGCTCTGCCCCGGGCTCGCGAGGACGGCCGCCGGTACCGAGGCCACGTTGCCGACCACGTGGTCGCCGTTCGCCGTGGTCACGAGGTAGAGCGAAGCCCCCGGTTCCCGGGAACGCCGTTCCACGACACTTATGAGGCGGCGTAATCCGCCACTGTTGTACTGTTCCGCCAAGCCATTGATCTCGGCGTCGATGGTCGAGACGATCTGATCGTCCAGGACCGTACGGGCATTCCAGGCCACGTAACCGAGGGCGAGGAACGCGCAGGCCACGAACACGGCGAGATAGGCCAGCGAAAGTTTGAACGCGGTAGTGCGAAACAGTTTCGGGACCCGGGCTCGGAGAGGTTCCCGCGCCGGCATCTCGAAGGGAGAAGCTTCGCTCACGAAGCTGCGCCCTCATCGACCCGCAGAACGTAGCCCGAACCGCGCACGGTATGGATCATCGGGTGGGCGAACCCCTTGTCGAGCTTCCCACGCAGACGGGACACATGCACGTCGATGACGTTGGTCTGCGGATCGAAGTGATAGTCCCAGACATGTTCGAGCAGCATCGTCCGCGTGACCACCTGCCCCGCGTGACGCATGAGATATTCGAGCAGACGGAATTCCCTCGGTTGCAACGGGATGTCCCGACCGGCACGGCTTACCTTGTGGGCGAGCCGGTCCAGTTCGAGGTCGCCGATCCGGTAGCGCGTTTCCTCGGAAATCGCCGCCTTGCCTTGTCTTCGGGCAAGGACTTCGGTTCGGGCCAACAACTCGGAGAAGGCATAGGGTTTGGGCAGGTAGTCGTCGCCCCCGGCCCGAAGCCCCTTCACCCGGTCGTCCACCTGCCCAAGCGCGGAGAGGATCAGGACAGGGGTGGCGATCCCCTGCTCCCGCAGCGAGCGGATAACGGACAGACCGTCCAGCTTGGGAAGCATCCGGTCGATGATGAGGACATCGTACGCGCCGTCGCTGGCCAGGGCATAGCCATCGAGCCCGTTTCCGGCGCTTTCGGCCGCGTGACCGAGTTCGCGAAACGCTTTGACGATATAGGCGGCCGCGTCGCCGTCGTCCTCGATAACCAGGATCCGCATGACCGGGCCTCTTAGCGCGGGAGGCCGTTCAGTGGAATGCGAGTGAGCGAACATGAACTCCCCTCCCCTGCTGAGACCGCACGCCCCGCCGCATCGCGGTGGAGCATGTGGGAGGTACGGAGCCGTACCCAGGGCAAGAGTATCGGGGAGCGATGATTACGGCTGGGTCGCGGATCCATGACAGCTTCGTCATGTACCGACGCCTTGAACGCCAAAAGGCCGCCCGTGAGGGCGGCCTTTTGGCGCATCGGATCGTGATGAGGGAGTGATGTGCGTTGGGCAGGTCTGGCGGCGACCGACTCTCCCGTGCCTTAGGACACAGTACCATGGGCGCTGGCGCGTTTCACGGCCGAGTTCGAGATGGGATCGGGTGTT
>JAKONI010000142.1 GCA_022702015.1 Beijerinckiaceae bacterium | reverse complement strand
GATCGCCGGCAAGGCCCGGGCGGCGATCCGGCGGGCGACCCGGGCCGCGGTGCGCCGGCAATATGCCGGGCTGGGCCGCCAGATCCTCGATCGGGCCTTCGAGCGCGCCGCCAAGACCTTCTCGGAGGACAAGCTGCGGGGCGCCCTGCCACGGCTCGCCCGCGCCACCACCGAGGACGTGTTCGCCGCCGTCGGGCGCGGCGAGATGTTCTCGGGCGACGTGGTCCGAGCCGTCTATCCGGACCACCGCGACGAGCGCCGGCCGGCCGCCGCACCGGGGCCGATCGGCGGTGCCGGCCGCCTCGTCCGCTCGGCCGACCAGACGATGCGGCTGACCTTCCCGGGCGCCGAGGGCAAGGACGGCGCGGACGAGGAGCGCAGCGACGCGATCCCGATCCGCGGCCTTGCCGGCGATCTGCCGGTGACCTTCGCGCCGAACGGCGGCGCCGTCCCGGGCGACCGGATCGTCGGCATCCTGACCCCGGGCGTCGGCGTCACCGTCTACCCGATCCAGTCGGCGGCGCTCGCGGCCTTCGACAACGAGCCCGAGCGCTGGCTCGACGTGCGCTGGGATACCGAGGCTTCGGGGATCGAGCGTTTTCCGGCGCGGCTCTCGCTGCAATCGATCAACGAGCCGGGGGTGTTCGCCCAGATCGCCCAGGTCATCGCCGACCATGACGGCAACATCGACAACATCTCCATGAAGCGCCGCACCCAGGACTTCACTGACATCACCCTCGACCTCTCGGTCTGGGATCTTCAGCACCTCACCGCCATCATCGCGGAACTGCGCAGCAAGCGTCCGGTGAGCAGCGTGCAGCGGGTGAACGGATGAACGGGGGAAAAGGCGTCGCCAGGCGCTATGCTGACTTGAAGTTGATTTTACCAATATTTGATCGAAACATTCAGTAACGTCCAATCGAGAAACCCGCTAATCGACTTGACATTCTCTTATACTTCCGCAATTTTGCGCGCGTTGCCGCTGATCGAAAATCAGCATCATTTCCTCGCTCGACATATCTGATCGCGAACGAAGCCGCGCTCGATCCCGGGATTTTTGGGCGAGCAATGCCGAAGTTATTCATCGATCACGTATTCCCAGGACACATTCATGCAATCCCACCAACGGTGCGCCATCTTCATTGACGGCGCCAATCTTTACGCGACCACCAAGGCCCTCGGCTTCGATATCGACTACAAAAAGCTTCTGAAAGACTTTCAATCTCGCGAGAACCTGATCCGCGCCTTCTATTATACGGCGATGATCGAGGACCAGGAGTACTCGTCCATCCGGCCGTTGATCGATTGGCTGGACTACAACGGCTACCGCGTCGTCACGAAGCCCGTGCGTGAATTCACCGATTCCGCCGGCCGCAGGCGGTTCAAGGGCAACATGGACATCGAACTCGCCATCGATGCCCTGGAGCTGGCGCCGCGCATCGACCACATGGTGCTGTTCTCCGGGGACGGGGATTTCCGCTCCCTCGTGGAGGCGATGCAGCGCCGGGGCGTGCGGGTGACGGTGATCTCCACGATCCAGACGCAGCCCGCCATGATCGCCGACGAGTTGCGCCGGCAGGCGGATGAATTCCTCGACCTGTCGAGCCTCGCCGCGAGGATCGGCCGTGACCCGGGGGAGCGCCAAGCCCGCCCCCCCGGCGACGCGCCGGTGCGCGGGCGGGTCGATGCTCGCCCGAATCTCGAGAACCGCTACGGCATCCGCCAGCCGGATCAGGACGAGGATTAGGCTCCGGCCCGGGAAGGGGCTTCCAGCCACGCGATCACCTGCCGGGCGCTCTCGTCCGGCGGGAAGACCGGATAGATGACGTGCGTGACGACGCCGTCGTCGATCACCAGCGAGAGCCGCTTCATCAGCACGTGGCCCGCCACCTCGAAGGTCGGCAGACGGGCCGCGAGGGCGAAGGCGCGGTGAGCATCGGACAGGATGGGGAACGGCAGGTGGAGGCGGTCCACCGCCTCCTTCTGGTAGTCCGTCGTCTGCGTCGACAGGCCGAAGACGTGATCGACGCCGAGGGCCTTCAGCGCGCTGAAATGGTCCCGGAAGTCGCACGATTGCGGGGTGCAGCCCCGCGCCCCGGGGATCGCCTCCCAATCCGCCACGAGGGATGCCTTGCCCGGCTCGCCGGTGCGGGGATAGGCGTAGGCGACCGTGCGCCCCTTCAGCTTCGCGAGGGAGACGAGGCTGCCATCGGTCGCCCGGAGGGCCACGTCGGGCAGGTGGCCCCCGCGGAGATGGTCGGCGCCCCCGTCGTCCTGGGGCACCGGCAGATCGTGGGGCAGGCTCAGCAGGTTGGCGGTCATGGCGTATCCCTCCCGCCGGAGATCGCGTGAGGCCCCCAGCTCGATTTATCCCCGGTCGCGCAACAGGCGGGCTTGATCCCGCTTCCAGTCGCGCTCCTTCGCGGCCTCGCGCTTGTCGTGCGCCTGCTTGCCCTTGCCCAGGCCCAGCTCGACCTTCGCGCGGCCCTGCTCGTTGAAATAGATCTTGAGCGGGACCACCGTATAGCCCTGCCGCTGCGTCGCGCCGATCAACTTGTTGATCTGGCGGCGATGCAGCAGCAGGCGGCGCGGACGCTTCGTATCGTGGTTGAAGCGGTTCGCCTCCAGGTATTCGGGAATGTAGGCGTTGAACAGCATGAGGTCGTTGCCGGAGGGGCCGGCATAGGCCTCGCCGATCGTCGCCTTGCCGCCGCGCAGGGATTTGACCTCGGTGCCGGTCAGCGAGATGCCGGCCTCCAGGGTATCCTCGATCGTGTAGTGGAAGCGCGCGGCCCGGTTGTCGGCCACCACGCGCCGTCCGGGCTCCGTCTTCGGCGCCATGTCGCTGGGGTCTCTCTTCTGCTGTGTCGGGTTCAGCCTTCGAGGAGGCCGGCATGGCGCAGGGCGCCGTCGACGATCCGCCGGGTCTCGTCCGAGATGGCCACGAGGGGAAGGCGGAGATCCTCGTTCATGTGGCCGAGGCGGGAGAGGGCGTACTTCACCGGGCCGGGATTGGCCTCGGCGAACAGGCCGCTCTGGAGCGGGTACAGCCGGTCCTGGATCGCCAGAGCCTTGGCGTAGTCGCCCCCGAGCGAGGCCTCCTGCAGGTCGGCGCAGAGGCGCGGGGCGACGTTGGCCACCACCGAGATGCAGCCGTGGCCGCCCTGGGCGTTGAAGCCGATCGCCGTCGCATCTTCGCCTGAAAGCTGGACGAAGCTCTCGCCCATGGCCAGTCGCTGCTGACTGACGCGGTCGATCTTCGCGGTCGCGTCCTTCACCCCGACGATGTTCTTCAGTTCGAAGAGCCGGGCCATCGTCTCGACGCTCATGTCGATGACGGACCGGGGCGGGATGTTGTAGATGATGATCGGAATGCCGACCGCATCGTTGATCGCCTTGAAGTGGGCGTAGAGGCCGCCTTGCGTCGGCTTATTGTAGTAGGGCGTGACCACGAGGACGGCGTCGGCGCCGGCCTTCTCGGCATGCCGCGCCCGCTCCACCGCCTCGGCGGTGGAGTTCGACCCGGCGCCCGCGACCACCGGCACCCGGCCGCCGGCTTCGTCGATGCAGGCCTCCACCACCCGGTCGTGCTCGGCATGGGTAAGGGTCGGGCTCTCGCCCGTCGTGCCCGTGGGCACGAGGCCGTGGCTCCCCTGCTCGATCTGCCAGCGCACGAACTTTCGGAACGCCTGCTCGTCGAAGGTCCCGTCGCGGAAGGGCGTCACCAGCGCGGTCATCGAACCCCGCAAGCGGGCGGTGGTCTCGGTCATCTCGGGCATCCCAGGGGATCCATGCGGTCGTATGGCCGCCATGCACCCGCGCCGTCTTGGCGCGAGCGCGCAGACATAGGGCCTCGCGGGGCCTCGCGCAAACGGATCTCGGACAGGACTAACGGCTCCTTAATCAGTCCACCCGCACCTTTCATCTTTCACGCTGCGGCCATGAAGAGGGTGGGGTCGTGATCCGGGCCATCGTCTCGAAGCGCGCGCGCGTCGCCGCCCTCGCCCTCGCGGTGGGCTCCGCCGCGCCCGCCACCCGCGCCGCCGACATCGTGCCGGCCACCCCCGCCGCGCTCACGCCGCTGGACGAGGCCGGGGACGGGCTGCGGACGGAGACCGTCCGGGCCGAGGAGACCGAGCGCAAGCCCGGCGCCGCCTCGGCCTACGCCTCCGCCGACCCCGACGCCCCCATCGCCTTCCCCCTGCCCGACGCGGCGGTGACGCCCGCCGCCCCGGTGCCGGAGGTGCCCGACCTCGCCCGGCCCAAGGCCTCGGGGGAGACGGACCTCACCCTGCTGCGCGGGGCGATCGACCTCTACCGCAAGGGCAAGGTCTCCGATGCCGACCGCATGGCCGAGGGCTTCACCGATCCGGCCGCCCGCGCCCTGCTGCAATGGGTGGCGATCCGCGCCGGGGCCGGCATCGGCTTCGAGCGCACCGTCGCCTTCACCCGCGCCAACCCCGACTGGCCGGGGGGGCCGCTCCTGCGCCGCCGGGCGGAGGAGACGCTGCTGAGCGAGCGCAAGGCGCCGGCCACGGTGCGGGCCTTCTTCGCCGGCGCGAAGCCCACGAGCGCGCCGGGGAAGTTCGCCCTGGCGCTGGCCCTGCGGGCCGAGGGGCTGGAGGCCGACGCCGCCGACCTCGTCCGCGACCTGTGGCGCAACGAGACCTTCGGGCGCAACCTCGAAGCCAAGGTGCAGGATGCCTTCCCCGACCTGCTGACCCGGATCGACCACCGCTTCCGCATGGAGCGGGCGCTGCTCAAGGAGGATTGGGAGACCGCCGGCCGTGCCGCCGCCTTCGCCGGGGGCGGCTACGCGAGCCTCGTGCGGGCCCGCCGGGCGGTGGAGGACAAGAGCTCCGGCGCGGCGGCGGCGCTGTCCGCCGTCCCGCCCTCGCTGCGGGGGGACGTCTCCTACCTGTTCTCCCGGGCGCAGTATTTCCGCCGGGCCGACAAGCCGGTGGAGGCCGCCGCCGTGCTCGCCACCGCGCCGACGAACCCCGATGTGCTGGTCGATGGCGACGAGTGGTGGGTGGAGCGCCGGATCGTCGCCCGCAAACTCCTCGATGCCGGGGACGCCAAGACCGCCTACGCCGTGGTGAGCGGCCACGGCGCCCGCACCCCGGAGAAGCGGATCGAGGCCGAGTTCCACGCCGGTTGGATCGCCCTGCGCTTCCTCGCCGACCCGGAGAAGGCGGCCCTCCACTTCGCGCGGGTCGCGGCTTCGGCCGAGGGGCCGAACTCCCTCGCCCGGGGCGCCTACTGGCAGGGCCGGGCCGCCGAGGCCTTGGGCCGGGCGGACGAGGCCCGGCGCTTCTACGAGAAGGCCGCCGCGCAGCCGATCGCCTATTACGGGCAGGTCGCCCGGGCCAAGCTGGGGCAGACCAGCCTGCCGCTCCGGGCCGTGCCGGTGCTGGAGGGCGCCGAACGGCAGGCCTTCGAGGACCGTCTCTCCGTGCGGGCTCTGCGCCTGCTGGAACAGGCCGGGCTCTCCGACCTCGCCCTGCCCCTGTTCATCGATTCGGCCAAGGCCCTCACCGATGCCCGCGAGGCGCAGGCTCTGGGTGACGTCGCCACCGAGATGAAGGACGCCCGCGCCCTGGTCGCCGTGGGCAAGCTCGCCCTGCACCGGGGCCTGCCGCTCGACGCCCACGCCTTCCCGACCATCGGCATCCCGGCCTACGAGACCTTCACCGCCGTGCCGCAGGTGGAGCGGGCCATGGTCTACGCCATCGCCCGGCAGGAGAGCCAGTTCGATCCGCGCGCCCGCTCCGGCGTGGGCGCGCGGGGGTTGATGCAGATGATGCCGGCCACCGCCCTGCGCACGGCCAAGCGCGTCTCCACCGCCTTCGACCCGGACCGCCTGACGAGCGATCCGGCCTTCTGCGCCAAGCTCGGCCAAGCCCATCTCGGCGAGCTGATGGAGGATTGGCGGGGCTCCTACGTCCTCGCCTTCGCCTCGTACAATGCCGGCGGCGGCAACGTGAAGAAGTGGATCGACGCCTACGGCGACCCCCGCAAGGGCGAGGTCGACGTGATCGACTGGGTGGAGCGGATCCCGTTCACGGAGACGCGGAACTACGTCCAGCGGGTGATGGAGAACCTCCAGGTCTACCGCACCCGCCTCGACAGCCGCAGCGCGCTGCTGATCGAGGGGGATTTGCACCGGGGGGCGAAGTAGCCCGGCCTCCTGGCCTTGGCCGGGCCCGTCGAGTACCAACGGGTGAAGCGCCCGTCCGGCGCCCGGCACCCGCGTGATGAAGACCAGCCTGGACCATCTTCCCCGTCTTCGGCGGCGGCACCTCCAGTACGTCCTGAAAGTGCTGCTGGAGGAGTTCGAGAGGAAGATCGAGCGGGGGACACAAGCGTGGACCCGCAACGGGCGCATCCTCAATGTCATCCTGTTCGGCTCCTTCGCCCGGGGCGATTGGGTCGATAGCCCGAGCACCGGATACCTGTCGGATTTCGACATCCTGGTGGTCGTCAACCATACGAAGCTGACGGACAAGGCCGAATACTGGGAAGAGGCCGAGGATCGGCTGACGCGCCGGCACCTGATCGACATCCGCTTTCCCGAGATCAACGTCGTCCTGCACGACTATGCCGACGTGAACGACCAGATCGCCCGCGGGCGTCCGTTCTTCCTGAACCTCGTGCGGGATGGGGTCGCGCTGTACGAGGCGAAGGGGTTTCCCCTCGCCAAGCCGGGCACCATGCCGCCGGAGATCATCCGCGAGGAGACCATCGGCAATTACGAGGGTTGGTTGCCCGATGCCGAGAGCGCGCTTCAGTTGGCAAAGGTCGCCTCGGAAGGCGGCTCCCGCAAATGGGCGGCCTTCATGGCGCATCAGGCTGCGGAGAATGCCTATGCCTGCGTGATGCTGACGTTGACCCTGTATTCCCCGCACACGCACAACATCCGGGATCTTCGTAAGAAGGCGGAAGATCTGGCCCCGGAGTTGCGGGACGTCTGGCCCGCGCGGAACGGCCTCAGCCGCCGCTGCTTCGAGCTGTTCAAGGACGCCTACATCAAGGCGCGCTACTCGCCTCGCTATCGCATCACCGACGAGGAACTGGCCTACGGCTTCGCACGGCTCGAGGATTCAATGGTGCTGGTCCGGCAAGTCTGCGAACGGCACATCGACACCCTGCGGTGACGGTTGGGGGACAGGCCAAGAGGCACGCCGGTTCCCCCTCCCCCGTTGCGGGAAGGAGGACCACGGTGCCTTGTCCCGCATGTCGCAACGATCCCCGCCGGTTGGCGGCTCAGCCCTCCCGCCGGTCCTTCGCCAGCAGGAACACCCCCTGCGCGCCGAACAGGTTCCAGATCCACCACGGCAGGGCGAAGCGCATCGGCCGGCCCCGGGCGTCGAGGGCGGCCGCCGTCTCGATCCGGGCGCCCAGCAGGCGGCACAGGCCCACGAAGTCGCGGATCGTGCAGTGGTGGATGTTGGCGGTCTCGTACCACGCCTCGGGCAGGAGGTCGGTCATCGGCATCCGTCCGCGCAGGGCCAACTCGCTGCGCACCCGCCAATGACCGAAATTCGGGAAGGAGATGATCACCTGACGCCCGATCCGCAGGAGATGCTCCAGCACCTCGCGGGGCTGGCGGGTCGCCTGGATGGTCTGGGACATCATCACCACGTCGAACGCCCCGTCGGGGTAGTTCGCGAGGTCCGTATCCGCGTCCCCCTGGATCACCGGCAGGCCCCGGGCGAGGCAGGCATTCACCCCCTCGCGGGACAATTCGATCCCGCGCCCGTCGATTCCCCGCCGGTCGCGCAGGAGGGCGAGGAGCGCCCCGTCGCCGCAGCCGATATCGAGGACCCGGGCGCCGGCCGGCACGAGGTCGAGCATCAGCAGGTGATCGACGCGGATGCCGGCCGTCTCCCGGGGCAGGGCCTTGGTGGCGCGCCAGAGGCGGGCCTGGGGTGTGGCGTCGGTCACAGGCCGCGAGCCCGGGCGGCGGCGTCGATGAAGCCGCGCGCGGCGGCGAACATCGCCGGCTCGTCGAGGAGGAAGGCGTCGTGGCCCTTGTCGGTCTCCACCTCCACAAAGGCGACCGGCGCCGCCGCCGCGTTCAGGGCGTGGACGATCACCCGCGAATCGGCCGTGGGGAACAGCCAGTCCGAGGTGAAGGAAATCACGCAGAAGCGTGTCTTCGTGCCCCGGAAGGCGTTGGCCAGCACCCCGCCATGGTCGGCGGCGAGGTCGAAATAATCCATCGCCCGGGTGAGATAGAGGTAGGCGTTGGCATCGAACCGCTCCACGAAGCTCAGACCCTGGTGGCGCAGGTAGCTCTCGATCTGGAAGTCGGCGTTGAAGGAGAAGGTCGGCGCCGAGCCACCCTGGAAGCGGCGGCCGAACTTGCGGTGCAAGGCCGGCTCCGAGAGGTAGGTGATGTGCGCGCCCATCCGCGCGACGCCGAGCCCCTTCGAGGGGCGCGTCCCCTCCTCCAGGTAGCGTCCGTCCGCCCAGGCGGGATCGGCCATGATCGCCTGGCGGCCGACCTCGTGGAAGGCGATGTTCTGCGCGGAATGCCGGGCGCCGGTGGCGATGGGCATCGCGGCGAAAACCCGCTCCGGGTAGAGGGAGGCCCATTGCAGCACCTGCATCCCGCCCATCGAGCCGCCGATGCAGAGGAACAGGCTGTCGATATCGAGGTGGTCGAGGAGCATCGCCTGCGCCCGGACCATGTCGCGGATGGTGACGAGGGGAAAGTTCAGGCCGTAAGGTTGCCCGGTGGCGGGGTCGATGGAGGCCGGGCCGGTGGAGCCCATGCACGATCCGACGACGTTGGAGCAGACCACGAAGTAGCGGTCGGTATCCACCGGCTTGCCGGGGCCCACGAGGGTCTCCCACCAGCCGGGCTTGCCCGTGACCGGGTGGGTGTGGGCGAAATGCTGGTCGCCGGTCAGCGCATGGCAGATCAGCACCGCGTTCGAGCGGTCGGCGTTGAGGGTGCCGGCGGTCTGGTAGGCGACCTGGAACGGCGCGAGCGGCACGCCCGCATCGGTCGGCAGCGGCCGGTCGGCGGCGAATCGGGCGATCAGGCCCTTGGGATCGAGGGCCTGCGACGGCTCCGCCGGGCGGGGGGCGGGGTGGTCGGCGGCGTCCGGCCGCAGGGCCGTATCCAATTGATGATCCATTGCGGGGCTTCGGAGACGGCGTGGGGCCGAGGTGTCCGGTTGAGCCGCCGGCGGACATCCACCGGACCGAGCCCATCGGAGGTAATCGCCCGCCGTTGAGGCGTCAACGCGGATCGGCCGATCAGCGGATGGCGGCGGCGCAGGCTACGAAGACGAGACCAGCCCCGGCGGCGGTGATGAACCCGTTCGTGACCGAGCCGGTATCACCCCGGCGCAGGCGCAGGTCCGCCGCCACGCAGGTGAGAATTCCGGCCACGAAGAGACAGGGGGCAAGCCAATCGCCAAACATCGTTGATGACACCGAGGTCAGTTCAGCCGTCATTCCTACGGCCGGACGAGGAGCTATTGTCTAAAACAACAGGCCGAATCGTGACCGGTGCCCCGCGACATTTGTGCCGGGCCGGGTTGGGCGGCGGGATTCCCCCCGGAGGAGGCCCACGCCGGCCCGGCGGAACCCGTCGAGCTTCACCGGCGGGCGAAATGCTGTACAGGGACCGGATCGTCGCATCCGACCCGTCGGCCGACCGCTTCCAAGATCCCAGCCATGTCCTCCGTCCCGCCCTCCGCCCCGCCCTCCGCCCCGCCCTCCGCCACCCCCTTCCGCCCGGAACCGCGCCCCGGCGTCCTGGCGATCGACACCTATGTCCCCGGCAAGAGCGGCCGGCCGGGCGGCGGCAAGGTCCATAAGCTGTCCTCGAACGAGACGCCGCTCGGCCCGAGCCCGGCGGCCCTGGCGGCCCTGCACGCGGCCGCCGCCAAGCTCGAGACCTACCCCGATGGGCGGGCCACGGAACTGCGCGCGGCCATCGGCCGGCGCTTCGGCCTCGACCCGGACCGGATCGTCTGCGGCGCCGGGTCCGACGAGTTGCTGTCCCTGCTCGCCTACGCCTATTGCGGCCCGGGGGGCGAGGGCATCTACTCCGAGCACGGCTTCCTCGTGTACCGGATCGCCATCCTGGCCTCCGGGGGCACCGCCGTGGTCGCCCCGGAGCGCGACCTGACCTCCGACGTCGACGCGATCCTCGCCCGCGTCACCGACCGCACGCGGATCGTCTACGTGACGAATCCGAGCAACCCGACCGGCACCTATCTCCCCTTCGAGGAGATCCGGCGGCTCCACGCGGCTCTCCCCCGCCACGTGCTCCTGGTCATCGACGGCGCCTATGCCGAGTATGTCCGCGCGAACGACTACACCGCCGGGCTGGAACTCGCTTTAGAGGCCGAGAACGTCGTGATGACGCGGACCTTCTCGAAGATCTACGGCCTCGCCGCGCTGCGGGTCGGCTGGATGCTCGCCCCCGCCCACGTGGTGGACGCCGTCAACCGGATCCGTGGCCCGTTCAACGTCTCGGGGCCCGCCATCGCGGCGGGGACGGCGGCCATCGCCGACGAGGCGCACGTGGCCGCCGCCGCCGCCCACAACGCCGAGTGGCTCCCCCGGCTCACCGATGGGGCGCGGGCCCTCGGCCTGACCGTGACGCCGAGCGTGGCGAACTTCGTGCTGATCCACTTCCCCGACGAGCCCGGCCGCTCGGCGGAGGACGCCGACAACTTTCTCACCGAGCGCGGCCTCATCACCCGGCGGGTGGGGGCCTACGGCCTGCCGCACGCGCTGCGGGTGACGGTGGCGAGCGCCGAGGCGAACACCGCCTTCCTCGCGGCGCTCGCGGATTTCGTGCGGGGCGCCCGTGCCTGAGGCGGCCGTTCCCCCCATCGGCCGGCTCGCCGTCGTCGGCCTCGGACTGATCGGCTCCTCGATCGCCCGGGCCGCCCGCCGCTACGGCCTCGCGCGGGAGATCGTCGCCGTGGACGCCGACGAGGCCGTGCGGGAGCGGGTGCGCGAACTCGCCATCGCGGACCACGTGACCGGCGACGCGGCCGAGGGCGCGCGGGACACGGATGTCGTCGTGCTCTGCGTGCCCGTCGGCGCCATGGGAGCCGTCGCGGAGGCGATGGCGCCCCGGCTGAAGCCGGGGGCGGTGATCTCCGACGTCGGCTCGGTGAAGGGCTCGGTGGTGGCGGCGATCCAGCCGCACCTGCCCGAGGGAGTCGCCCTGGTGCCCGGCCACCCCATCGCCGGCACAGAATATTCCGGCCCGGATGCCGGCTTCTCGACCCTGTTCGCCGGCCGCTGGTGCATCCTCACCCCACCGGAGGGCACCCCCGAGGATGCGGTCCTGCGGGTCCGTGGCCTCTGGGAGGGGATGGGAGCACTGGTCGAGACCATGAGCCCGGAGCACCACGACCGCGTGCTCGCCATCACCAGCCACGTGCCGCACCTCATCGCCTACAACATCGTCGGCACCGCCGCCGACCTGGAGGCGGTGACGCAATCCGAGGTGATCAAGTTCTCCGCGAGCGGTTTCCGCGATTTCACCCGCATCGCCGCCTCAGACCCGACGATGTGGCGCGACATCTTCCTCAACAACCGCGATGCCGTGCTGGAGATGCTCGGCCGGTTCAACGAGGACCTCGCCGCCCTGGCGCGGGCGGTACGCTGGAGCGACGGCGAGGCGCTGCACGCGATGTTCACCCGCACCCGGGCGATCCGCCGGAGCATCGTCGCCCTCGGGCAGGACACCGCCGCCCCGGATTTCGGCCGGCCGCGCCCGGCGGAGGATGGGAAGTAAGCGCTCACGTCTCGCGCGACACCCTTTCCGATTCCACCTAAGTTACGTATCTTAGGTGGAATGCTGGAGGTTGGGATGAAGAGCTATTCGTTCTCAGACATGAACCGTCTTTCAGGCGAGATCCTCGAGACGGCCCTGTCCGAACCCGTCGCCCTCACGAAGTACGGCAAGGAGCGGCTGGTCATCGTCCAAGCCGAACGCTATCGCAGCTTGGCGGGCCTGCCGCGCCAGATGGCCTTTACGGTGGAAGGCGCTCCCAACGCGGTGAACGCCGAGCTGATGGACGGCCTAGCCGCCATCCTCGGCGACGAGCTGCCGAATGCTTAAGCCGGGCGACTTGATCCGCTATCATTACCTCTGGGCGCGGGAGGCGGCACGGGGCGAAGAATCAGGTCGCAAGGCACGTCCGTCATGCGTCGTCGTTCGGACGCCCGCAAATCCTTCGGTGCTTTTCGTTTTCCCGCTGACGTCGCAGCAGCCGAGACCCGAGCGTGCTTTTCTCGCAGTGCCGGAAATGGAATGCCGACGTGGAGGATTGGACTATCCATCCTTCCTGATCCTCGATGAATACAACCGCTTCAGCGAAGACGAGACGTTCGACCTCGAAGTTCCAGGGCCGATCGGTGCCTTCAGTGGTCCCTTCCTCCGCATCATCGCGGCGGTGGTCCGGGATCAGGCACAAAGCCGGCGGCTCCACGCCGTGACACGGCGTTGACCGTCGGCGAAACGGAACACCGTTCAATACAACGGCGGCACGCGCACGTTGGGGATGGGGAAGCCGCTGAACAGCACCTGTCCACCCACCAGCTTGAGCGGCGGCAGGGGCTTCAGGGGCGGGCCGGAGCCCGGCGGACCCGGCTCGGCG
>JAKONI010000106.1 GCA_022702015.1 Beijerinckiaceae bacterium | reverse complement strand
TTGTAACAATCCGGCAACGTTCGTAGTTAAGCACGTTAACATTCGCTGAATATTCAATTCAGAACCGATTAAATCCACTCCCATTACCAGCCCGGCATCGGCGATGCGTCCGGACGCCGCCGGCTGGACCGTAGCTCTCTTTTCCTCGGATCCACCGGCACCGTCCGCTCGTCCGCCCGCTTGGGGGAACGACGATGCACGACCACGACGAGGGGCGGGAAACGCCCTCCGTGCGGGAGGGGCCCGCTCCGGGAGCCCCGCTCGCCGGACCCCCGCGACGTCCCATCGACGCCACGGCCCGTGCCCGGATCGGTGAGGAGCTGCAGCGCCACTACGCGCAGATGCTCGCCCTGCCGATCCCCGACCACCTGCGTGCCCTGCTGGACGATCTGGCCGAGGGCGGCGAACGGGAGTCACTGCGATGATGCATGCTGCTGCCCCCTCCATCCCGCCCCTGGGTACGCCCCCGGGTGCCGACGCGGAGATGCGCGACATGCTCCTCGGCGCGATTCCCGCGCTCCGGGCCTTCGCCTTCTCCCTGACCTACGACCTCGACCGGTCCGACGACCTCGTTCAGGACACGCTGGTGCGCGCCTGGACCAAGGCCGCGAGCTTCCGGCGCGGGACCAACCTCACGGCGTGGCTGTTCACCATCCTGCGCAACCTGTTTTACTCGGAGCAGCGCAAGCGCAAGCGCGAGGTGGAGGATGCCGACGGCGTCCACGCCGCCCGCCTCGCTTCCCTGCCCGAGCAGGAGGTGCGGATGGAGATGGCGCAGTTCCAGGAAGCCCTGAACCTGCTGCCGCACTCGCAGCGCGAGGCGCTGATCCTCGTGGGCGCGCAGAGCTTCACCTATGAGGAGGCGGCGGAGATCTGCGGGGTGGCGGTGGGCACCATCAAGAGCCGGGTGAGCCGGGCCCGGGTCCGCCTCATCGAGGCCCTCGGCATGGTGGGTACCGGCGACATCGGGGCCGACGGGGCGACCCGCGCGGCCCTGGTGGAAACCTGAACGCCTACTTCACCAGCTTCACGACATCGCGGAAGCGCGGGTGCGCCGCGCTTCCGAGCCATTCGAACATCACCATCTCGCTCGTCACCACGTCGGCCCCCTGGGCCGCGAGGCGGGCCAGCGCCGCCTCGCGGTTCTCGATCCGGCGGGAGCCCACCGCATCGCGGACGACCCGCACCCGATGCCCGGTGCCGAGGAGGCCCAGCGCCGTTTGCAGGACGCAGATATGCGCCTCGCATCCGGCCAGGATCACGTCCGCGCCGGGGGCCAGCCGGTCGAGGAAACCGGGGGTCCGCGTCACGTCGAACTCCATCTTCGGGAAGGCCTCCCGGCCGGCGAGGTCGGGTACGGTGGCGCCGAGCCCCGCCGGGTTCTGCTCCGTGAGGAGCACCGGCACCCCGATGAGGTCGGCGGCGGCGCAGAGCCGCCGCGCCGTGGCGACGACCCCCTCCCCCTCCGCGATCGCCGGGACGAGCCGGGCCTGGAGGTCGATGACGACGAGCAGGGACTGCGCGGGATCGATGGCGGGGAGCATGGCCGGACCTCAGTAGGTGGCGAACAGGTGGGCGAGTTCGCCCTTGTCCTGCGTGACGGTGAGGGCGAGGGCCAGGAGGATCCGCGCCTTCTGCGGCGTGAGGTTGTCGGCGCTGAGGATGCCACGCTCCCGCAGGCGTGTGGTGAGCGGCACGACGCCGCTCCCCGCCCGGGTCGACATCACCACCGGCAGGCCCGCCTCCACCGCCTCCGCGAGGGCCTCGGCCTCCCCCGGCGGCACCATACCCGGTGCGAGCCCCGCCGCCACGAGGCCCCTCGCCCCGGCGGCGCGGAACGCCCGCACGGCGGTGCCGTCGGCATCGGCGTAGCCGTAGGCGATGTCGACCCGGGGAAGGGCCGTCCGGGCGCGGATGTCGAAGGGGGTGCCCGGCGCATGGGCGCGCTCGGTGCGGCGGTAGTAGTGGACGCCGGCCCCATCCACATGGCCGAGGATGCCGAAATCCGCCGTCCGAAAGGTCTGGAGACGGGCGACGGAGGTCTTGGTGACGTCACGGGCCGCCTGGATCTCGTCGTTGAGCACCACGAGGACGCCGCGCCCCCGGGAGGCCGGGGCGGCGGCGGTGCGCACGGCCGCCACGAGGTTGAGCGCCGCGTCGGTGGAGAGGGCGCTCATCGGTCGCTGCGAGCCCACCAGCACCACCGGCACCGTGACGGTGAGGGTGAGGCCGAGGGCGTAGGCGGTCTCCTCCAGGGTGGCGGTGCCGTGGCCGATGACGATGCCGGCGAGATCGGGATGGTCCGCCACGGCCCGTTCGCACAGCAGCACGAGATCGCGCCACTCCGCGAACCCGATGGCCGGGCTCGGCACCGCCCGGAACGGAACCGGGATCACGTCGGCGACCGCACCGAGTTCGGGCACCGCCGCGACGATGGCTCCGGCCTCCAGGCGCCGGTCGGTGGCCGTGTAGTCCAGGATGTCGAGAGTATCGCGACCGAGCGAGGAAATCGTCCCGCCCGTTCCGATGAAGGCGACCTTCGGCCTGTCCGTCATTCCGTCATGTCTCCGCACTGCCCCCACCCCCGGGCGGATGCGCCCGTTGGGGGATCAGTGCAAGAGACCGGCCGCGCCGGGGGACGAGAGACCGGCCGCCCGGTGAGGGCGATTTAGCTTTTGAAGTCGAACAGCAGGGCCTGGGACTGCGTCGAGGCCGAGGTGCCGCTCGCGCCATAGCCCGCCCCGTTCGATTGGGCGGCCTGGAGCTGTTGGATGAAGGTCGACAGCAGGTCGCTGCTGGAGGTCGTGCCCGACGATCCCGTAATCGCCGAGCCGCTGTCCGCGCCAGCGCCCGAGGGCGGCGGGCCGGGGGGCGGGGGTGGCGCCCCGGCGGCGGTGTCGGTGGACCCGGTGACGCTGGTGCCGTGGCTGGAGAACAGGTTCGTGAGTTCGGAGGCCTGATCGCTGGTCAGGGCGCCGCTGCTCACCTGATCCGAAATCAGGCTGTCGATCCGGTCCTTCATCGCCGAGGGATCGAGGCGGTTGCCGGCCGAGGCCGACGCGCTGCCCGAGACGCCGGAGGCCGCATCGCCCTGGAGGCTCGAATCGATGGAGCTGAGCGCGCTGGTGAGGGCGGTGGCGTCGGTGCTGCTCAACGCCCCGGCTTGCTGCTGCTGGGCGATGGCCTCCGCCATGCGGCCCTTGCCGGAACGGGCGTGGGAGGTCGCGGGCGGCGAATAGGTCTGCGTCGCGGACGAGATGGTGGTCACGATCATCCTCGTGAGCAAGGGGCACCGGCTTCGCCCGGCGGCGGGTCCGTGTGCAAAATGCCCACATTGATCTTAAGGGGTCGTGACTATCCCATCATAAGTTGCGGGGCTTTTCTGGCCGATGGCGCATCGCCCCCTCCCCGCCTCACACCACGAGGTTCACGATCCGCCCGGGGACGACGATCACTTTTCGGGGAGCCTTGCCCTCCAGCACCTTCTGAACCGCGTCGAGGGCGAGGGTCGCCGCCTCGACGGCCTTCGCGTCGGCGTCCCGGGGGACGGTGACGTCCGCCCGCTTCTTGCCGTTGATCTGCACCGGCAGGGTGATCTCGTCTTCCACGAGCAGGCCCGCCTCGGCCTCCGGCCAGGGGGCCGCCGCGACGAGACCCGTGCGGCCGAGGGCGGTCCAGCACTCCTCCGCGAGATGGGGCATCATCGGTGCGATGAGCTGGACGAGGATGCCCGCCGCCTCCGTAGCCGCCTCCGCCGAGACCGCCCCGCGGAGGGCTTCGTCCAGGGCGTTGGCCAGGGTGTAGATGTGCGCCACGCAGCGGTTGAACCGCAGCCGTTCCACATCCTCCCCCACCGCCGCCAGGGCGCGGTGCGCCGCCTTGCGCACGGCGAGATCCGCCGCGCCGCCGCCGGTGGCCGCCACGGAGGCGTTCACGAGGCGCCAGACCCGCTGCACGAAGCGGGCGGCGCCCTGCACGCCCTCCTCCGTCCAGATCACGTCCCGCTCCGGCGGTGAATCCGACAGCATGAACCAGCGGGCGGTGTCGGCCCCGTAGCTGGCGATGATGTCGTCGGGATCGACCACGTTCTTCTTGGACTTCGACATCTTCTCGATGGGGCCGATGGTGACCGGCCCCTGGGTTTTCACGTGAAACGCCTGCCGCTCACCGCCCTCGCTGGTGAGGCGCACATCCGCCGGGGGCACCCAGGCCCCCGACGCATCCTTGTAGGTCTCGTGGACGACCATGCCCTGGGTGAACAGGCCGGCGAAGGGCTCGGACACGCCTGACCAGCCGGTCTCCCGCATCGCCCGGGTGAAGAAACGGGCGTAGAGCAGGTGCAGGATCGCATGCTCGATGCCGCCGATGTACTGGTCCACCGCCAGCCAGTGATCGACGGTGGCGCGGTCCGTGGGCTTGTCGGTCAGCCAGGGGGCGGTGAAGCGGGCGAAGTACCAGGACGAATCGACGAAGGTGTCCATCGTGTCGGTCTCGCGCCGGGCGGCGGCACCGCAGCGCGGGCATGGCACCTGCCGCCATGCCGTATCCCGCTCCAGCGGGTTGCCGGGCTGATCGAAGGAGACCTCCTCCGGCAGCTTCACCGGCAGGTCCGAGACGGGGACCGGCACCGGGCCGCAACTGTCGCAATGAATGATCGGGATCGGGCAGCCCCAGTAGCGCTGGCGCGAGACGCCCCAATCCCGCAGGCGGAACTGCACCTTGCGGGTGGCGACCCCCTCCCCTTCCAACCGCGATGCCACGGCCTCGAAGGCTTGGCCGGTGGTCATCCCGTCGAGGAAGCGCGAATGGATCATCCGTCCATCGCCGTCATAGGCGGTGTCGGTGATGACGAAGCTCGCCGGGTCCTGGTCCTCGGGGCAGACGACGGGCGTGTTGCCGAGGCCGTACTTGTTGGCGAAGTCGAGATCGCGCTGGTCGTGGGCCGGGCAGCCGAAGACCGCCCCGGTGCCGTACTCCATAAGCACGAAGTTCGCGACGTAGACCGGCAGGTCCCAGGACGGGTCGAGGGGGTGGCGCACCCGCAGGCCGGTGTCGAACCCGAGCTTCTCCGCGGTGTCGATCGCCGCCTGCGCCGTCCCCATGCGCTGGCACTCGGCGATGAACTCCTTCAGCGCCCCGTTGCCCTCCGCGAGGGTCGCGGCGATGGGATGGTCGGCGGCGATGGCCAGGAATTTCGCGCCGAACAGCGTGTCCGGCCGGGTGGTGTAGACGGTGACGCCATCTGCGTAGCCGGCAATCGGACGGTCGAGGGCGAAGCGAACCTCCAGGCCCTCGGACCGGCCGATCCAGTTCTTCTGCATCAACCGGACCTTCTCCGGCCAGCGGTCCAGGCCGTCGAGGGCGGTGAGCAGGTCCTCCGCGAAATTCGTGATGCGGAAGAACCACTGGGTCAGCTCACGCTGCTCCACCAGGGCGCCGGAGCGCCAGCCGCGCCCGTCGATCACCTGTTCGTTGGCGAGCACGGTGTGGTCCACCGGGTCCCAGTTCACCTTCGCCGTGCGCCGGGAGACCAGCCCCTTCTCCAGGAAGTCGAGGAACATGCGCTGCTGGTGCTTGTAGTAGGCCGGATCGCAGGTCGCGATCTCGCGGCTCCAGTCGAGGGACAGGCCCATCGACTGCAACTGGCCGCGCATGGTCGCGATGTTCTCGTAGGTCCAGGTGCGCGGGTTGACCTTGCGCTCCATGGCGGCGTTCTCGGCGGGCAGGCCGAAGGCATCCCAGCCCATCGGGTGGAGCACGTTGAAGCCCCGGGCGCGCTTGTAGCGGGCCACCACGTCGCCCATCGCGTAGTTGCGCACGTGACCCATGTGGATGCGCCCCGACGGATAGGGGAACATCTCCAGCACATAGTATTTCGGGCGCGGATCGGCGTTGTCGGTCTCGAACAGCTTGGTCTGCGCCCAGGCCTCCTGCCAGCGGGGCTCGGCATCCTTGGCGTTGTAGCGTTCGAGGGGGATCGGTGCGTCGGTCATCGGGAGCGGTCTGTCGGGAGCGGGCGGCGCGGCCGCCGGGATCATCTGTCGGCGCAGTAGCATATCCGGGCGGCGGCGGGTCAACGGCCGGGGCCGAGGGTTGACGCGGGGCTGGCCTGCGGGGATGGCTCTGGCCGCCCCTCACCGTGGAGACCCCCATGGCCGCGCCCCTGCCCGGACCGCCCCCCCGCGCCGAGACCAGCCACCTGCCCCCCGTGGGCGAGGCGGATGTCGCCGCCGGCCTCCATGAGGTCCGCGAGGGCGTCGCTCGCGCCGCCCGGGACAGTGACCGCGACCCGGCCGACGTCCACCTCATCGCCATCTCGAAGACGGTGCCCGCCGAGGGCATCCTCCCCGCCCTGGAAGCCGGACAGCGGCTGTTCGGCGAGAACTACGTGCAGGAATCGGTGGCCAAGTGGCCCGCGCTGAAAGAGCGGTTCCCGGATGTGGAACTGCACCTCGTCGGACCGCTGCAATCGAACAAGGCGCGGGAGGCGGTGGCCCTGTTCGACGTGATCCACTCCCTCGACCGCCTGTCCCTGGCCGGGGCGCTGGCCAAGGAGATCGCCCGCTCGGGACGGACGCCGAAGCTGCTGATCCAGGTCAACACCGGTGACGAGGCGCAGAAGGGCGGCATCCCCGTGGACCAGCTCGATACCCTGCTGGCGGAGTGCCGCGACACCCATGGACTCGCGATCCAGGGGCTGATGTGCATCCCCCCGGTGGAGGACCCGCCCTCGGCGCATTTCGCGCTGCTGGCCAAGCTGGCCCGCGAGCGCAACCTGCCGATCCTCTCGATGGGCATGAGCGCCGACTACCCGGCGGCGATCCAGGTGGGGGCCACCCATGTCCGGGTCGGCACCGCGATCTTCGGGCGGCGGGTGAAGAACGGGTAGGCCTCCGCTGGGCCCCGTCCGGTCGAGCGCGGGTTGCCCCTCTCCCCGCCTGCGGGGATCGTTGCTGAATTCGGTCGCGCCTTCGATCCCGCTCTCCCCCTCATCCTGAGGTGCCCGCCTTAGCGGGCCTCGAAGGAGACCTCCGGAACCCGCTGCGATCCCTGGAGCCCTCCTTCGAGGCGGCTTCGCCGCACCTCAGGATGAGGGGAGTGGGAGGGGAGAGACTTCTCGGCCAGGCTCTCAGGATGAGGGGGGTGGAGGGAAGGGAGAGACTTCCCGGTCAGGCTCGCAGGATGAGGGCGAGGGGCCCCGCGCCTTCAGTCGATCACCAGCCGGTAGCCGACGCCGCGCACCGTTTGCAGGAAGGTCGGGTTGGCGGGATCGACCTCGATCTTCCGGCGCAGGCGGTTGATCTGCACGTCGATCGCCCGCTCGGCCGCCGCCCCGCTGTCGCCGGCCAGCTGCTCGCGCTCCACCCCCGCCCCCGCCGCCTGGGACAGGATCGTCAGGATCTCGCGCTCGCGCTCGGTGATGCGGATCGTCTCCCCGTCCCGGCGCAGCTCCCCCCGGTCCGGCCGATAGGCGAAGGGGCCGAAGGCGACCGGGGCCGCCTCCCCCTCCCGGGGGCGCCCGGGGGACCGGTTGATGATGTTGGTGAGCCGAAGGGTCAGTTCGCGGGGGTCGAAGGGCTTGGGCAGGTAGTCGTCGGCGCCGATCTCCAGCCCCATCACCCGGTCGTTGGTGTTCGAGCGGGCGGTGAGCATCAGGATCGGGACCTTGGAGGTCTCGCGGACGCTGCGGGCGTAGTCGAACCCGTTCTCACCGGGCATCATCACGTCGAGGACCATCGCGTCGAAGACGAGGGCCTGGGCGCGGGCCCGCGCCTCGGCGGCGCTGGCGGCGGCGGTGACGCGGAACCCCTGCTCCGCGAGGTAGCGCGCCAGCAATTCCCGCAGGCGCCGGTCGTCATCGACCACGAGGATGTGGGGCGCCTCGTCGGGCAGGTCGGCGGCGTCGGGCCGGGCGGTGGCCGACATCAGGCCCCCTCCCCGTCCGCCGGCCGGATGGCGCGGCGGGCCATCAGGCGCCGGACCGCCGGGCGGTCCTCGGGCTCGATCATCGCCATCAGGAAATCCTCCGGTGAGGCGGCCGCGTCCGGCGCGGCCAGCGCCCGGGCGAGGCGCCGGGCCTGGACGCGGGTGAGGTCGGCGGCTAGCGCCGCCCCGGCGGGGGTGCAGGACAGGAGCCGCTGGCGCCGGTCGCTCGTGCCCGGCCGCTGGTCGACATAGCCCTGGCCGATCAGGTCCTTGAGGACCCGGTTGAGGCTTTGCTTGGTGATCCGCAGGATGTCGAGCAACTCGGCGATGGTCAGGCCGGGGTAGCGGTCGACGAAGTGCAGCACCCGGTGGTGGGCCCGGCCGAAGCCGTAATCGGCGAGGATCCGGTCCGGATCGCCCACGAAGTCGCGATAGGCGAAGAACAGGAGCTCGATCAGGTCGTCGCCCGCCGGCGCGGCCGGGACGCGGCCGGCGACCGGTTTGGCATAGCGTTCCTCGCGCGAGGGTATCGGTCTCACGGCGCCGACGCTCCCCGAACGGGCGATAGGTCAGGACCCATGACGTGTCTCAGCGTCGGCAGGGTCCGTCAACCCTCGCGCGTCGCGCGGGCCGCCGGGCTTGCCCGATCCGCGCTCCGTCCGATACCTCTTGCGGGGAGAGGGCAGGACCGGAGACGAGCATGGACCAAGCCACCGGACCACTCCCGCGCCGCCTCTGGCTGCGCGATCCCCTCGCGATCCTCGCCGACGGGGCGGGGGGCGGGATCGTCGTGGAAGGCACGCGCATCGCCGAATGCCTGCCCACCGGTGCCCGGCCCTCACGCCCGGTGGACGAGACCGTGGACGCCTCGCGCCACGTGATCATCCCGGGCCTCGTGAACACCCACCACCACGCCTTCCAGACGCTGACCCGCGCCCACCCCCTGGCGATCGACAAGCCGCTCTTTCCCTGGCTCAAGGCGCTCTACACGGTGTGGGGGGCGATCACGCCGGAAGCCTTCCGGCTCGCGAGCCGCGTCGCCTTCACCGAGTTGCTGCTCTCGGGCTGCACCACCGCCGGGGATCACCACTACCTGTTCCCGAAGGGCCTGGAGCAGGCGGTGGACATCCAGGTGGAGGAGGCGCGGGCGCTCGGCCTCCGCGCCTGCATCACCCGGGGCTCCATGACCCTCTGCGACGAGGATGGGGGCCTGCCGCCGCGCGACCTGACGCAGGACGACGACACCGTGCTCGCCGACAGTGAGCGGGTGCTGAACCTGTTCCACGACCCCTCCCCCGGGGCGATGATCCAGATCGGGCTCGCCCCCTGCTCACCCTTCGCGGTGACGAAGCGCCTGATGCGCGAGAGCGCGGACCTCGCCGCCAGGCACGGTTGCCGCCTCCACACCCACCTCGGCGAGACCCTGGACGAGGACGCCTTCTGCCAAGCCATGTTCGGGTATCGTCCGGTGGACTACCTGGAGGAGGTCGGCTGGCTCTCGGACCGGGTGTGGCTCGCCCACGGCATCCACTTCAACGACGGGGAGGTCGCCCGCCTCGGCCGGGCGGGGGTCGGCGTGTGCCACTGCCCGACCTCCAACATGACCCTGGCCTCGGGCCATTGCCGCACCTGCGAGTTGGAGGCGGCGGGCTCCCCCGTGGGGCTGGGCGTCGACGGCTCGGCCTCCAACGACAGCTCGAACCTCATGGAGGGGGTTCGCCACGCGGTGATGCTGAACCGCCTGACCTACGGCGCCCCCGCCGTGACCCACCGGGACGCCCTGCGCTGGGCGAGCGAGGGCTCGGCCCGCTGCCTCGGTCGCGACGACATCGGCCGGATTGCCCCGGGGATGGAGGCGGACCTCGCCCTGTTCACCCTCGACGAGTTGCGCTTTTCCGGCGCCCACGATCCCCTGGCGGCCCTGGTGCTCTGCGGTGCCACCCGGGCCGACCGGGTGATGGTGGCCGGACAGTGGCGGGTGATGGACGGACAGCCGCTCGGCGTCGATGTCGTCGCCCTGCGGGAGGCGCATTCGAAATTGGCGCGGGAACTGTTCGGGCGCTGAAACGGGGCGGCTGCGGGATCCATGATCCGGGCTCCCACGGTGTAGGAACATTCCTACATCGCGGATGAGGTCATCGATCCATGCCGAGCACCACACTCTCCGCCCGGCAGTTCAACCAGGATACCGGCCGGGCCAAGAAGGCCGCCGCCCTCGTCCACGGCACGGGGGTGGGACTCGTCAACCCCTGGGACTTTTCCCCCGACCCTTGAGAGCCTGACCGAAAAGTCCCCCCCCCGCTTCCATTCAACCCCCCTCATCCTGAGGTGCGGCGACAGCCGCCTCGAAGGAGACCTCCAGGGATCGCTATGCTATCCGGAGCCCTCCTTCGAGGCCCGCTCACGCGGGCACCTCAGGATGAGGCCGAGGGTGGGATAGGAACGGACGTGTGACCGCCCCTCAGAACAGGCCGTCGATCTGCCCGCTGGCGTCGAGGCGGATCGTGTCGGCCGCCGGGACCCGGGGCAGGCCCGGCATGGTCATGATCTCCCCGCAGATCGCCACCACGAAGCCGGCGCCGGCCGAGAGGCGCACGTCGCGCACGGCGACCACGTGGCCCTCCGGGGCGCCCATCAGCGCCGGATCGGTGGAGAACGAGTACTGGGTCTTGGCCATGCAGATCGGCAAGTGGCCGTAGCCCTCCTTCTCGAAGGCCGCGAGCTTCTGCGCCGCCTTCGATTCGATCTGCACGTCGCCCGCCCCGTAGAGCTTGGTAGCGATCGCGCGGATCTTGTCGGAGAGCTTCGTCTCGGCCTCGTAGGTGTAGCGGATCGCCTGCGCGCCGCCCTCGGACAGGCGCACCACCGCCCGGGCCAGTTCCTCGGCCCCGGCGCCGCCCTCCGCCCAGTGCTTGCACGTGATCGCCTCGACGCCGAGCTTCTCCTGGCACAGGGCCTTCAGCTTGGCGTGCTCGGCATCGGTGTCGGCGTAGAAGTGGTTCACCGCCACCACCACCGGCAGACCGAAGTTGCGCACGTTGGTGACGTGCCGGGCGAGGTTGGAAAAGCCCTTCTCCAACGCCCCGACGTTCTCCGAGCCCAGATCCTTCTTGTTGACGCCCCCGTGCATCTTGAGGGCGCGCACGGTGGCGACGATCACCACCGCCGAGGGGCTGATGCCCGCCTGCCGACACTTGATGTCGAGGAACTTCTCGGCGCCGAGATCCGCGCCGAAGCCCGCTTCCGTCACCGTGTAGTCGGCGAGCCGCAGCCCGGCGCGGGTGGCGATGACCGAGTTGCAACCATGGGCGATGTTGGCGAAGGGGCCGCCGTGGATGAGGGCCGGGTTGCCCTCAAGGCTCTGCACGAGGTTCGGCTGCAGGGCGTCCTTGAGGAGCACCGTCATGGCGCCGGTGGCCTTCACGTCCTTGAGGGTCACGAGCTTGCGGTCGCGGGTCTCGGCGATGACGATCCGGCCGAGCCGCTCCTCCAGGTCCGCGAGGTCCCGGGCGAGGCAGAACACCGCCATCACCTCCGAGGCGACGGTGATGTCGAACCCGTCCTCCCGGGGGAAGCCGTTGGCGACGCCGCCGAGGGATTGGGTGATGGCGCGCAGCGCCCGGTCGTTCATGTCGACCACCCGGCGCCAGAAGATCCGGCGCACGTCGATGTTGAGTTCGTTCGCCCAGTAGACGTGGTTGTCGATCAGCGCCGCCGCGAGGCTGTGCGCCGAGGTGATGGCGTGGAAGTCGCCGGTGAAGTGCAGGTTGATCTGCTCCATCGGCACGACCTGCGCCTTGCCGCCGCCGGCGGCACCCCCCTTCATGCCGAAGCAGGGCCCCAGGGAGGGCTCGCGCAGGCAGATCATGGTCTTCTGGCCGATGCGGTTCAGGGCGTCGCCGAGGCCCACCGTGGTGGTGGTCTTGCCCTCCCCCGCAGGCGTCGGGGAGATCGCGGTGACGAGGACGAGCTTGCCCTCGGGGCGGCCTTCCAGGGAGCCGATGAAGCCGTGATCGAGCTTGGCGATGTGCCGGCCGTAGGTGTGCAGCGCCTCGTCCGGGATACCGAGCTTCTCCGCGACCTGCGCGATCGGCTTGAGGGTCGCCGCGCGGGCGATCTCGATGTCGGACGGCATGGATTTCCTCCCTGTGGCGCCAGCGGCTCCCCCCCGACCGGACGTTGCCGGACGGGATCTGCCGGGCGGGGCCGGCAGACAAGGACCGCGGGCGCCAATGTGAGGCAAAGCGCGCGGAAATGCGCGCCGATTTTTCTCAAGCGGCGGACAAAAATGACTTGTCGCCGGTGAACCTCCCCGCCCTGGGGAGGAGGGGAGGCCTTGCGGCTACCCCCCCGACTTCTTGGCCTTGTCGGCCGAGCCCGGGGCCTCGTGCGGCTGCGGGGCACCCTTGGGGAGTTCCGGGTTCTCCGGGTTGTGGGGCGCGGCGACCGGGGCGGCGGGGTTCTCCGCCGTGGCCGTCGGCTTCTCCGTCTCGGGCAGGCCGTTCTTCAGCTTGTCGTTGATCTTGGCGAGGTCGTCCGGCTCGGGGTTCAGGTCCTTGGCGTGCTGCCACTGGAACTTGCCCTCGAGACGCCGCCCCTCGCGCCAGTAGGCGTCGCCCAGGTGGTCGTTGATGGTCGGGTCGCCGGGCTTCAGCTCGACGGCCTTCTCCAGTTCGCGCACCGCGTCATCCCAGCGGCCGAGGCGGTAGTAGGCCCAGCCCAGGCTGTCGACGATCATGCCGTCCCGGGGGGACGAATCGGCCGCCTGCTGCAGCAGCTTGAATGCCTCGTCGATGTTGGTGTTCTGATCGACCCAGGAATAGCCGAGGTAGTTCAGCACCTGCGCCCTGGCGGCGGGCTGGCCCTCCGGCACCAGGGCAAGGGCCTTCTTCAGGTCGGCCTCCGCCTTCGGCCACTGCTTGGCGCGCTCGTAGGCGACGCCGCGGAAGTAGTAGGTGGTCCAGTAGTTCGAGGCGGGCTTGTCGCCGACCAGATCGAGGGCGCGGGTGTAGGTGGCGGCGGCCTCGGCGTACTGCTTGCGCGAGCGCTGGACGTTGCCCAGCGCCGTGATGAGGTCGATGTCGTCGGGATGGGCCTTCAGGGCCGCGTCGAGCTGGGCGACCGCCTCGTCGCTCTTGCCCATCTGCTCCAGGTTCAGGCCGATCTGGATGTCGGAGTTGAGCTTGAGGGGCGAGTCGGCGGGGATCTGCGCGTAGGCCTCGTTGGCCCGCTCCGGCTGCTTCATCCGGTCGAGGGTGTCGGCCAGCGTCAGGCGGGCGAGCGCATGGTCGGGGGCGAGGTAGAGGGCGAGCCGCAGGTAGATCACCGCCGGCAGCTCGTCGCCCTGCGTCGAGCCCGCCGAGCCGAGCCCGTAGAGCACCTCGGCGGCGCCCTCCTGGGCGTTGGTGACGAGTTTGGTGAGGGGCTTGCCGGCCTTCAGCTTGTCGAGGGCGTCCCGCACCAGGGGGTGCCGGGGGGAGAGCTTGTCGAAGTCGGTATAGGCCTGGATCGCCAGATCGGTGCGCCCCATGCTCGCCTCCTGGCGGGCGAAGGCATCGACGATCCGCAGGGTGTTGCGGTCGCCGTCATAGGCCGCCCGGAGTCGTGCCTCGGCCTCCTTGTCGTCGCCGGTGACGGCGGCGATGAGGCCCGCATGGTAGTCGCGGAAGGTGTTGTAGTAGCGCTCGCCCCGGAGCTTGGCGACGGTGTCCAGTGCCCGCTTGCCGTCCCCCGCCCCGGCATAGGACCAGGCGGTGAGCAGCGTGGCGGTGAGGTCCGTGGCGGCGCCCCGTCCGCTGCGGGAGAAGTTCTGCCGGGCCTGCGCCCACTGGCCCGCCTTGATCTGCCGGACCCCGAGGGTGAGGTTGGCGAGGCCGTTGCTCGGATCGCGGGCGACGAGCTTCTCGGCGGTGCGGAACGCATCGGGCAGGGCCCCGTCGGCCAGCAGCGAGATGAAGGCGCGCTCGACGAGTTCGGCGTTGCGCGGATCGGCCCGGACGGCCTCGCGGTAGAAGGTCGCCGCCGCCGTGGTGTCACGGGCCGCGCCGGCGATGTAGGCGGACAGGAAGTTGCCCTCCAGGGATTCGGCGGGCTCGTAATCCCGGGCCGAGGAGGACAGGGCGTCCTGCGGCTGCGCGGCGAGCGCCCCGGGGGCGATCCCCGTGGCGAGGAGGACGGCGAGCGCCGAGGCGGTCCGGCGGGCGCGTGATGTGGTCATGAACCGATCCGGCTCCTGGCGCCGGACCCGGTGGGGCCGGACGCCTGATCGTGATGCTGGGCGACGGGCCCGGGCGAAAAGCGCCCGGAGACTGGACTCATCCCGCCATCGCCGCAAGGCGAAAGGATGGCGCGGGGATCACGGGCCCGTCAGGCCCACCTCAGGCCAGGATGTCGAGGACCTGCTTGGCCATTGTATTGGCCGTCCGGGCCACGGCGACGTTGACCGAGAAACTCGTCCGCGCGGTGATCATATCGAGGACTGTCGAGGACAGGTCGACCGTGGCGGCGGGGGGCAGGGCGCCCCCCTCCCCCGCCGATGCCGCGCCGGGGGTCGCCACGCGGGCGGCAGCGGCGTCGAGCCGCAGGGCCGCCGCGTTCATGCCTCCGGTGGCGATCGTGAGGGCATCGGACATGCCGCGACCCTGGCCGAAAGGCCTGAAGGCTTCGTCCGCGAAATCCCTCGCATTCGAGCGATCGCCCCCGGGCCGCTCACATGTTCGGGTAGTTCGGCCCGCCCGGCCCCTCCGGCGTCACCCAGTCGATGTTCTGGTTCGGGTCCTTGATATCGCAGGTCTTGCAGTGGACGCAGTTCTGCGCGTTGATCTGGTAGCGCAC
>JAKONI010000100.1 GCA_022702015.1 Beijerinckiaceae bacterium | reverse complement strand
CAAAATGATCCGACAGCGTCGACGGCCAGCCGCTCGAAAACGCGGGCTATGTCGTGGGGCGAGCCGATCACGCTAGCTCGAAAAACCGGCAGCAGCGGTGACTTGAGGTCAAATGGCGGAGGGAGCGGGATTCGAACCCGCGATACGGTTTCCCGTATACACACTTTCCAGGCGTGCGCCTTCAACCACTCGGCCACCCCTCCGGTCGGCGCCCCGGTCCGGCGCGGGGCCGGGCGCGGGTCGCGCGAGGGGGGTGCTGTATCCCGGCCAGGGGGCCGAGCGCAAGGCGGCGCGGCGAGGAAAATGCTCCCCCCCACGCCGGATGTCGGGCCGTCAGGCTTTCGCGCTACCCCTCGTCGTCCAGATGGAAGCGCACACGCTCCACATTCGCCCGCTCGAAAGCCTGCATCACATGCTGGTACGAGCGCTCCATCTCCGTCACCGCGTCGCCGGGGGTGTCCTCGGGCTTGAGGACGAACATCAGCATCGAGCGTCCCGTCACCTCGTAGGGCTGGCCGAAGCCGAAACTCTCCACGTCCTGGCTGTCGGGCAGGTTCGTGTCGAGGAGCCGCGTCCAGGCCATGCCCCCCAGCGTCTCGGGGAGGTTGAAGGTCACGAGGTCGTGGTAGGCGTTGAAGAGCAGGAGCAGGGTCGCATCGCCACCTTTCCGGTGCACGCCCGTGGGCTGGGCGCGGCCGTCGAGGCGGACGGCGAAGGAGCGGGCGCCCCCATCGGTCCAGTTGTCCGGCGCCATCTCGCCCCCGTCGGGGCGGAGCCACGTCACATCCTTGACGCCGAACTCCTCATCGTACTGGCCGGTGAGGAACCGCCCCCGGTTCAGGATCGGCAGGGCGTTGCGCAGGATGATCAGGCGCTGCGTGAACTCGGCGAGGTCGCGCTCCTCGTCGGCGATGGCGTCCCAGTCGAGCCAGGAGATCTCGTTGTCCTGGCAATAGGCGTTGTTGTTGCCCTTCTGGGTGCGGGCGAACTCGTCGCCGGCCAGCAGCATCGGCGTGCCCCGCGACAGGAACAGGGTCGCCATCATGTTGCGCATCTGGCGCAGGCGCACCGCGCGGATGCCCGCATCGTCCGTCGGACCCTCGACGCCGTAATTGTAGGACAGGTTGTGCGAGTGCCCGTCGCGGTTGCCCTCGCCATTCGCCTCATTATGCTTGTCGTTGTAGGCAACCGTGTCGTGCAGGGTGAAGCCGTCGTGCGCCGTGAGGAAGTTCACGCTCGCCCAGGGCTTGCGCCCGCGCTTGTTGAACTTGTCCGCCGAGCCGCTGACCCGGGCGGCCATGTCCGGCAGCAGGCCGCCATCGCCCTTCCAGTAGCCGCGCACGTCGTCGCGGAAACGGTCGTTCCACTCGGCCCAGCCCGGCGGGAAGCCGCCGACCTGGTAGCCGCCGGGGCCGCAATCCCACGGCTCGGCGATGAGCTTGACGGAGTTGAGCACCGGGTCCTGCCGGCAGGTGTCGAGGAAGCCGCCGCCCTCGTCGAAGCCGTAGGGCTCCCGGCCGAGGATGGTGGCGAGGTCGAAGCGGAAGCCGTCGACCTGCATCTCGGTGGCCCAGTAGCGCAGCGAATCGGTCACCAGTTGCAGCACCCGGGGATGCGACAGGTTGAAGGTGTTCCCGGTGCCGGTGTCGTTGATGTAGTAGCGCTTCTCGTTCGGCAGCAGCCGGTAGTACGAGGCGTTGTCGATGCCCTTGAACGAGAGGGTCGGCCCCTTCTCGTTGCCCTCCGCCGTGTGGTTGTAGACCACGTCGAGGATCACCTCGAGCCCGGCCCCATGCAGGCGTGAGACCATCTCCTTGAACTCGGAGAAGGCGAAGTCCGGCACCGCCGCGTAGCGCCGGGCGGGGGTGAAGAACGAAATGGTGTTGTAACCCCAGTAGTTCACCAGGTCCTTCTGTTCCAGGTAGTCGTCCTGGACGAAGGAATGCACCGGCAGCAGTTCCACGGAGGTCACGCCGAGGCTCTTGATGTAATCGAGCACCTCCGGCGTGCCAAGGCCGGCATAGGTGCCGCGCAGCTTCTCGGGGACCTTGGGGTGGAGCTTGGTGAGGCCCTTCACATGGGCCTCGTACATGATGGTCCGCTCCCACGGGACATGCGGCTTGCGCTGGCGGCCCCAGGTGAAGGCGGGGTCGATGACCCGGGAGCGGCGGGTGTAGGGGGCGGAATCGCGCTCGTCGAAGGTCGTGTCGTCCCCGGATTCCATCTGGTAGCCGAACAGGGCCGGGTTCCAGGTGATGGAGCCCACGAGACCCTTGGCGTAGGGATCGATGAGGAGCTTGTTCGGGTTGAACCGGTGTCCGGCCTTCGGCTCGTAGGGGCCGTGGACGCGGTAGCCGTAGATGGTGCCGGGGCGGGCATCCGGCAGGTAGCCGTGCCAGATCTCGTCCGTGTATTCGGGCAGTTCGATCCGCTCGATCTCCTTCTCGCCCTGGTCGTCGAACAGGCACAGCTCGACCTTGGTGGCATAGGCCGAGAACAGGGCGAAGTTGACACCCAGGCCGTCCCAGGTGGCGCCGAGGGGATAGGGCTGGCCTTCCAGGATACGCGAGCGGGCCGCACGGGCCTGGAACGTCGAACGTGGGGAATCGGACATGTAGTCTCCGGTGCTCGGCCCGTCGGCGCCGCGGCGGGGGCACTCCACGAACGTGCCGGACACAGCGAAGCTCCCATGCCGGGCGGAAAATTTGGTCGCGGGGATGCGGGAAAGCGTGGCGCTCCATGGTGGAGGCTGGGGCACGGCGTGCGGGGCGCCGCCCCACACCCGCCCGGGGGCACGGTCCTCCGGGTTTCCCGTTTCGGCGTCAGAACGCCCCGGTGAGATAGGCCCGGACGAAGCCCGGCATCCGGGCCGGGTCGAGGTCGGCGGGGCCGCGCAGGGCGGCGAGCCCCGCCAGCTCCGGGTCCGCCTCCGCGAGGCGGTGCGCCTCGGCCCGCGCCAGGAGGGCGTCCGCCGTCTCGGGGAAGCGCACCGGGCGGAGGAAGGCGAGCTGCCCCTCCCCCTCCAGCAGCAGCCATTCCCCGGCCGCCCCCTCGGGCAGGGAGAGGCCGGTCTCCTCGGTGAACTCGCGGGTGGCGCTGCCGGCGAGATCGACCACGGTCCCGCGCAGGTCGTCCCGGTCGGGGGTGCCGCAGGGGAAGTAGAGCTGGCCGGCATTGGCGGTGTGGGCGCCCATCTCGCCGATCAGCACCGCCCCGTCCGCGCTCCACGGCACGATGGCGGCGAAGGCGTTGGCCACAACGCCGTCGAAGCGCCCGCCGTCCCGGTAGGCGAGGAAGCGCGAATACGCCACCTCGAACAGGTCGATCCGGCACAGTCCGTCCACCACCGTGCAGTCGCAGGAGAGGAGCACGATCCCGTCGAACATGGCAGGCCGGGCGGCCCGCCGCCGCTCCCAATGGGCGGCGATGGCCGGGGCGTTGTCCCGCGCCCAGGGCCAGTCGTAGGGGACGAGGCGCCCCTCGATCCCCGCGAGCCGCGTCGCCCGGAAGCCCTCAGGCACGCAAGGTGCCCTCGCTGATCAGCACCGCCGCCCCGCCGATCTCGACGCCGTGGAGGACGCCGGCCTGCACCGTCACCTGGAGGTCGATCCGGCTCGGGCGACCCATGGCCTGCCCCTGGAGGAGGGTCACGTCGTGGCTGCCCTCGCCAAGGGCTCCGAACTGCATCAGCACCCCGGCGAAGGCGGCCGCGGCCGATCCGGTGGCCGGGTCCTCCGGCACGCCCATCTCCGGGGCGAACATCCGGACCCGGAAGGCGAGGCCCGTCGATTCGGGAGCGACGGCGTAGAGGTAGAGTCCGTCGCCCTCCTCCGGGGCCCGGACGGGGCGGACCTCGTCGAGGCGCGCCGCCGAGGCCACGGGCACGCAGGTGAAGCGCGGCCCGGTCCCGTAGCGGCTCGGCCGGTGCCGGCCGAAGCCGACCTCCCCCGGTTCCAGGCCGAGGAGGGCGGCCAGCACCTCCGGCTCCGGTCCCGGACCGAGGTGTTCCGGCATCGCCGGCAGGCGGAAGCGGGCCCGGCCGCCCGACCCGTCGGGCAGGGTCTCGACGAGGCAGGGCACGGTCCCGATCCCCTCCTCCAGGCCGAAGGCGCGGGCATCGGCCACCGGCTCGTCCTGAAGGGCGAGCAGCACGGCGGCGCCCACCGTGGGGTGGCCGGCGAAGGGCAACTCCCGGGTGGGGGTGAAGATGCGTAAACGCGCCCGGTGGCGGGCCTCATCCGGGGGGAGGACGAACACCGTCTCCGAGAGGTTGAACTCCCGGGCGATGGCCTGCATCGCCGCCCCGTCGAGCCCGTCCGCATCGAGCACCACGGCCAGGGGATTGCCGGCCAGCGGCTCGGTGGTGAAAACGTCGAGGGTGGCGAGGCGGCGCGTCATGGGGGGACCTCGGTGCGCGGGGAGGCGGTCAGACCGCCTCGGCAGGGAAGGTGTCCGACGGGGTGACGAACTCGTCCTGGGCCGCGACGGTCAGGATCTCCCGGGAGCCCGCCTCGGCGGTGCGCCGCAGCAGGCCGTAGACCGAGGCCGCCGCCCGTTCCAGGGCCAGCGCCGCCGAGCCCGTCGCCGCGTAGTGGACGAGGAACAGGGCGGCGATGCAATCCCCCGCGCCGTTGATCGCCAGGGCGAGGCGGGGCGTGCGCACCCGGAACAGGCGCCCGCCCTCCCCGGCCAGGAGGTCGATCCGGTCGGCGGGGGTCTCGGCGGTCGAGGCCGAGGTCACGAGCACCACCCGCGGCCCCCGCGCCTGCAACGCCGCGATGGCGGCCCGGGCCTCGGCGAGGGTCCCGCTCGGCAGGCCGGTGAGGAGATTCAGTTCGAACTGGTTCGGGGTGAGGATGTCGGCGGCCGGCACGGCGCGCTCGCGCATGAACTCCGTGATGCCGGGGCGGACATAGACGCCCTCCTCCGTGTCGCCGATCACCGGATCGCAGCAATAGAGGGCGCGGGGGTTCTCGGCCCGCACGGCGGCCACCGCCTCCAGGATCGCCTCGCCGATTCCGGCCGAGCCCATGTAGCCCGAGAGCACCGCGTCGCAGCGGGCGAGCGCCCCGCGCTCCCGGACCCCGCGCACCACCTCCCGCACCGTCTCGGCGGCGAAGACCTCCCCCCGCCACGCGCCGTAGCCGGTGTGATTCGAGAACTGCACCGTATGCACCGGCCAGACCTCGACCCCGAGCCGCTGCATCGGGAACACCGCCGAGGCGTTGCCGACATGGCCGTAGGCGACATGGGACTGGATGGAGAGGACGTTCACGCGCGAGGCTCCACGACGAACCGTGGTTAGCCCGTTCCCGCGCGGTCCGCATCCCTGCCCTTGCCGGGCTGCCATGCCGGCATCAGATGGGAGCGGCCCCGCAGGAGAGTGTTCCCACCACCATGGACATCGAAGCCCTCAAGGACGCGACGCTCACCTTCGTGGAGACGCACAAGGCCTGGACGCCGGTGATCGCGGCGGGGCTCGCCTTCTGCGAATCGATCGCGGTGGTGTCCCTGTTCGTGCCCGCGACGGTGATCCTGCTCGCCATCGGCGCGCTGATCGGTGGAGCGGGCCTCTCGTTCTGGCCCGTGGTGATCGGCGCGGCGGTCGGCGCGGCCCTGGGGGATCTCGTGTCCTACGAGTTCGGGCGGTGGCTCGGGCCGGGGGCCAAGGCGAAATGGCCCCTCGTCCGCTACCCCGAGATGACCGCCAAGGCCGAGCGCTTCATCGGCCGCTGGGGTGTGGCGGCGGTGGCGCTGGGGCGGTTCTTCGGCCCGGCCCGGGCCCTGGTGCCCCTCCTCGCCGGGGTGCTCGGCATGGCCCGCCTGCCCTTCCAACTCGCCAACGTCGCCTCGGCGGCGGTCTGGGCCTTCGTGCTCCTCGCCCCCGGGGCGGGGTTGCTTACTTGGCTCGACCGGTAGGATCCGTCCGTGCGCCCTCGCCGCAGGTGACGCCGCCGGCTCCGGCCATCAGGATGTCCCGATTCGGCACGATACCGATTCGGTCATGACATCCACCGCGCTTCCCGAGCCCACGCTGGTCCTCCCCCCCGACCGGCGGCAATCGCCCACCGCCCTGCGGATCCAGCGCGGCGTGCGGCGGCTCTTCTCCGAGATGGGGTGCGTGACCCTTCCGGAATTCTCCCTGGTCAACGGGCGCCGGGCCGACGTGATCGCTCTGTGCGGGGCGGGGCGCCTAACCATCATCGAGATCAAGTCCAGCGTGGCGGATTTCCGGGCCGACCGGAAATGGCCCGACTACCGGGACTTCTGCGACCGGTTCTTCTTCGCGATCCCCGACGACGTGCCCGAGGACCTGATCCCCGAGGAATGCGGCCTCATCGTCGCCGACGCCTACGGGGCGGCGATCCTGCGGGAGGCCCCGGAGCACGCCCTCAGCGGCCCCCGGCGGAAGGCGGTGACGCTCCGCTTCGCCCATAGCGCCGCGCGCCTCCTGCACGCCCTGGCCGACCCCGGGGCGGTGCGCGAAGGCGCGCTCTGATCCGGTTCCTCGGAGGTCAGTGGGCGGCGCAGCCCTGCCGCGTGCCGTAGCTGCCGTAGACGACCCGCACCTTGCGCACGCAATCCGGCACGGGGGCCGGGGCGACGGCGCTCACTTCCACGGGCTCCACCCGCAGGGTCGCGGTGGCGATCGGATCGTCGGAGGTGGCCAGCGCCCGGCTGGCGCTCATCACGACCGGCGTCGCGGCCATGGCCGACAGGGCGAGCGTGGCGACGAGGGCGAGGTGGCGGCGCGCGAAGGAATGGCTCATGGTCCGTGATCCGCAGCATTCGGCGGCCCTGGGCCGGCCTGCTATGTCGTGATATCCAGCATAACTTGGCCGTAGGCCGCGCGGTTCCGCGCTCCGGCACCGCTTTCTTCGGCTTGGAGAAGCAACGCCGAGGTTGCGGGGCCGCGAGGACCCCCCGGCGGCATGGCGTTACTGCGCCCGGACGAACGAAGGTTGCGAACGCCCGCCCTGATCCCGTCCCCTGATCCTTGGATCGCGGGCCGGGCCGCTCCCCTGGTCCCCTTCCCTGGTCCGAGACGCCCGTGGCCCCGCCGCCTTGCGCCCACCGCCCCGCTCTCCTAGACCCCCGGACGAATCCCCCAAGCCCAGACCGTCCATGCCGAGCGCCGCCCCCACCCCGAAGAAGTCCTTTCAAGGGCTGATCCTGGCCCTTCAGGAATACTGGGCGGCCAAGGGCTGCGTGATCCTCCAGCCCTACGACATGGAGGTCGGCGCCGGCACGTTCCACCCGGCCACCACCCTGCGGGCGCTGGGGCCGAAGCCGTGGAAGGCGGCCTATGTCCAGCCCTCCCGGCGCCCCAAGGACGGGCGCTACGGCGAGAACCCGAACCGGCTCCAGCACTATTACCAGTTCCAGGTAATCCTGAAGCCGAACCCGCCGAACCTCCAGGAACTCTACCTCGCCTCGCTCGAAGCCATCGGCGTCGATCTGAAGCTCCACGACATCCGCTTCGTCGAGGACGACTGGGAAAGCCCGACGCTCGGCGCGTGGGGATTGGGCTGGGAATGCTGGTGCGACGGGATGGAGGTCTCCCAGTTCACCTACTTCCAGCAGGTCGCCGGGTTCGAATGCGCCCCCGTGGCGGGCGAACTGACCTACGGGCTGGAGCGGCTCGCCATGTACGTGCAGGGCGTCGAGAACGTCTACGACCTGGACTTCAACGGCGCCGAGGGCGAGGACCGCATCACCTACGGCGACGTGTTCCTGCAGGCGGAGCAGGAATATTCCCGGCACAACTTCGAGGCCACGGACACGGCGATGCTGTTCCGGCAGTTCACCGACGCCGAGACCGCCTGCCGCGCCTACCTCGA
>JAKONI010000093.1 GCA_022702015.1 Beijerinckiaceae bacterium | reverse complement strand
CGCACCTGCCCCATGGGCGCCTCGTCACGGTCGATGGTGTCGGCCACCTGCTCCCCCTGGAGAAGCCCGGTGAGTTGGCCCGGTTGCTCGCCGAGCCCGTGGCCGGAGCGGACGACACGGCAGCGGCGCCGATGATCCCCCCGGACTATGCCGCGCTGATCGCATCGGAGCGGGTCAACTCGCGCCTGCGGGACGCCCTGACCGAACGGGCCGCGCCACCCGACCCCACCTATGCGCCCGTAGCCCTGGACGCGGTGGAATTCGTCATCTTGCGGGCGGTCTTCGGCCGGATCGTTCCAGTGCCGGGCCTCGACCTCGCCGCCCGGCTCGACCGGCGGCTCGCAGAGGGCGGCGGTGACGGCTGGCGTTTCGTCGCCCTACCCTCGGATGGGGACGCCTACCGCGCCGCCCTGCGCACCCTCGACGCGGCGGCGCGGGCCGCGCTGCAACGCCCCTTCGTCGCCCTCGATCCCACCGAGCAGGACGCCTTGCTCACCCTAGCCCAGCGCGGGGAGATCGTGGTCCCCGAGAGCCTTGGCGGACGGCTCGACGCGGACGCGATGCGCTTCTGGTTCGAGGACGCCCGCGCCGACGCCGTGAGACTCTACATCGCCCATCCCGCGGCGCTCGCCAGGATCGGCTTCTCCGGCATCGGTGCCGGGGGGGACCGAGCCGAGCCGATCGCCGCCAACCTGCCGGGATTTCACAAGACCGGTCTCGACTCTCCCGAGTCCTGGGAGCCCCGCGCCGAGGAGACCGTGCGATGAACCTCGACACCATGCACACCTACAAGCAGTACGAGACCGTCGATGTGGTCGTCATCGGAACGGGGGCGGGCGGCGCGCCGGTCCTCGCCCAGCTTGCCGCCTCGGGCCTGAAGGTCGTGGCGCTGGAGGCCGGGAAGAACTTCCGGCCCGAGAACTTCGCCTTCGACGAGACCATCGCCGACGAGATTTACTGGACGGACGAGCGCCTCAGCGGCGGCTCGACCCCCGAGGCCTTCGGCGGCAACAACAGCGGCACGGGCGTCGGCGGTTCGATGCTGCACTGGGGCGCCTTCGTTCCCCGGGCGGATTCCCGCGACATGCTGCTGCATTCGGAGACCGGCCAGGGCGTCGACTGGCCGATGACCGCAGAGGAACTGAAGCCCTATTACGAGCGGGTCGAGGCGTTTCTCGGGGTGTCCGGCCCCCCGAGCTACCCGTGGGATGACGGGCGGCGGTATCCCCTCGCCCCCGTGCCGCGCAACGGCCCGGCCGAAATCATGGCGATGGCCTGCGAGGCGCGGGGCGTGCGCTGGGCCGACGCCCCGGCGGCGGTGGTCTCCCGCGACTTCCAATCCGAGCACGGGCCGATGCGGAATGCCTGCATCAATTGCGGCTTTTGCCACCAGGGCTGCCGCAACGGTGCCAAGGCCAGCATGGATGTGAGCTACCTGCCCCTCGCCGTCCACCACGGCGCCGAGATCCGCGCCGAATCCTTCGTCCACGGCTTCGAGCGGGGGGCGGATGGGCGCATCACGGCGGTGCTGTACACCCACGGGGGGCGCGAGCACCGGCAGCGGTGCAAGGCGGTGTTCCTCTGCGCCGGGGCGGTGGAGACTCCGCGCCTTCTGCTCCATTGCGGCCTCGCCAACGGCAGCGGGCAGGTCGGCCGCAACTACATGGGCCATGTCGCCACCCAGGTCTGGGGAACCTTCGGCCATGAGGTGCGGATGAACCGGGGCTACCCGTCCTCCCTCATCACCGAGGATTATATCCGGCCCAAGGATGCCGACTTCGCCGGTGGCTACCTTATCCAGAGCCTCGGCGTGGTGCCGCTCACTTTCGCCAACGCCGTCGCCCGGGGCCGGGGCCTGTGGGGGCCGGCGCTGCTGGACTACCTCGGCCGCTACAACCACCTCGCGGGGATCGGCATCAACGGCGAGACGCTGCCCTGCGACGCCAACGTGCTGACCCTCTCCGACGAGGTCGATGAGCGGGGGATGCGCAAGCCCCGGATCGATTTCGGCTACAGCAGCAACGAGGAGCGCCTGAACGCCCACGCCACCAAGGTGATGCGCGGCCTGTGGGAGGCGGCAGGCGCGGAGGACATCTGGGTGATGGAACGGGTCGCCCACACCCTCGGCACCTGCCGGATGGGCCGTGACGGCGATACGGCGGTCGTCGATCCCTACGGGCGCAGCTTCGAGATCGACAACCTGTGGATCAGCGACGGCTCGACTTTCCCGAGTTCGCTGGCCGCCAACCCGGCCCTCACGATCATGGCGCTCGCTGAGCGGACGGCGGAGCGTTTCCTGGAAGTGGGGCGCTGAGGGGCACCCTCCGGCGGGCTACGCCCCGCTCCCCGCGTCGCGGATCTCCGTGAGGCCGCGCCGTTGCCGCCCCTCCCCGTCGAAGTTCGACGGATCGAGCCAGGCGGCGAAGGCGGCGCGGCGCTGCGGCCACTCGCCATCGGTGATGGAGAACCATGCCGTATCGCGGGAACGTCCCTTCACCACCACGGCGTTGCGGAAGATGCCCTCGAAGGTGAAGCCGTAGCGCAGGGCCGCCGCCCGCGAGGGGGCGTTGAGGCTGTCGCATTTCCATTCGTAGCGGCGGTAGCCCAACTCGTCGAAGGCGCGGGCCATCATCAGGGCCATCGCCTCCGTGGCGGCCGGTCGGCGCTGGAGGGCGGGGCCGAAATGGAGGTGCCCGACCTCGATCACCCCGTTGGCCGGATCGATGCGCAGGTACGAGGCGATGCCGAGCGGCGCCCCCGTCACGGCGTCGAGGATCGTGTGGAACAGCGGATCGTCCCCCGCCGCCTGCCGTTCCAGGCGCTCGCGGTAGGCCGTCTCAGTCTCGGGCAACTCGTCGCCGAGATAGGTCCAACCCCGCCGGTCGGGGGCGGAAGCGTAAAGCGCGTGAAGGTCCGCCGCATGGGCCGCCGGATCGAGGGGCACGACCCGGCAGAAGCGCCCGGCCATCGCCGTGCGAGGCGGCTGAGGACGGGGTGTCCACTCCGGCAGGACGGGGCCGATCGGCTGACCGAAGGCGTTAAGACGGTGGCTGGAGGGATTCGTGGTCATCCGCGCCAGGATACGATCCCGGCCCGGACTTCCCAACCTCCCGTCGCTCTCGGGACGACGGTCACGCCATCTCCACCGCGACGGGCGTCGGCCCCGCCCGGTAGGCGGCGGAGGCCTCCTCGCCGCGCCAGCAGGCGATGACATGGCCGGGGGCGATCGCGGCGGCGGGGGGCATCTCCTTCCGGCACCGGTCGGCGACCAGGAAGCAGCGGGGCGCGAAGGGACAGCCAGGGGGCCGGTTCGCGAGATCCGGTGGGCTTCCCGGGATCGTCTGCAACCGGCTGCCCTTGTCCATCGCCCCTTCCGCGCGGCTGCGCAGGAGACCGATCGTGTAGGGATGGTGCGGATCGCGCACCACCTGCCGGGCGGTGCCGGTCTCGACGATCTTCCCCGCGTACATCACCGCGATCCGGTCCGCGACCTCCACCGCCGCCCCGAGATCGTGCGTGACGATGATGATCGACAGCCCGAGATCCCGCTGCAACTCCCGCAGCAGGAGCAACACCTGGATCTGAACGGTCGCGTCCAGCGCCGTGGTGGGCTCGTCGGCCAGCAGCACCTGCGGCCGGCAGGCCAGCGCCAGGGCGATCATCGCCCTCTGGCGCATCCCGCCGGACATCTCGTGCGGGTAGTTGTCGAGGCGGCGCTCCGGGCTCGGGATGCGCACGCGCTCGAACAGCGCGAGGGCCCGGGCGCGGGCGTCCCGCGCGGAGATCGTCTCGTGCCGGCGGATCGACTCGGTGATCTGGTTGCCCACCGTATAGACCGGATCGAAGGCCAGGAGCGGTTCCTGGAAGATCATCGACACGTCGCCGCCACGGAACTCGGACAGGGCCCGCTTGTCGAGGGCGAGCACATCCCTGCCGGCGGCGAAGATCGTCCCCTCGATGCGGCTGCGCCCCGGCGCGTAGAGCCGGAGGATCGCCCGGAGCGTCACGCTCTTGCCCGAACCGGATTCACCGATCAGCGCCAGGGCCTGCCCGCGCTCCAGTCGCAGATCGACCCCATCGACCACCTGGGTCTTGCCGAAGGCGACGCGCAGCCCGGACAGTTCGACCGCCGGGACGGTGGGGATTGTCGTATCGGTCATGCCGCGAGCACCTCGGCGGGGGCGGCCGAATGGCCGGAACCGGGCTGCCGGGCGAGGCAGGCCACGCGGTGAAGGGGCATGATGGGGGCGAGGGGCGGCTCGCGCCCGGCGCAGATCCCCTCGGCCAGGGCACACCGGGGGTGGAAGCGGCACCCGGAGGGCGGATCGATCGGGTTCGGGGGATCGCCGGCGAGCAACGCCTCCTGCGTCCGGTTGTCGGGGTCGAGGGAGGGCATCGAGGACAGCAGCGCCTGCGTATAGGGATGGCCCGGCGCGGCCAAAACGGAGTCCGATGGTCCGATCTCCGCCACCCGGCCGAGATACATCACCATCACCCGGTCCGAGATGTAGCGCACGACGTTCAGGTCGTGACTGATGAAGATGTAGGTGAGCCCGAACTCGGCCTTCAGATCGAGGAGGAGGTTCAGGACCTGCGCCTCCACCGACTTGTCGAGCGCCGAGACCGCCTCATCCAGCAGCACGAGGCGCGGCTCCAGGGCGAGCGCCCGGGCAATGTTGACCCGCTGCCGCTGCCCGCCGGAAATCTCGTGCGGGTATCGGCCCGCGAAGCGCTTCGGCTCCAGGCCGACGCGGGCGAGCAAGGCGCGGGCCCGCTCCACCGCCTGCCGGCCGGGGACGCCGTTCACCTTCGGGCCGAAGGCGATGGACTGCTCCACGGTCATGCGCGGGTTCAGGGAAGCGTAGGAATCCTGGAACACCATCTGCGCCTGCCGGCGGTAGCTCCGCCAGGGCATCGCGCGCTCGCCGATGGCCTGACCGTCGTAGAGCATGCCGCCGGTGTCCCGCTCGATCAGCCCCATGATGAGCTTGGCGGTGGTGGACTTGCCGCAACCGGATTCGCCGACGATGCCGAGGGTCTCACCCTTCATCACATCGAAATCGACCCCATCGACGGCCCGGACCACCCGCTTCGGGCCGGTACCCTTGCGGACGGGGAAATGCTTCACGAGGCCGGAGATCGAGAGCAGGGGCTGGGCCGGGCCGCCGCGGTCCATGGCGAACGGATCGGGGCCGTGCGGGATGACGCTCACTGGCGGATCTCCATGGCGTTGCGCAGGCCGTCCGAGAACAGGTTGAACGAGATCGAGACGACGAAGATGGCCAATCCCGGCAAGGCCGCGACCATCGGGTTCACGTAGATCGCGGTGCGCAGGGTGTTGAGCATCAGGCCCCATTCGGGCTCCGGCGGGCGGACGCCGAGGCCGAGGAAGGAGAGGCCGGAGGCCAGGATCATCGAGACCGAGATCAGGCTGGTGGAGTAGACGAAGATCGGCCCGATCACGTTGCCGAGCACCTGCACCCGCATGATCGTCAGCCCCGAGGCGCCGGAGAGCTTGGCGGCGTCGATGTAGTCGCGCTTGCGGATGCCGGTTGTGACGCTTTCGGCCACCCGGGCGATCTGGGGCGTGAACACGCAGGTGAGCGAGACGATCGAGTTGAAGATGCCCGCCCCCAGCGCCCCGGACAGGGCGATGGCCAGCAGCACCGAGGGGAAGGCGAAGAACACGTCGATGGTGCGCATCAGGATCGTATTGGTCCAGCCGCCGACATAGCCGGCCAGGATGCCGATGGACGAGCCGATGCCGAAGGCGATCAGCACCGGCGTGACGCCCATGAACAGCGACAGGCGCGCGCCCACCATCAGGCGGCTGATCATGTCCCGCCCGAGCTCGTCCGAGCCGAGCCAGTAGGTGGCGTCGCCCACGGGCTTGAGGCGGCGGAGCATGGAGCCTCTGTAGGGATCCATCGGCGTGATCCACGGCGATAGGATTGCGATCCCCACGACGATCAGGATGATCGCGCCGGCGGCCATCGCAACGGGATCGCGCACGAGCCGGTGGCCCACATGGCCCCAGAAGCCCCGGGAGGGCACGAAGGCCTCCGGCGCGTCGGGGGCGTCGGCGAGGTTGCCGTCCAGGGCGACGGAGGCGGCGGTGATAGGCATGGTCATGGCCGTTCCTCCTGCGTCAGGCGCGCTCGATCCGGGGATCGAGGGCAGTCTGCATGACGTCCACGATGAGGTTGAGGGCGACGAAGAACATCGCCAGCACGAGGATCGAGCCCTGGAGCAGGGGCAGATCGCGCTGGAAGATCGCCGCGTTGAGAAGGAAGCCGGTGCCGGGCCACGCGAAGACGGTCTCGATGAGGATCGAGCCGCCGAGCAGGTAGCCGAGCTGCAGGCCCATGATGGCCAGCGCCGTGGGGGCGGCGTTGCGCACGACGTGCTTGAAGACACCCGTCTCGCTCAGGCCCTTGGCGCGCAGGGCCTCCACGAAATCCTGCCCGAGGATGTCGCCGACCAGCGCCCGGACGGTGCGGGCGATGATGCCCATGGGGATCACCGCCATCGTGACCGCCGGGAGGATGATGTAGCGCAGGTGCTCGAAATCGGGTCGCCAGTTGCCCGAACCGTCCGGCCCCGCCCCGGTGGGGGGCAGCCAGCCGAGGGTGGCCGAGAAGACGATCACCAGCACCATGCCCAGCCAGTAATGCGGCACGCTCACGCCGAAGACCGATAGGGCCGAGGCGATCCGGTCGAGGATCGAGTTGCGGCGGTAGCCTGCCACGAAGCCGAAGAAGACGCCGAAGGTGAAGCCGATCAGCGTGGCCACGCTCGCCAGGATCAGCGAGTTCACCACCGCCCGGCCGACCTCCTGCGCCACCGGGCGCCCGGTGGCGATGGAGACGCCGAGATCCCCGTGCAGGACGTGCCAGAGCCAGATCGCATACTGGACCGGCAGGGGCTTATCGAACCCGTAGGCGGCGCGCATCTCGTCGATCGTCGCCTGCGTCGCATCCGCCGGCAGCACCGCGCTTAAGGGATCGCCCGGGGCGAGGTGGACGAGCAGGAAGCACACCACGCTGACCCCGAAGGCGACGGGCGTGACGGTGACGAGGCGTTTCAGGATGTAGAGGAGCATTGTCTCCAACCATGCAGTCTTGCGACCCCCTCCCCTCTCAGGGGACGGGTGGCCCCCTAAGGGGATCGGGTGAGGGAAAAGCCGCGTCCCGGGGCCCGGACGGGAGCCCCATCCGAAAGCGCCGCGTCGCCCCCCACCCGCCTCGTTCCGCCCGGCGCCCTCCCCCTCCGAAGGGGGGAGGGATCACGTATCGGCCTCAGCGACCGGCGGTGGCCATGGTGATGTTCGAGAAGTCCTGGAACCAGTTCTGCGCCTGGGTGAAACCCTTCACCTTCGCGCTCATCGCCCGCGGGTTCACATCGTGGGTGATCATCACGAACACCGCGTCATCGACGTACTTCTCGTGGACCTTCTGCAACACCTTGACCTGCGCTTCCTTGTCGAAGGTGTTGCGGACTTGATCGAACAGCTTGTCCATCTCGGGATCGCAGTAATACCCCCAGTTCGTACCATTCGGCGGCGCCAGGTTGCACTGGAGATGCCGGATGAACCCGGTGAAGGGATCCTGGATGAAGTACGAGTAATTGATGGCCGATACACCGCGCGAGATGTCGGCCTTGGCACCGGCCCGCCAGATGTTGATGAGCGTATTCCACTCGACCACCTGATACTCGACCTGCACGCCGACGTCGGCGAGGTTCTGCTGAACGAACTCGTTCATCGGAAGCGGCTGCATCTGGCCCGAGCCCGAGGCCGAGATCGCCACCTTGAGCTTCAACGGCTTGGCCGTGCTGTATCCGGCCTCGGCGAGAAGCTTCTTGGCCGCCTCGGGATCGTATTTCACGTCGAAGGTCGGGTGGCCGAACCATTGGTGGTTCGGCGGCATGAACCCCTTGGCCGGGATGGCGAGGCCGCCCAACAGTTCCTTCAACCCATCGCGGTCGATGGCGAGGTTCACCGCCTTGCGCACCCGGATGTCGTTCCAGGGAGAGCCCTCGACCCGCGACAGATGCCACGTCCAGTTGTGCGGATAGGCATTGGTGACGATGGTGAAGCCCGCCCCCTTCAGGGAAGCCACCGCATCGGGGGCCGGCGCCTCGATCCAATCCACTTGGCCCGAACGGAGGGCGGCGACGCGGGCATTGGCCTCGGGCAGCGGCACCAGCACGAGCTTGTCGAGCTTGGGCACGCGCTTCTTGTCCCAGTATTCGGGGTTCGGCACCATCTCGGCCCGCTCACGCGGAGCGAACAGCGTCAGCTTCCATGGGCCCGTACCGGAGGGATGCTTGGCGAACTCGTCCCAGGACTTGCCGAGCTTCTCCCACTGCGCCGGGGAGGACATCATCACCCACGCGATTTGATAGGGAAGCGTGGCGTCGGGAGCCTTCGTGACGATCTCCACCGTCAGCGGATCGACCACCCGGTAACTCGCCACTGCGGGAATGCGGGTCTTGCCCT
>JAKONI010000326.1 GCA_022702015.1 Beijerinckiaceae bacterium | reverse complement strand
TGGGGGCGTTGCAGAACATCCGGCAGGCGAGCCAGCAGACGGCGGCCGGGACCCGGGAGGTGGAGGCCGCCTCCGCCAACATGACCGAACTCGCCCAGGCCCTCATGGCCCTGGCGGAACGCTACCGTACCTGAGCCCTGGACCCCGTGGCGACAGACATCCGCCAGATCCTCCTCGCGGCCTTCGATGTCGAGCATCGGGAGCACATTGCCGCGATCCGCGACGCCCTTCGCGCGTCGGATCCCGACTGGAACGATGTGTTCCGCCGGGCACACAGCCTGAAGGGCGCCTCCCGGGCCGTGGATCTTCCGGAAGTCGAGGCGGTCTCGCACCGCCTGGAGAGCCTGTTCGAGCGGGTCCGCACCGGCGTGCTCGCCCTCGACTGGGAAATCGCCTCGGCGGTGGCCCTCGCCCTCGATCGGATCGAGACCTACGTCGCCGAACTCCAGGGCGGCACGGGCGCCCCGATGCCGGGGGACGCCATCGCCGCCCTGGATCGCTGCCTCGAACCACGGGCCGGCGGGGGCGCTTCCGTCGTGCCCGTTGCCCCGCCCCTTGCCGCGCCCGTTGCCTCCCCCCTCGCCGGGCCCGTTGCCTCCCCCCTCGCCGGGGCCTTTGCCACGCCCCCTGCCCCCACACCCGCCGAGCCGCCGCCCGCGTCGGAGCCCCCCGCGCCCGGTGCTTCGGAGCGTGGGGCCGAGGCCGCCGAGCCCGCCGCCACCTTCCTGCGCGTGCCCGCCGAGACCGTGACCGCCCTCCTCCGGGCGAGCGCCGACCTCTCCACCGCCCTGTCGGCCAAGGCCAGCGCCGCCGAGGGAATGGGACGCATCGCCGGGGCCGCCCGCGACCTGCGGGCCAGGGCCGAGACGTTGAACGCCCGCCATGCCGACCCGGCGCTCCAAGCCCTGGTGGAGAGCCTCGGCGGCCTCGCCCGGGATGCCGCCGACCATGCCCGCCGCCAGGCCGTGGCCCTCAACGCTGTGGAGGGGGCGGCCCTCAAGGTCCGTTCCGAAACCGAGCGCCTCGCCCTCGTCCCGGCCGAGACCGTCCTCGGCCCCCTGGCCCGGACGATCCGCGACACCGCCCGCGAGGAGGGCCGCGACCTCGACCTCGCCGTGGTCGGCCTCGACCTTCCCGTGGAGCGGGCGACGCTCCAGGCCTTGAAGGATCCGCTGCTCCACGCCCTGCGCAACGCCGTGAGCCACGCTTGGCAGCCCGCCCCGGCGCGGATCGCCGCCGGGAAGCCCGGCCCCCTCGGATTGACCCTGGAGGTCGCCCTGCGCGGCGGCCGCCTGCGGGTCGCCGTCCATGATGACGGGCCGGGGCCGGACCTCGCCCGGATCGCGGCCACCGCCCGAGTCCGGGGGCTCCTCGGCGAGGGGGATCCCGCCGACCCGGAGAGGCTCCTCCGCCTCGTCTTCGAGCCGGGTTTCTCCACGGCCGAGGCGGTGGATACGCTGTCGGGGCGGGGGTACGGCCTGTCGGTCGCCGCCGACGCCGCCCGGGCCCTCCAGGGGACGGTGAGGCTCGAACCCCGGATCCCCGCCGGCACGTCCCTGGTCTTCAGCCTGCCACTGTCGGCAGCCAGGCGCAGCCTCCTCCTCGTGGAGGCGGGGGGGCATACCTGTGCCCTCCCCTCCGCCGCCGTGGAGCGGCTGTTGCGGGTGCCCAGGACGGACCTGACCCAGGCCATGGGGCGGCCGATGCTGCCGCCGGAACGGGCGACGGAGGCGGCCCTGCCGCTCACCGATCTGGCCGGGCTCCTCGGGGCCGCCCCGGCCCAGGAGACGGAGCGGGTGACGGCGGCGGTTCTGCGCGGCGAGGGCGGCCGGGTGGCGATCCTGGTCGATCGGCTGAGCGACGTGCGCTCCCTCCTGGTGCTACCGGCCCCCCAGATCGGCGGCGCCCCCGACCTGATCGCGGGTACGGCGATCCTCCCCGGCGACCGGCCGGTCCTCGTCCTCGACCCGGACGGCCTCGCCCGGCGGGCGGGAGGGGCTGGAACGATCGTTCAGGCGCCACGTTCGGACACAGGTCCCGGCGCAGGCCTCCGGGACCGGGGCACCGCCCGCGCGACGATCCTCGTCGTCGACGATTCCATCACCACCCGGACGTTGGAGAAGGGCATCTTGGAGGCGGCAGGTTACCGTGTCGTCGTCTGCGTCGACGGACAGGACGCCCTCGACCGGCTCCGCGCCGAGGTCGAGCCGGTGGATCTCGTGCTGGCCGACGTCGAGATGCCGCGCCTCGACGGCTTCGGGCTGGTGAAGGCCCTGCGCGCCGACGAGCGCTTCGCCCGCCTCCCCGCCATCCTCATGACCTCGCGGGGCGACCCCGAGGACGTGGCGCGCGGCCTCGACCTCGGGGCCGACGCCTACCTGACCAAGCAGACCTTCGATCAGCGCAAGCTTCTCGAGACCATCGGACAATTGCTTTGACTTGGGCGTCGGGACGCCCTCCGGCGCCGCGCGCTCCCGGCCGGGGGCCCGGCGCGACGGGCCGCACCGTTGCCCCCCCGCGATCCGCGACGAACCCTTTGGGAGACAGGCCGTGAGCCCAGTTCGGGTGATGATCGTCGAGGACAGCCTCGTCGTGCGCGAGTTGCTCCGCTACATCGTCTCGCGGGACCCCCGCCTGGAACTCGTGGCGGCGGTGACCTCCGGCGAGGAGGCCCTGGCGGCCATCGCCTCGGCCCGTCCCGACGTGATCTCCATGGACATCCGCCTTCCCGGCATCGACGGGCTGGAGACCACCCGCCGGATCATGGCCGAGCGTCCCACGCCCATCGTGGTGGTGGCGGGCTCCGTGGAGGATTCGGCCCTCCACATCTCCATGAACGCCCTGCGCGCCGGCGCCCTCTCCGTCGTGGAGAAGCCCGTGGCCACCACCCACAAGGGCTACGAGATCGTCGCGAACGAGATCTGCACCCAGCTGCGGATCATGGCCCAGGTCCCGGTGATCCGCCGCCGCCCGATCGGCGCGGAATGGAGCGGCCGGACCACCGCCCCGCTTTCCTCCGCCCCGCCCGCCCCCGTCGCACCGGTCTTCGGGCAGACGCCGACCGTGCTCGGCATCGCCGCCTCCACGGGCGGCCCCCCGGCGCTGGCACGGGTGATCGGCGCGCTGCCCGAGGGGTTCCCGCTCCCGGTCCTGCTGGTCCAGCACATGGGCCCGGCCTTCATGGACGGGTTCGCGGCCTGGCTCGATAGCGTGGTCGCCCTGCCCGTCGCCATCGCCCGCGACGGCGAGCGGGCCGAAGGGGGACGGGTCTACGTCGGCCCGGGCGACCGGCACCTCGAACTCGGCTCCAACCGCATCCTGCGGGTGATCGACACGGCTCCGGTCTCCGGCCAGCGCCCGGCGGCGACGGTGCTGTTCCGCTCCATGGCCCGGCAGGTGGGTTCGGCGGGGATCGGCGTGCTCCTCACCGGCATGGGTGAGGACGGCGCCGTGGGCCTCGCCGACATGCACGCCGCCGGGGCGCAGACGGTGGCCGAGCACCAGAGCACGGCGGTGGTCTACGGGATGCCGGCGGCGGCCGTGCGCCTGGGGGCGGCCCGGGCGGTGCTACCCCTCGACCGGGTGGCCGAACACGTGCTGCGCCTCGCCATGCCCGGGGCGGCCCCGTGACCGAGGGACGGCCGGGGGGCAAGGCACGGATCCTCCTCGTCGAGGATTCGGAGACCCAGGCCCTCGAACTGCGCCTGTTCCTCGAATCGCACGGCTTCTCGGTCTCGCGGTACGCCACCGCCGAGACCGCCCTGGACGCCCTCAACGAGGCGCAGCCCGACCTCGTGGTGGCGGATTACCACCTGCCGGGGATGAACGGCGACGAGCTGATCCGCCAGATGCGCCTGTCCCTGCGCACCCGGGCACTGCCGGTCCTCATGCTCACCGGCGGCAGCGGCGGCGAGCGCCAGGGCCTGGAGAGCGGCGCGGACGCCTATTTGCCGAAATCCGCCGACCGGGACCTGATGATCCTGCGGATCCGCGCCCTCCTGCGCGAGCGCCGGGCGGGGGGCGACGAGAATCCCGGCGCCGCCGCCTTCCGCCGGGGGCGGATCCTTGTGGTGGATGCCAGCGCCACCTATCGCACCTTCCTGGCCGGCGTCCTCGGCCAGAATGGCCACCGGGTCAGCGTCGCGGACGGCGCGGAGGCGGCGCTCGCCGCCCTCGACGCGCCGGATGCCGGCTTCGATTGCGTGACCATCGACCTCCTGGCCCACACCTATGACGGCCTCGCCCTGTGCCGGGAGATCGGCCGGCGCCGGGAAGGGGTGGCCGGCGCCGGCTTCCATCTCGTCGCCATCACGGGCAGCGATCCCGCCAAGGATTTCCTGGTCGAGGCCTTCGCGGCGGGGGCCGACGACGTGGTGTCGAAATCCGACGCGGAGGTGCTCGCCCTGCGGGTGCGGGGCTTCGTCCGCCGGCGCCTGCTGGAGGAGGACGACCGCCGCATCGCCGGGGAGTTCGGGGACCGTGAGCGCGCCGTGGAGCGCGCCCGCGCCGAGGCGGAGGCCGCCGCTGCCCGGGCTCGCCTCGCCGACGCCCTGGAACAGGCCAACAGCGACCTCGCCGAGGCGAACCGCCGCCTCACGGATGCCCAGGCCAAGCTGGTCCAGGCGGCCAAGATGGCCTCGCTGGGCGAACTGGTCGCCGGTATCGCCCACGAGATCAACAACCCCCTGGCCTTCATCCTCGCCCACCAGGGGACCGTGGAGCGTCTGCTCGGGGAGATGCCCCTGTCGGAGCCGGATCTGGCGTCCCGGTCGATCGAGAAGGCCCGCAGCCGCGTCGGGTCCATGCGCCTCGGCCTCGTCCGCATTCAGGAGCTCGTGCTGAACCTGCGGAAGTTCTCCCGTCTGGACGAGGGTGAGCGGGCCCTCGTCAACGTTCCCGAGGCGATCGAGACGGTGCTCGCCCTCATCCAGCACAAGCTCGGCGAGCGCATCGCCGTCGAGCGCATCCTGGAGGGCCGGCCTGAGATCCACTGCACCCCCGCCCTGCTCAACCAAGTGGTCATGAACATCCTCGGCAATGCCGCCGACGCGATGCCCGAGGGGGGGACGATCCGGGTGGCGACCCGCTCGGCGGAGGATCTCGACGAGATCCGCATCAGCGATACCGGGCCGGGCATCCCCGAGGATCTGCGTGAAAAGATCTTCGAACCCTTCTTCACGACGAAGCCGGTCGGCGCCGGAACGGGGCTTGGACTTGCGATTGCCTACAGCGTGGTTCAGGCGCATAGCGGCTCGCTGACCGTCGAGACGGCTCCGGGGGGAGGTGCCTGCTTCGTGATTGGGATCCCGCGGCAGACAGCGCAGGCACATGAGTGAAAGTCAGGGAGTCGGCAGGGTGCGTTCCGGGACGATCCTCGCCGTCGATGACGAGCCGGATATCCTGATCGCCCTCGAAGACCTGTTCGAGGACAGTTACCGCGTCCTGACCACCTCCAAGCCTGCCGAGGCGCTGGACATCCTCCGGGCCGAGCCGGACATCGCGGTCATCGTCTCCGATCAGCGGATGCCCGGCCTGACGGGCGACGCCCTCCTCGCCGAGGCGCGGGCCTTCCACGACGCGCAGGCGATCCTGCTCACCGGCTACGCCGACATCACGGCGGTGATCGCCGCCCTCAACCGTGGTGGAATCGTCGGCTACGTCACCAAGCCGTGGGATCCGGGGATTCTGCGGGGAACCGTCGCCCAGGCCTATGAGCGCCACTGCCTCGGCCGGGACCTCGCCACCGAGCGCGCCCTGCTGCGCGGCCTCCTCGACCACGCCGCCGACGCCATCAGCTTCAAGGACGCGCAGGGGCGCTTCGTGCGCCTCAACGACCGCAAGGCGGCGCTGCTGAACCGCCCCCTGGCCGACTGCCTTGGGCGGCGGGAGGACGAGTCGTCCGGGGCCGGCGCGGCGGCCGACGACGAGGCCATCCGCAGGGGGACCGTCACCGAAACCCTGATCGCCGAGGGCCTCGCCGGAGCGGAGCGCTGGAGCGAGATCACCCGTGTGCCGATCCGCGACGGCGCCGGCGCGGTGACCCATCTGGCGGTGATCGAGCGGGACGTGACGGAGCAGAAGAGCCTGGAGGCCCGCCTGCGCCAGTCGGACAAGATGCAGGCGCTCGGCACCCTGGCCGGCGGCATCGCGCATGATTTCAACAATCTGCTGACCGCGATCCTCGGCAGCCTGGAACTTGCCGCCCCGAAGGTGGCCGACCAGCCGCGGGTGCAGCGCCTGATCGAGAACGCCCGCGGGGCCGCCGAACGCGGCGCCTCCCTGACCAAGCGCCTCCTGAGCTTCAGCCGCGCCCACGACCTCCAGGCGCGGGCCACGGACGTCAACGCGCTGATCGCCGGGATGAGCGACCTGTTCGGCCGCAGCCTGGGCGGGCTGGTGACCGTCCGCACCGAACTGACCGAGGGCCTGCTCGCCGTCCAGGTCGACCCGGACCAGCTCGAGCTCGCCGTACTCAACCTGTGCATCAACGCCCGGGACGCGATGCTGGACGGCGGCACGATCACCATCGCCACCCGGCGCCTCGACATCGCCGGCGATCCCGAGATTGCCGACGGCTCCTATCTCGGCGTCAGCGTCACCGACGAGGGCACCGGCATCCCCGACGAGATCCTGCGTCGGGTCTGCGAGCCGTTCTTCACCACCAAGGCGGTGGGCCAGGGCACGGGCTTGGGGCTCGCCATGGTGTTCGGCCTCGCCCAGCAATCGAAGGGCCGGCTCGCTATCGAGAGCGAGGTCGGTCGGGGCACCCGGGTCGAGCTGGCCCTCCCCTTCGCGACCGAGCTGCCTGAGCAGGCGGCCCGCGCACAAGGCGAGACCCCGGTGGCGTCCCGGTCTGCGCGGATCCTGGTGGTCGACGATGACCCGCAGGTCCGGCACGTCACGGCCTCGTTCCTCACGGGCTTCGGCCACCAGGCCACCGAGGCCGGCGATGGCGAAGCTGCGCTCCAATCGTTCGCCCCCGGCCGCTTCGACCTGATCGTCGCCGATCTCGCCATGCCGGGGATGAGCGGCATCGAGCTCGCCGCCGAGATCCGCGACCGCGATCCCAGCCTGCCGGTCCTGATCCTCACCGGCCACGCCGAGGCGATGCAGATCCCGGACGACCTGCCGGTGCTGACCAAGCCCTTCCGCTCCGCCGACCTGGCGAACCGGGTCTCGGCGCTGCTGGAC
>JAKONI010000076.1 GCA_022702015.1 Beijerinckiaceae bacterium | reverse complement strand
GGTCCCCGGTCCGGATCGGCGGCAGAAAGGCAAGTGGCGCGTAGCTGTCCATTTCCAGCGCCGTCACCACGCTCCCCGCATTGAACGGGTTAGCACTCAGAAGCGCCCGGCGGCGCTCGGCAGTCATATCCTCCGGTGCCTCGAACCCACGCAGTACGATTAGACGGCCGAGTGTTCCGATCTCGGTCCGCCAGCAGCCAAACAGTTCACCCTTGGCCTCTGCGTCGTTCACCCAGTCATAAACGCCCTTGGATGCTCGACCGACCGCCAGCAACGGGCATGAGAGGGTAGCGAGTTCGTAGAGCATGAGTACCTCGGCGTCGCACCTTCAAACCGAGCGAGCGCCGATTGTTTCAATGGCCCTGATCCGCAACAGCCACGGGTCAGAAGCGGGGAATGGCACCACGCCTGTTTCCGTCCATATCCGCCCACAAGCCGAAGAGTCGCTGACCACCCCGAACGGCCCTCCCGCTTGCGGCCCATGCCGGGCATGTTCGAGGTTCTCGGGGCTTCCGGAAGGCGGCCATGCTGACGGATATACATCGACGGCGAAGAATGGGGCGACATCGTACCCAGCGCGGAGATTGAACGATTGTGAGAACCGAGAAGCAAAAGATGCTCGCGGGGGAAGCCTACCAGCCGGGCGACCCAGAACTGGCGATGGACGCCCAGCGTGCTCGGGAGTGGATGGTTCGTTACAACGCGACTCTTGGAGCATCGCCTGCCGAGCGGCGCGTGTTGTTGCGCGAACTTTTCGCTTCCGTCGGCGAGGGCGTGGTGGTGCGCCCGCCCTTCCACTGCGACTATGGCCAGCACATCTCCGTCGGTGACGGAGCGTTCTTGAACTTCAACTGCGTGATCCTCGACGTCGCTCCCGTCGCGATCGGCGCGCTGACGCAGGTCGGGCCCGGCGTGCAGTTTCTCACCGCCGACCATCCGCGTGATCCAGCGCTGCGTCGCGCTGGGGTCGAAAGTGGAAGGCCGATCAGCATCGGGGCAAACGTCTGGATTGGAGGTGGCGCACTGATCCTGCCTGGGATCACGGTAGGGGACGATGCCATCATCGGTGCGGGGGCAGTCGTAACCCGCAATGTGCCCGCTGGAGTGACCGTCGTGGGAAATCCGGCCCGGCCGCGCGGCACGACTTAAGGGTGAACTGATTCCCGGGAAGACACTACGTGCGAACCAGCCAGCAGGCGGCATGACGATGTCTTCTTGAGGTATTTTTTGCAAGTACACAGACAGACCGGTCTCTACCCCGTGCGGCCCTTCCGATCCCGACCCGACCCAGTCATGTGAGCGGTCGTCGGCACTTCCCATGAGCGGTCATTGGTGGGTCGTCCGGCAATCTTGGCGCGGGGTGGTGAACGGACCTCCGCCTTGCGCTTCAAGTTAGACGCCCGCTACGCATTAGGCTTCACTGTGGGGACGGTTTGGAGCATGCGCGGAACCGAGCCTTCGATGCGACGGCTGTTGCTCAACGGCTACGCTCGTGTCGCAACTCTGCGTCGCACGCACAGGAAGGCCGCTTAATCCGTAGCGGCATGCAATAAAGGCTAATCCGACGACGGGAAAGTTTGGATTGCGGCATGACGAAAGCTAGGCTTATCCAAGCGACCCATATTGCTGTTATCGCCGCTGCTACGCTTACCTATGAGCTATCAGCCATCCCGGCGCGGGCCGGTTCAGCGGCGCAGCCTGGACAGACTGTCGGTATACCGACCGGCGCTCCGTTGCCGATTGGGCTCTACTTCATTGATACGTCGAGTTTCGGCTCCCGTGATATCACGCCCCGCAGCACCGACTCAAACATCAACCTGCCGTCCTTCATTTGGGCGACACCGGCTGAAGTAGTCGGCGGTCGCTTACAACTCGTTGTGCTGCAACCAATCACGGCTTCCAGTACGCGTGGTGCGGCGTACCAGAGCGGGTTCGGCCAGACGCTTCTCGCTGCACAAGTAGCTTGGAAGCTCGGCAACAATTTCAACTTCAGTTACCTGCTCGGTGCGTACCTTCCAAGCGAAACTAAAATTGTCATTCAAAATCCGGTTTTGCATCAGCGCCTTGCCATCACCTACAACGGCGATGGCTGGAATATCACCGGCAACTTTCTCTACGGTACCTTCTTCAATACGCGATCCGCCAGCGGCACCTTTTACCCCGACTTCCTCAATCTCGATCTCACGGCCACCAAGCATTTCGGCAAGTGGGAGATTGGACCAGTAGCTTTCGGATCGACCGATCTGCCCACTAACAATCCTTACTACGCCCGACAGGGTCAGCTCGCTGTAGGCGGGCTCGTGGGATACAACTTCGGTCCGGTCAATCTGCAAGCCTACGTTACCAGGGACGTCGTTCAGCGAAACTACGCTGGACTCGAGACCCGTGGCTGGTTGCGCGTAACGGTGCCGATCTACCAGGACAAAAGCGAGACGCCTGAGCCTAGGCCTATCGTGCGCAAGTTCTAAAATCGTCCTGGAAATGCAGGATGAGAGGCGTTCTCTGCTGCGATCGATGCACGAACGTCCCTTGCCGGATCCTGGGTGTCTGAATGGATCGGATCAGCCAGGAGTCAGGCCGGTTATGAGTGGGAGCGGCGATCATGTCCGCTCTCTCGTAGTGTCGCCCGGAAGCGAACCGGCGGAAATCCACCCTTAGCGGCCCTGCCGGTTCCGACCCAATCAGGCCGCCCGAACCGTAATCGATGTCTTTTCAAAGCGGCCGTTCGTTAGCCCTCAAGCCATTCAGCTTGGGGCTCTACCAAGGTAGCGTCTCCCCCCGGTAGTCGAGATAGTGAGCGCCGGGCGCGCCGAGCCGGGTCGAGATCACATCAGCAAGGCCAGTGACGCTGGTGGCCACGTCAATATCAGCCTCCTCCCCGCCCATCTCGGTGCGGACCCAACCCGGATGCAGGACTAGCACGGAGACGGGCTCCTTCAGCGCCGCCGCCGCCGACCTCGGCCTGTCGAAGGGCACCGTCTCGAAGGCGGTGGGGCGGCTGGAGGCGCGGATCGGCGCCCGACTGTTCCACCGCACCTCCCGGCGGCTGTCGCTGACGGAGGCAGGCCTGTCGGCCCGGGAGGGGGCGGCGCGCATCCTGGCCGAGGGGGAGGCCGCCGAGGCGCTGGCCAGTTCGGACGCCCGCGAACCGAGGGGGCTCGTCCGCCTCGCCGCGCCCATGACCTTCGGGATCCTGCACGTGGCGCCGCTGCTGCCGGACTTCCTGGCGCGGCATCCGGCCGTGGCGGTGGACCTCCACCTGTCGGATGCCACCATCGACCTCGTGGGGCAGGGCTTCGACATCGGCCTTCGCATCGCGGCGCTGCCGGATTCCTCCCTGAAGGCCCGGCGGCTGTGCGAGGTCCGCCGGTCCGTGGTCGGCGCCCCGGACTACTTCGCCCGCCGGGGCCGTCCCGCCCACCCGGACGACCTGCGGGAGCACGCCTGCCTGGGCTACGCCTACCTGCCGAGCCCGGACCGCTGGCGCTTCACCCATCCCGACGGGCGGACGGCGGCCGTGGTGCCGGGCGCCTGCCTGCGGGCGAACAACGCCGAGGCGCTGACCCCGGCCCTGCGCGCGGGGCTCGGCCTCGCCCTCCAGCCCAATTTCATGATCCACGACGACGTGGCTTCAGGCCACCTGGAGCGGGTGCTCACCGACTGGTCGCCCCCGCCCATCGCCCTGCACCTCGTGACGCCCCTCGGCGAACCGCGCCCCACCCGGGTCACCGCCCTGATCGATCACCTCGCCCGGGGGCTCGTCGCGGCGCCCTGGGCTCGCACGGGTCGGTGACGCCGGAAGCCCTCCCCTCCGCGAGGGAGGGTGGGCCTCACGTCAGCGCACCTGCCCCGGCGAGGCGGGCGAGGGGGAAGGTCATCGCGGTTCCCTCAGATCTCGCCCCGGCCCCTCATCCCGGCCATCGCATCCGCCTGGCGGATGGCGAGTGCCACGACGGTGGGCGTCGAAATCGCGGGCGGTGCCCGCCGTGAACCGGCTGCCGTCGGATTCAGGATTCGAAAGAATACGGCCGGGGGCCGCTCAGGCCGCCCGGACGGTGGCGAGGAAGCGGGCGACCTCCCCGGTCAGGTGCTCGGACTGGCGCGACAGTTCCGAGGCGGCCCCCAGGACCTGGCTCGCCGCCGCCCCGGTCTCCTCGGCGGCCCTGGCCACGCCCGCGACGTTGCCCGTGACCTCGC
>JAKONI010000066.1 GCA_022702015.1 Beijerinckiaceae bacterium | reverse complement strand
CGCTCGGCGGCGGCTGCGAGATCCTGCTCCACTCGGACGCGGTGCAGGCCCATGCCGAGACCTATATCGGCCTCGTGGAAGCCGGCGTCGGCCTCGTGCCGGCCTGGGGCGGCTGCAAGGAGATGCTGGCCCGCTGGCAATCGGCGCCGAAGATGCCGCGGGGGCCGATGCCCGCCGCCGCCAAGGTGTTCGAGACGATCTCGACCGCCACCGTCGCCAAGTCGGCGGAGGAGGCGCGCGACCTGCTGTTCCTGCGCCCGAGCGACGGCATCACCATGAACCGCGACCGGCTGCTCGCCGACGCCAAGGCCAAGGCCCTGTCCCTGGTGGAGGGCTACGCGCCGCCCAAGCCCGTGAGCCTCACCCTCCCCGGCCCGGCCGGCGCCCTCGCCATGCGCATGGCGGCCGAAGGTTTTGCGAGACGGGGCATCGCCACCCAGCACGACCTCGTCGTGGCGGGGGAACTCGCGACGGTGCTGTCCGGCGGCGAGGCGGACACCCTCGATACCCTGGACGAGGACGCGATCCTCGAACTCGAACGCGACAGCTTCATGCGCCTCGTGCGGACGGAGGCGACCCTCGACCGGTTCGAGAGCGTGATCGAGACCGGCCGGCCGGTGAGGAACTGACGAGATGCAGACCTACAAGGCTCCCCTGCGCGACATGCGCTTCGTGCTCAACGAGCTCTACGCCGACCCGGACGCCCCGCCCCTGCCGGGCCACGAGGACTTCACCCCCGACGTCGCCGACGCCATCCTGGAGGAGGCGGGCAAGTTCTGCACGGAGCGCCTGCTGCCGCTGAACGCCTCCGGCGACGAGGAGGGCTGCCGCCTGGAGAACGGCGTCGTGCGCACGCCGAAGGGCTTTCCGGAAGCCTACAAGGCGTTCCGCGAGGGCGGTTGGACCGCCATGGGCGCGGACCCGGCCTTCGGCGGCCAGGGCCTGCCGGCGGGCATCAACAAGCTGGTCGAGGAGATGATCTGCTCGACCAACCTCTCCTTCGGCCTCTATCCCGGCCTGAGCCACGGCGCCTATCAGGCGATCGAAGGCCACGCCTCGGAGGAGTTGAAGGCGGCCTACCTGCCCAAGCTCGTGGACGGCACGTGGTCGGGCACGATGTGCCTGACGGAAGCCCATTGCGGCACCGATCTCGGCCTCCTGCGGACCAAGGCCGTGCCGCAGGGCGACGGCTCCTATGCCATCACCGGCTCTAAGATCTTCATCTCGGCCGGCGACCACGACCTCACCGAGAACATCGTCCACCTCGTCCTGGCCAAGCTCCCCGACGCGCCGAAGGGCGTGAAGGGCATCAGCCTGTTCCTCGTGCCGAAGTTCCTGCCCCGCGCGGACGGCACGCCGGGGGAGCGCAACGGCGTCACCTGCTCGGCCCTCGAACACAAGATGGGCATCAAGGCCTCGGCCACCTGCCAGATGTCGTTCGATGACGCCAAGGGCTGGCTGGTCGGAGAGCCGCACAAGGGCATGCGGGCGATGTTCACGATGATGAACAGCGAGCGCCTGTCGGTGGGCATCCAGGGGCTCGGGGCGGGGGAGGCCGCCTACCAGGGGGCCGTCGCCTACGCGAGGGAGCGGCTCCAGGGGAGGGCGCTGTCCGGGCCCAGGCGCCCCGACCTGCCCGCCGACCCGATCCTCGTCCACCCGGACGTGCGGCGGATGCTGATGACCATGCGCGCCGCCAACGAGGGCTCCCGGGCGCTGGGCGCCTGGGTGGCCCGCAGCCTCGACGTGATGGCCCGCCACCCGGACCCCGCCGAGCGGCGCCGGGCGGAGGATTTCTGCGCGCTGATGACCCCCGTGGTGAAGGCGCTGTTCACCGATCTCGGCTTCGAGACGGCGAGCCTCGGGATGCAGGTCTATGGCGGGCACGGCTTCATCCGCGACCACGGCATGGAGCAGTACGTCCGCGATGCCCGGATCGCGATGATCTACGAGGGCACCAACGGCGTGCAGGCCCTCGACCTCGTGGGCCGCAAGCTCCCCGCCCATGCGGGGCGGTTCCTGCGCAGCTTCTTCCACCCGGTGCTCGCCCTCCTGGACGGGGCCCTGGAGGACGACGACCTCGCCCCCCTGGCCCAGCCCCTCGCCAAGGCCTTCGGCGCCCTGCAACTCGCCACCGCCCACATCGCCCAGAGGGGCCTCAAGGACCCGGAGGAGGCGGGGGCCGCCGCCACCGAGTACCTGCGGCTCTTCGGCCTCGTGGCGCTCGGCGCCGTGTGGCTGCGCGCCGCCAAGGTCGCGAACGCCGCCCTCGCCGCCGGCACCGACGAGGGGGACTTCTACGAGGCGAAGCGCGCCACGGCACGCTTCTACATGGAGCGGATCCTGCCGCAGGCGGCGGGGCTGCTGGCGGCGATCAAGGCGGGCAAGGGCGCGATGATGGCGCTTGACGAGGCGATGTTCTGACGGGCGAAGCCCGACGAGACGGAGACGGACGGGAATGGCGGATCTCGATGAGCTGGTGGGCGCGATCGAGGAACGGTCGGGGGCGCTGGGCACCCTCGGCTATCGGGTGCGGTTCGACCTCACCGACGGGGGCAGCATCCTGCTGGACGCCACCGGCGGCACGATGGCCGTGTCCGCCGGGGAGGGGGGCGAGGCCGACACGGTGATGCGCCTGAGTTCCGACAACCTCCTGAAGCTCGTGGAGGGGCGGCTCAACCCGATGATCGCCTTCTCCACCGGGCGGCTGAAGGTCCAGGGCTCGCAGGGCGTGGCGATGAAGCTCGCCGGCCTGCTCGACGGGTAGGGCGAACCCGGACCGGGCCGGCGCAACGCCCCGCCGGCCCAATCCCCGAGGACGCCCTATCGCAGGGTCGGGGATTCGCCGGGCTTCAGGTGCCGCTCGTCACCCTCGGGGCCGCCGGAGGAAACGTGGCCGTTCAGGCGGTCGAGGTGCGCGAAGACATGTTCGAAGGCCGCCGTGACGGCCTTCTCGAAGGCGTCGTCCCCCTGGCCCCGGCCCTGGGCGGACCGGAGCGCGCTGAGGAGCGCGTGGTGCGTGTCGGTGTCGCTCGACATGATGGACCCTCCCTGCCGGCCGGATGGCCGGTTCGTCGGGCCAAGCGACGATACGGGGCGCGGTTCCCGTCCGGCGACCGGCGCCGGGCCGCCCACGGCGGGGGGCGACGGTTTAATTCATTATTTTTTGTCACGATTGTCCGGGAAAGCCTGCATCCGCCGGGGCGGGAACGTGATTGAAGGGGCAGGGCGGCGGCCGCGACCGGGGCCTCCTCGACCGGGGCCTCGGCGGATTCGGATCCCCGGCGCACCCCCACGCGGGACGGTTGATTGCCGTCGGTCGCTCGCTACGTCTGCAACGGGCGGCACCGGGCCGCCGGCTTTTCCCGAGTGTGTTCAGGATGGACCGACAGACCATTGGCGGCCTCGCCGTCGCACGGGAGCTCCACGATTTCGTGGCGGAGGAGGCACTGCCGGGCACCGGCATCTCGCCCGAGGTGTTCTGGGGTGGCCTCGGCGCCATCGTCCGCGACCTAACACGGAAGAACCGGGCGCTCCTGGCCCACCGCGACACCCTCCAGGAGACCATCGATTCCTGGCACCGGGAGCGCGCCGGCAAGCCGGTGGATCCCGCCGCCTACAAGGCGTTCCTGACGGAGATCGGCTACCTGCTCCCCGATCCGGGGGCCGTGCAGGTGCGCACGGAGAACGTCGACGACGAGATTGCCCGGATCAGTGGGCCGCAGCTGGTGGTGCCGATCTCGAACGCCCGCTACGCCCTCAACGCGGCCAACGCCCGGTGGGGCTCCCTCTATGACGCCCTGTACGGGACCGATGCGGTCTCGGAGGAGGGCGGGGCCGTCCGCAGCGGTGGCTACAACCGCGCCCGGGGCGCCCGGGTCGTCACCCGCGCCCGCAGCACCCTCGACCGCTTCGTGCCCCTGGCCGGCGGCCGCCACGCCGACGTCGTCACCTACGCCGTCGAGGGCGGCCAGCTCGTGGGCAACCTGAACACCGGCGAGACGGTGCCGCTGGCCCGGCCGGACCTGTTCGCCGGTTACCGGGGCCGGGCGAGCATGCCCTCGGCCCTGCTCCTGCGCCACAACGGCCTGCACATCGAGATCGTGATCGACCGCACCCATCGGATCGGCCGGTTCGACGCCACCGGCGTCGCCGACATCCTCCTCGAATCCGCCGTCTCGACGATCATGGATCTCGAGGATTCGGTGGCCACGGTGGACGCGCAGGACAAGGTCGTCGTCTATCGCAACTGGCTCGGCCTGATGAAGGGCACCCTCTCGGCCGCCTTCCAGAAGGACGGCCGCACGCAGGAGCGCCGCCTCAACCCCGATCGGCACTACATCGCGCCGGAGGGCGGCGAGGTGGTGGTGCCCGGCCGCTCCCTGATGCTGGTGCGCAACGTCGGCCACCACATGGACACCGACGCCGTGCTCGACGGGGAGGGCCGGGAGATCCCCGAGGGGATGCTCGACGCCGCGATGACCGCGATGATCGCGATCCACGACCTCAAGGGCGATTCCGGCCTGCGCAACAGCCGCAAGGGCTCTGTCTACATCGTCAAGCCGAAGATGCACGGGCCGGAGGAGGTCGCCTTCGCCGTCGAGCTGTTCGAGCGGGTCGAGGCGATGCTGGGCCTCGAGCCCAACACCCTCAAGATGGGCATCATGGACGAGGAGCGCCGCACCACGGTGAACCTCGCCGCCTGCATCGCGGCGGCGGCCGAGCGGTTGGTCTTCATCAACACCGGCTTCCTCGACCGGACCGGCGACGAGATCCATACGTCGATGGAGGCCGGGCCGGTCATCCGCAAGAACGACATGAAGTCGACCCCCTGGATCAAGGGCTACGAGGAGAACAACGTCGACGTCGGGCTGGCCTGCGGGCTCAAGGACCGGGCGCAGATCGGCAAGGGCATGTGGGCGGCCCCCGACGCCATGGCCGACATGCTGATGCAGAAGGGGGCCCACCCCAAGGCCGGCGCCTCGACGGCCTGGGTGCCCTCGCCCACCGCCGCGACGCTGCACGCCCTCCACTACCACGAGACCGAGGTGCGGGCCCGGCAGGCGGAACTCGCCCGGCGGCCGCGCTCGGCCCTCGACGAGATCCTCGAGATCCCCCTGGCCCGCTCGAACTTCGCCCCCGACGACGTGCAGCAGGAGATCGACAACAACGCCCAGAGCATCCTCGGCTACGTGGTCCGCTGGGTGGACCAGGGCGTCGGCTGCTCCAAGGTGCCGGACATCCACGATGTCGGGCTGATGGAGGACCGGGCGACCCTGCGGATCTCCTCACAGCATATCGCCAACTGGCTGCACCATGGCGTGGTCAGCGAGGATCAGGTGATGGAGACCCTGAAGCGGATGGCCAAGGTGGTGGACCGCCAGAATGCCGGCGACCCCCTCTACCGCCCGATGGCGCCGGGCTTCGACGGCGCCGCCTTCCAGGCGGCCAGGGATCTCGTGCTCAAGGGCCGCGTGCAGCCGAACGGCTACACCGAGTGGATCCTCACCGCCCGCCGCCGCGAGGCGAAGGCGGCGGGGTAGCCCGCGCCGCCCCGGTCCCGATCGCCCCTGGGAGGGGAGAACCCCGCCCGGCCCTCCACCGGGCGGGCGGACGCGCGAAAGGGCAAGGGCCGAAGGGGCCGATGCCGGTCGGCCCGTCCCAAGATTTCTTCCCAGGATCCCTTCCCAAGGGCCGACCGATGGCCGGTCCCGTGGTCCCGCCCGCGGGCGGGGCAGACCCGTGGCCGACCGAAGTCGCCGAACGTCCCTCGAGCCGAACCCGGCGGGGCCTCCCTCACCGGATCGACGGCACCGGGCGCGTGGCTCACACAAGCAAAAAGCCCGGCACGGATGCCGGGCAGTGAGGTCCCGTCGCACGGGGACATCTCGACCGGGGCGTTGAGAGCCCCGGCCGGGATCGCTGATTAGAAATCGCGCTGGACGCGTACGCGGACCTGGGCGGCGTCGTAGCTGCTGAGGGTCTTCACCGCGCCGCCGGCGAGCAGGGCGTTGAAGTTCGCCGCCGTCACGCCGACCGTCTTCGACTGGTCGATCACCCGGCCCTGCTGCATGCCGGTACGGATGTAGTTTCCCTCGACGCCGATATCGAGATCCTTCACCGGCGACCAAATCAGGTTCGCGCCGGCGACGATCTGGTAGTTGTCCCGCAGCACCGGGCTGAGGCCGAACAGCGTGGCGTTGGTGAGATAGGACGTGGTGCCGGCGGCGGAGCCGACGACGCCGTTGGCCAGGCTGAGGGCTTGGCGGGCGCCCTTGCCGAAGTTGGTCTCGCTGTAGCTGGCGAACACGGCCGAGCGGACCGACGGGGTCCAGTAGTGCAGGAACGAGCCGACCACGCTGAAGCTCTGCGTCAGCTGGATCTTGCCGGTGAGCGGGTTCAACACCGCGTCGGAGAAGAATTGGTTGAACGGGCCGCCGTTGGTGGGGGTGGTGGAGGCGGTGTAGGTGCCGGAATAGGCGGTGACGCCGGTGTAGACGTTGGCACCCGAGCCGTAGGCGCCCTGGAGGTACAGGGCGTCGCCCGGGGCGATGAACGGGGTGTTGATCTTCAGGCCACCCTGCACCGCGAAGCCCTCGGCGGTCTTCGGACCCCCCGAGATGCCGCGGGCCTTGGCGAGGGTGGCGACGGCGGCGGCGTTCGCCGGGGCGGTCACGCCCGTGGCGGTCAGGACAGCTTGGTTGAACGAGCCGCCGATGTTCACGTCCTTGGCGGCGGCCGAGAGCTGGGCCGAGCCCCAGGCGCTGTCATAGCGCAGCACGCCCACGACGTCGGGCATGCGCGACCGCTCGATCACGTCCTGGAAGGTGACGATGGAGGCGTTGCCGATGGCGTTGGTCGCCAGGATCAGCGGGGTCAGGGCGTTGCTGTTGAAGAACACCGTGGCCGAGGAGTTGCCCGTGGCCGTGGCGGCGCCGGCGGCCTGGGTGCTGTAGACCGTGTTGTGGCGGAAGTTCGGGTCTTCCACCGACACCGTCGCGGAGAAGCCGCCGCCGAGGGTCGCGGTGTAGGCGAGCAGATTCGTCGAGGAGACGTCCGAACCCGCCGTGCCGGTCACGAACTCGAAGTCGTGGGCGTAGAAGTCGAAGAACGACGAGGCGCGACCGGCGGTGAGGCCGGCGAACTGAATGAACGCCTTGTCGGTGTTGACGTATTGCTGAACGCGGCTGAACTGGTCGATGCCGAGCGCCGGGAAGGCGTTGGCGGAACGCTGCTGCGTGCCGGAGGTCATGAAGGCGCCGGTGCGGCTGGCGGCCTCGAGGCGGATGAACGCGCGCAGGGTGCCGTAGTCGGTCTGGGTGCGGGCATCCATGTTGATGCGCAGCAGGCCACGGAACATCGACACGTCACCGACCTGGGTGCCGACGGTGCGGTTCGTGTTGTTCTGGTAGCCGTACTCGGCGCGGGCGCGGCCCGAGAGGCGCAGGCAGGTATCGGTGCCCGGGATGTAGAAGAAGCCGGCGCCGTAGGCCGAGCAGACGCGCACGAATTCGGGCGGGGCTGCCTTCTTGACCGCAAGGTCCGCGGCGGAGGCCGCGCCGACGACGGACAATGCTGCTGCCGAACCAAGCAGCGATGCTTTCAGAAACTTCATCGTGCACCCCAAGAATTCGAGATCATCACCGGTTCAATCCGCCCGAATCAGACGACGCCGCGTTGTTTTTTTTGCGATCCGCGTCTTTGCGCGTAGACTTTGGCGGATCCACTGTCCGCAGTGGTCCTACGACCGGGACTATCGGGGCGATGATCCGGTGCGGCAATACGAATGCGGGATATATAAGGAATCAATTGTCGAAGTGGCAAAAAAGACACGCAATTTGCAACCACAAATAGGGTTGGCCACGTTTTCTGAGCTTTTGAAGAGCGGGCGCACCCCTTCGGCGCCCCACCCTGGGGCGGGCGGACAATCGTTTAGCCGGCGATCAGTGCGTCCAGGCGCAGGGCCGCGATTCGCCCGACTTGGCGCAAGGCCTCCGCCCGCTCGACATCCGGCGCGTGGCCCAGGCGGGCCTCCAGGCGGGCGAGGATCGTGGCGCGGTCGAGCCCCTTGACCGCGATGATGAAGGGAAAGCCGAACCGTTCCGCATAGGCGCGGTTCAGCGCCTGCATCCGCGCGACGGCGGGGGCGGGGGCTTCGAGGAGGCCGCTGCCCCCCTGCTCCCGCGCCGAGTGGGCGGTCAGCTCGCCCCGGAGGGCGGCGCGTCCGGCGAGCTCGGGATGGGCCCGCAGGAGGGTGAGTTGCCGGTCCGCGTCGGCCCCGGCCACCGCCGCCTCCATCGCCGCGTGCAGGGCCTCCCGCGAGGCGAAGGGCCGCCCCCCGGCCACGGCCTCCGCGACCCACGGCGAATGCTCGTAGATCCCGGCGAGCATGGACACGAAGGCGTCCGGCGGCAGGGCGTTCACGGCGGCGAGGGCGATCATGGCGCGTTCCCGGTTCCGGGTGGAGGTGAGGGCGCGGCGACGAGGGGGCGAGCCTGTCCCACCCCTCCGGCGGGGCAGGTCCGGCGGCAAGTCCGGCGGCAGGTCCGTTGCAGTGTTCGGTGGTCCGGGACGTGCAGGAGGCGCGCCAGTTCCGGCGCGGTGCGGTAAGGTCCGCGCCGAACCGGCCCCCGCCCCGGGAAGGGCTCCCGGAGGTTTCGCGGCGGGTCATGGCAGCGGGCGGATCGTCCGGGGGAGACCGGGATGGGTCATCTGTCGACACATGTGCTGGATCTCGCCGCCGGCCGGCCGGCGGCGGGGGTCGCCGTCGAACTCCGCCGGCTCGCGCCGGACGGGACGGGCCAGCGCCTCGCCACCGCCGTCACCAACGCCGACGGGCGGACGGACGCCCCCCTCCTCGCTGGACCGGCCGTGACCGTGGGAACCTACGAATTGCTGTTCGCGATCGGCGCCTACTTCGCCGCCACCGGCGCGGACGGCGCCTTCCTCGACGTGGTGCCCGTCCGCTTCGGCGTGAGCGATCCGAGCGGGCGCTATCACGTCCCGCTCCTCATCACCCCGTGGAGCTACAGCACCTACCGGGGGAGCTAGTGCAGTGACGCACTCACTCCGTTCATGCGCCTCCGCCCTAGCCCTTCGCTTTTGCATCAATTTTTCCAGGCACGGCTGACGCCTCCGTCTGGATCGATGCACTAAAGCATCCTCCGCCGGGGTGGGCACCGGTTCGGCGCAAGACAACCCGGCAAGATCGATGACCTGGGGCGGCGCCGTCAGGGCGCGGGATAGCGCACGGGGGAGAGCCCGCCCCTGTACCGGCCCGCCTCCTTGCCCCGGCCGATCACGGCCTCGATCACCTGCTTGGTCGAGGGGCTGAGACCGCCGTCGCCGCGCAGCCGGCGGCCGTCCGCCCGGTCGAGCCGCTCGACCTCCTCGGCGCAGCGATCGAGCGCCCCGTGGACCCGGTTCGACAGGGGCACGCCCTGCCGCGCCCCGCCGCCCATCTCGAACCGCAGGCAGGAGGCGAGGTAGCCCTTGAGGTCGTCGAAGGCCGCCGCCTGGGCGCCGGTCGTAAGGGCCAGGAAGAGCAGAGCGGGGCGGGCGATCATGGGTCTCGGTCCGGGTTCAAATCCACCACACCCCCAACGCGCGAGGCCGGCATTCGTGGCGGCGGGACCGGGGAACGAAACCGGCCCCTCCGGGTAGGGTCAGGGCGGGGCCGCCCCGCCTCTCCCGTGTACCCGCGCAAGGCCATGGCGGATCCTCCCGCGACCGGCTCCTCCCCCGACCCGGCGCCCCCGGCTGTCGCGACCCCGGCGGCGACGGCCCTCGTGGTGGCCGACATGATCGGCGTCGGGGTGTTCACCAGCCTCGGCTTCCAGGTGAGCGCGGTCCCGTCCGGCTTCGGGCTCCTGCTGCTCTGGGCCCTCGGGGGGCTGGTCGCCCTCTGCGGCGCGGTCTGCTACGCCGAACTGGCGACCATGCTCCCCCGGTCCAGCGGCGAGTACACCTATCTCGGCCGGGCCTTCGGTCCGGCCTTCGGCTTCATGGCGGGCTGGCTCTCGGCGACCTTCGGCTTCGCCGCCCCCGTGGCGCTGGCGGCGATGGCGTTCGGCCAATACGCGAAGGCCTTCCACCCGGCGGCGCCGGCGCTGCCGCTCGGGCTCGCGGTGCTGTGGGCGGTCACGGTCATCCGCCTCCGGGGAGGGCGGTTCGGGCAGGGGTTCCAGGTCGGGGCGACGCTGGTGAAGCTCCTGCTCATCCTGGCCTTCCTCGCGGCCGGTCTCGCCACGGGGGGCGGGACGTCCCTACGCTTCGCCCCGGCCGCCGAGGACGCGGCGCGGGTCTTCACCTCCGGCTTCGCCGTGAGCCTTGTCTTCGTGATGTACGCCTACTCGGGGTGGAACGCGGCGACCTACATCGCGGGCGATCTGGCCGACCCGGGCACCACCCTCCCCAGGGCCCTGTTCCTCGGGACGGGTCTCGTGACGGTGCTCTACGTCGCGCTGAACGCGGTGTTCCTCTCCACCACGCCCCTGGAGGAGCTTGCCGGGCAGATCGACGTCGCCGTGATCAGCGGCCGGCACGTCTTCGGCGCGGAGGGCGGCCGGATCGTGGGGGGCCTGATCTGCCTCGGCCTGATCCCGACGATCTCCGCGATGATGTGGGTCGGCCCGGGCGTCGCGGCGACGATGGGCGGGGACGTGCCGCTCCTGCGCCCCCTCGCCCGCCGCACCCGCGCCGGGGTGCCGGCGGCGGCGATCCTCCTGCAGGGGGGGGTGGCCACCCTCCTGCTCCTCACGCAGAGCTACGAGGCGGTGCTGGAGTTCATCCAGTTCGGCCTGCTCCTGTGCTCGTTCCTGGCGGTGCTCGGGTTGATCAGGCTGCGGATCACCGAGCCCGGCCTGCCGCGGCCCTATCGTGCCTGGGGCTACCCGGTCACGCCGGCGATCTTCCTCGGCGTCACCCTGTTCATGCTGGGATACCTCGTCGCCGCGCGGCCCGTGCAGGCGCTGGGCGGCCTGGGGGCGATGCTGCTGGGCCTCGGCCTCTCTCTCGTCACGCGGCCCCGAACCCGGCGGGGGTGATCAGACGGGGGCGGCCCGCAGCACGTCGAGGCGGTACTCGGCGGTCCGCGACTGCGTGAGGACGTGGGAGAAGTCGGCCGCCCCCGCGATGAAACCCTCGGCCGCCTCGTCGCCCGAGAGCGGATAGTGGGTGACGCCGAGCCAGTGGACCAGCACGATGTCCGCCCCCGGCAGGACCGCCCCCCGGACCCGCCCCACGAGGCGGGCGAGGTCGGGGCGGTCGAGGTAATAGGCCACCTCGGAGATCACGATGAGGTCGAACCGTCCCTCCGGCCAAGTGCCCGGCACGGCGGCGAGCTGGAAATGCGCGTCCGCGCAGTCGGCGCAGCGCGTCCGGGCGGCCTCCAGGACGGAGGGCACCACGTCGAGCCCGAGCACCGCGTCGCACCTTCGGCAGAGCTGGTGCGTGAAGACGCCGATGGAGCAGCCCACGTCCAGGGCGGAGGCGTAGCGGGGACGCGGCAGGGCCGCGAGGGTCGCCGCGTACTTGGCCCGCTCGTAGGGGCTGGAGGCGAAGCGCCAGGGATCGGATTCCGTGGCGTACATGCCCTTGAAGTAGTCCGTGTCGAGGGACTTCGCCCGGCGGCCCGTGGGGGTGAGGGGGGCCGTCTCCTGCGCGAGGGCTCTCCCGATCGGCAGCAGGGAGGCGGCGGCGGCGGACCGGATCAGGCGGCGGCGCGAGAGGGGGCCGCTGTCGCGCATGGTGTACCTCGGGGCGCCGGAAGTGGGGGGAACCGCGCCCCGCCGTCGCGGTTCCGGCCCCGCGCGTGCCTTGCCGCGTCCGCCTTGCCGCGTCCGCCTGACTTGCTCCGCCCGCCTTGCCGCGCCTGACTTGCCCCCGACGATGGGACCAAACCGCCGGGCGGACGTTATCGCTGCGATGCGACATCCCTGGTGCCCCTAAGCCGACCTGACGGCCCCCGGATGCCGAACCCTCAAGGTACCCGATGGCCGACCTGCCGCCGACGACCCCCCCCGCGAGGCGGGACATCATCTCGGTGGGCGTGCCGGGCCTCGACGAGATCCTGGCGGGCGGACTGACCCGGGGCCGGCTCTACCTGATGGAAGGCACGCCCGGCACCGGCAAGACCACCCTGGGATTGCAGTTCCTCCGCGACGGCGTCGCCCGGGGGGAGCGGGGGCTCTACGTCACCCTGTCGGAGAGCGGCGACGAGCTGCGGGCGAACGCCGCCTCGCACGGCTGGTCCCTCGACGGCATCGAGCTTTACGAACTCGTCAACGATCTCGGCCTGGATCCCGACAGCGAACAGTCGGTGCTGCACCCCTCCGAGCTCGAACTCGGCGAGACGGTCCGGGACGTGATCGGGATGATCGACGATCTGAGGCCGGACCGGGTGGTGTTCGACAGCCTGTCGGAGCTGCGCCTGCTCGCCCAGAACCCCCTGCGCTACCGCCGCCAGGTGCTGGCGATGAAGCAGATGTTCGCGGCCCGGGGGTGCACGGTGATGCTCCTCGACGAGGGGACGTCGGAGGATGTCCAGCTTCACAGCATCGCCCACGGGGTGATCGTGCTGGAACAGAGCCGGCGGGGCTTCGGCGCCGCCCGGCGGCGCCTCCACGTCCTGAAGATGCGCGGCGTCAAGTTCCACGGCGGGATGCACGATTTCACCCTCGACACCGGCGGCGTCGAGGTCTTCCCCAGCCTCGTGGCCGACGACCACGGGGCGGTCTACCCGATGATCCCGGCCTCGACCGGCTCCCCGGAGCTCGATTCCCTGCTGGGCGGCGGCCTGGCCCCGGCCACCAACACCCTGCTGCTCGGCCCCTCGGGGGTCGGCAAGACCACGACGGCCATCCGCTGCATGCTGTCCGCCCTCCAGCGGGGGCAGCGCGCCTCCTACTTCCTGTTCGACGAGGGGCGGCAGACGATGCTGACCCGGGCCCGGTCGCTGGGCATGAGCCTCGACACCTACCTCGCCACCGGCCAGCTCGTCATCGACGAGGTCGAGCCGGCGGAGTTCTCGCCCGGGGAGTTCACCTGCCGGGTGCGCCGGACGGTGGAGGTGGGGGGCGCGGGCTTCGTCGTCTTCGACAGCCTCAACGCCTACATCCACGCCATGCCCGGCGAGGAATACCTCGTGCTGCAGATGCACGAGCTTTTGAACTACCTGAACCAGAAGGGCGTCACGACCCTCCTGGTGCTCGGGCAGCACGGGGTCGTCGGGGACGTGCGCTCCGACATCGACCTCAGCTACCTCAGCGACGGCATCCTGCTGTTCCGGTACTTCGAGGCTTGTGGGGAGGTCCGCACCGCCCTGTCCGTGCTCAAGAGCCGGGTCAACGCCCACGAGCGCACCATCCGGGAACTGAAGCTCTCGCCTGCGGGCCTCCAGGTCGGCGACGCGCTCACCGATTTCCTCGGCGTCCTCTCCGGCCTGCCGACTTATGAGGGCGACGGCCCGCTCCTCCCCGAGGGGGCGAAGGCCGGCGAGGCGCCGTGATGGACGTGCGTCCGCCTGCGGAGGACCGCATTCTCGTCCTCGCCCCCCGGGGACGGGACGCGGCCGTCATCTCCGGCCTGCTCGCGCGGGCCGGCCACGGCGTCGCGGTATGCCCGGACGGCCAAGCCTGGCTCGACGGGCTGCGCCATCCGGCGGCGACCTCTATCGTCACCGAGGAGGCGCTCAACGAGGTCGATCGGGAGGCGCTCGACGCATGGCTCGCGGATCAGCCGCCCTGGTCGGATTTCCCCTTCGTGGTGCTGGCCACGCGGCAGGCCGGCCGGCGCACCGCCCCGGCGGCGGCCCTGATCGAGGGCCTGGGCAACGTCGTGCTGCTGGAGCGGCCGGTCAACGCCGAGACCCTGGCGAGCGCGGTCTCGTCGGCCCTGCGGGGGCGGCGGCGCCAGTACCAGGCGCGGGCCCACATCCGCGAGCGGGAGGAGGCGCAGGAGCGCCTGCGGGCGGCCAACGACCTGCTGGAGCGGCGCGTCGAGGAGCGCACCCTGGCGGTCGAGGCAGCCCGCGAGACCTTGGCCTTCGCCCTCGACTCCGCCGGGATGGGCTCCTGGGACCTCGATCTCGTCCACGACAAGGCGCGGCGCTCGCACCGTCACGACGCCATCTTCGGCTATGACGAGCCGCTGCCGTCGTGGAGCCGGTCCGACTTCATGACCCACGCCGTCCCGGAGGACCGGGGCTTGGTCGAGGCGGCCTTCGCCCATGCCGTCGACAGCGGGCTGCTCGACCTCGAATGCCGCATCCGCCGCCCGGACGGCTCGGTCCGCTGGATCGCCGCCAAGGGCCGGGCGGAATACCGCGACGACGGACAGCCCGTCCGCATGGCCGGCATCGTGCTCGACAGGACCGACCAGCATCACACCGAGGAGGCCCTGCGCCAGGCCCAGAAGATGGAGGCCATCGGCCAGCTGACCGGCGGCGTCGCCCACGACTTCAATAACCTGCTGACCGTCATCGTCGGCGGCCTCGACATGATCCTGCGCAAGCCGGACAACCTCGAACGGGTCGTGCGCCTGGGGGAAGCCGCGATGGGCGCGGCCCGGCGCGGCGAGCAGCTCACGCAGCAGCTCCTCGCCTTCTCCCGGCGGCAGATGCTGCGGCCGCGCACCCTGAACCCGAACCGCCTCCTCATCGACTTCCGGCCCCTGGCCGAGCGGGCGGCCGGGGGCGCCGTGGAGACCGTCTTCGACCTCGATCCGGCCCTGGACCCGATCCGCATCGACCCGGCGCAGTTCGAGGCGGCGGTGCTGAACCTCGTCGTCAATGCCCGCGACGCCATGGAGGCGGGCGGATCCCGGCTCACGATCCGCAGCCGGAACATGCACCTCGACACGGCGGCCGTCGCGGATCGCGGCGTCCCGCCGGGGGGCTACGTGGAGGTGTCGGTGGCCGACCAGGGCAGCGGCATGGGCGCCGACACCCTGGCCCGGGTGTTCGAGCCGTTCTTCACCACCAAGGAAGTGGGCAAGGGCACCGGCCTCGGCCTGTCGCAGGTCTACGGCTTCACCCGCAGCGCCGGGGGCTTCGTCGGCATCGAGACCGAACTCGGGCGCGGCACCACCTTCCGCCTCCTGTTCCCCCGCTCCACCGACCCGGTCGGAGAGGAGCCCACCTCCGGCGGAGTCGGGAACCTGCCCCTGCGCCGGGCGGCGGACGGGGACACCGTGCTCCTCGTCGAGGACGACGAGCAGGTGCTCGGCATGGCGGTCGAGAGCCTGGAGGAGCTTCACTACCGGGTCGTGGTGGCGCGGAACGCCTCCCAGGCGCTGATCCACCTCCAGGGGATCGAGCGGATCGATATTCTGTTCTCCGACGTGATGATGCCCGGCGGCATGAGCGGCACGGAACTCGCGCGGGAGGCGCGCCGCCTCCGTCCAGGGCTCAAGGTCCTCTTGACCTCGGGCTACATCGCCAACCTCGACGAGGGTCAGGTGATCGGGCGCGGCGACCTGCCCGTGCTCAACAAGCCCTACCGCCGGGACGAACTCGCCCGGTCGCTGCGGATGGTCCTCGGGGGGAAGGCCTCGTGAGGCGCGAGGCCCCGGCCCCGCTCCTCCACGCCCTCACGCCGGACGGCCAGGACGACCCCGGGGACGGACCCGCGCGGGGGTGACGGGGCGCGCCGGCGGGAGTGAGCCCAGTGGACGGGCCCAGTGGATGGGCTCGGCGGGCAGCCTCAGGATCGCTGCCACTGCGCCGTCACCCGCCGGAGCGCGGCGTCGCCGTCGGCCTCCGTCGCCCCCCGCGAGCCGAACGAGCGGACCGACTGGCGGATGACCGTGTCGTCCCTTCGGATCGTCCAGTCGAAGCGTCCGGGCTCGGCCTCGGAGGC
>JAKONI010000062.1 GCA_022702015.1 Beijerinckiaceae bacterium | reverse complement strand
CGCCGTCAGCTTCATCGGCAAGTTCGAGGAGATCCTCGCCGAGGAGGCCCGCCGCCGGGGCGCCGACGGGGTGATCTGCGGCCATATCCACCACGCGGCGGACCGGGCCATCGGGGACCTGCGCTACCTGAACACCGGGGACTGGGTGGAATCCTGCACCGGCATCGTCGAGCATTACGACGGCCGCATCGAGGTGCTGCATTACCCGTCCCTGGTCCGGGCCAAGGAGGCGCAGGCGGTGCCGCAGCAGGCCCTGCCGCCGGGACGGAGAGCGGTCGCTTGAGGCTGCTGATCGCCAGCGACGCCTGGCACCCGCAGGTCAACGGCGTGGTGCGCTCCCTGGAGCAGATGGTGCGGCGCGCCCCCGCCCACGGTTTTCAGGCGGCGGTGTTGAGCCCGTCCGAATTCCCCTCCCTGCCGCTGCCGGGCTACCCCGAGATCCGCCTCGCCTGTCCGGTGCCGGGGCGCCTCGCCGCCCGCTGGGACGCGGTGGGGCCGACCCATGTCCACATCGCCACCGAGGGGCCGGTGGGCTTCGCCGTGCGGCGGCGCTGCCTCGCCCGCTCGCTCCCCTTCACCACGAGCTACCACACCCGCTTCCCGGAATACCTCGCCGCCCGGGCCCCCGTGCCGGAGGCGTGGTCCTACGCCTACCTGCGCCGCTTCCACGGGGCGGCCCACGGCACCATGGTGAGCACCGCGAGCCTCCAGGCCGAATTGGAAGGGCGCGGGTTCGGCCGGATCATGCGTTGGACCCGGGGTGTCGATACGGAGTTGTTCCGCCCCGCCGAGCCCGGCGCGCCGGAGCCCGCCGACCTCGCCGGCTTGCCCCGGCCGCTGTTCCTGTTCGTCGGCCGCCTCGCCATCGAGAAGAACGTGGCGGCCTTCCTCGCCCTGGACCTGCCGGGCACGAAGGTGGTGGTGGGGGACGGGCCGGACCGGGCGCGCCTGGAGACGCTGGCGCCGGAGGCCCGCTTCCTCGGCACCCGCACCGGGGCCGGGCTCGCGGCGGTCTACGCCGCCTGCGACGTCTTCGTGTTCCCGAGCCTCACCGACACGTTCGGGATCGTCCTGCTGGAGGCCCTGGCCTGCGGGTTGCCGGTGGCGGCCTTCCCGGTGCCCGGCCCCCTCGATGTGATCGGCGGGAGCGGGGTCGGGGTGCTCGACCGCGATCTGCGGGCGGCGGCGCTGACGGCGCTGACCCTGTCCCGCGCCGCCTGCCGGGCGGAGGCCCTGCGTCGGGGCTGGGACGAGAGCGCCCGCCAGTTCTTCGGCAACATCGTGGCCGCCCGCCGGCAGGCCGAGGCCGCCTGACGGGAGATCCCAGGGGCCTTTCCCCTGGACCCCACCAAAGGGCCCGCCCTTTGGAATCCCGTGACCGCGTGCCAGGAGGGCGCCATGCCGCCCTTCGATCCGAATCGTGCCGAGCCCTATCCCCCCGTCATCGGCTGTGACGAGGTCGGGCGGGGGGCCTTGAGCGGCCCCGTCGTGGTGGCCGCCGTGTGGTTCGATCCCGCCGCCCTGCCCGCCGATCTGCTGGGCGCCCTCGACGACAGCAAAAAGCTCTCCGCGCCCGTCCGCGAGCGGCTGGCGCCGCTGATCCGCGCCCACGGCCGGGTCGCCCTGGCGGCGGGCTCGCCCGCGCTGATCGACCGGATCAACATCCGTGCCGCCACCCTCGACGCGATGATCCGGGCGGTGGGCAAGCTCGGGATCGCCGCGCCGGTGCTCGTCGATGGCCGCGATGCCCTGCCGGGGCTCCCCGGCCGGGCGGTCGTCGGGGGCGACCGGCTGGTGCCGCAGATCGCCGCCGCCTCCATCGTCGCGAAGGTGTGGCGGGATGCTTTCATGCGTCGGCTGGCGAAGGCGAATCCCGGCTACGGCTGGGAGCGCAACGTCGGCTACGGCACCGCCCTCCACCGCGCCGGCCTCGCGACCCTGGGGCGCAGCGCCCACCACCGGGCGAGCTTCACCAAGGGGTTCGGACCGTTAGGGGGGAGAGGCGCCGCGCCTCCGTCCGCCTTCTCCCGGGCTTCTGACTGAGGCCGCCGTTCCCCCGCGGAGGGGGGAGGGGAACCACGCTCAGAACAAATTCAACTGCGCCCCTGGCCGGCGGAAATCCTCGCGGTTGAGGGCCAGCCGCCCGAACTCGTACCCGAGCCGTCGTCCCGCGAGGCGCACCCGCTGGCGGATCATCTCCGCATAGGGGCCCTCGCCCCGGAAACGGTGGCCGAAGCGCGAATCGTTCTCCTGCCCCCGCCGAGCCTGCCGGAGCAGGGCGAAGGCCCGGTCCTTCCGCTCCGGGTAGTGCTCCGAGAACCAGTCGGCCACGAGGTCGCCTACCTCGCCGGGCAGGCGCAGGAGGGCGTGGCCGATCCGGCTCGCCCCCTCGGTCCGAGCGGCAGCGAGCAGGTCCTCGATCTCGTGGTCGGTCAGGCCGGGGATGATCGGCGAGACGTTCACCATCACCGGCACCCCCGCCGCCGCCAGCGCGCGGATGGCGGAGAGCCGTCGGTCCGGGCGCGGCGCCCGGGGATCGAGGCGGCGGGACAGGTGTGGGTCCAGCGTCGGCAGGGAGATCGCCACAAGGACGAGGTTCCGCTCCGCCATCGGCGCCAGCAGGTCGAGATCGCGCAGGATCAGGTCCGATTTCGTGGTGAGGCTGACCGGATGCCGGGCCTCGGCCAGCACCTCCAGCACGGCGCGGATCAGGCGGTGCTCCCGCTCGATCGGCTGATACGGATCGGTGCTGGTGCCGATGGCCAGCGTCTCCGGCCGGTAGCCCTTCGCCGCCAACTCCCGCGCCAGGAGGCGGGCCGCCTCCGGCTTGGTGAACAGGCGCGATTCGAAGTCGAGGCCGGGGGAGAGGCCGAGATAGGCGTGCGTCGGCCGCGCGTAGCAGTAGATGCAGCCGTGCTCGCAGCCGCGATACGGGTTCAGCGACCGGTCGAAGGGGATGTCGGGCGAGGTGTTGCGGGTGATGACGGAGGCGGTGCGCTCGGGCCGGACCTCGGTCCGCAGGGGCGCCGACGCCTCGGGCTCCCAGCCGTCGGCGAAGGCCTCGCGCCGGGCGGGCTCGAAGCGGGCACCGGGATTGGCGGTGGCACCCCGGCCCCGCCGCCCCTCCGGCCGGGGCGTGCTCTCGGCCAGGCGCGGCCCCCCGGCTGACCCGGCGACCGGCCGTGGATCCCTCACCCCGGTGCGCATCGCCCGAACCTCCCACGCCTCACGGGAACGTATCACGAACGACAGGGGTGGTCTGCCGAAAATGCAGGCAAATCGAACGGCTTGGCCCTCCTGGCGCCGGGGGAGGATTTACGGCGGCGCAAAATCGGCTATGCGCCCCGCATGCTCTCCGCCGTGACCTATCTGGCCGATCCGGCCGATCCGGACGCGATCGACAGGCTGGCCGATACCCTCGGCGCGCTCGTGTCGGGCGTCGCCGGCGGTCTCGTGGGCGATGCGGTGATCGTCGCCCCCGGCGACATCCAGGCGGTGGCCACCGTCGCCGAGGCCACGGGGGCGGTGCTGGTCTCCTATGCCGGGGGCAATCCCTTCGCGGCGGGAGCGGCACGGGCCCGGCGCGAGTGGATCCTGTGCCTCGAAGCCGGCGACGTGCCCGCCGAGGGGTGGATCCGCACCCTCGACCGCTTCATCGGCACCGCCCGGCCGGAGGTCGGCCTCGGCCGCCTGCGCCGGCCCGCCGCCCTGAGGACCCGGCTGCTGTCCGGGTTCGAGGCGATCCTCGGGGCCGGTTCCGTCCGGGCCGGGGATGTGGTGCGCCGGGAAAGCCTTCGCGCCGGGGCCCCCGGGCGTCTCCGGGTCCGCGCCCTCAACGGGCGGATCGACCGCTCGTAGGGCGCCCCGGGTCACACAGGCCCGGTTGCGACAGCGTATTCTCCACAATCCCCGCGCGACTCCCTGGCGTGGCGGCATGAACGATGCTCAGTTGCCGGCAAGGTTCAGCTGCCATCTCAGGTGGCACCGCGGGAGATGCACGCCGATGGATGCCTCGGGCCTGATGGCGCGCAAGACGGTGGACGACATCGTCTCCGGCGGGGAAGCGGAATCCCAGGGTCTCTCGCGGACCCTGGGTCCGTTCTCGATCATCGCCATGGGGATCGGCGCGATCATCGGGGCGGGCATCTTCGTTCTGACCGGCACGGCGGCCGCGCAATACGCCGGGCCGGGGATCATGCTCTCCTTCGTGCTCGGCGGTGTGGCTTGCGCCTTCGTCGGCCTCTGCTACTCGGAACTGTCCGCGCTGATCCCCGTCGCCGGGTCGAGCTACACCTACACCTACGCGACTTTGGGCGAGTTCTTCGCGTGGCTGATCGGCTGGGATCTGATCCTCGAATACGCCATGGGCGCGGCCACGGTGGCGGTGGGCTGGTCGGGCTATTTGACGAGCATCCTCAAGGATGTCGGCCTCGTCATCCCGGCCCGGTTCGCCCACGCCCCGGGCACGGCGATCGAGGGCGGCACCGCCCTGTTCAACCTGCCCGCCGTGTTCATCGTGGCGGCCCTGACCCTGCTCCTGATGCGCGGCACCAAGGAATCGGCGCGGCTCAACAACGTGATGGTGGGGGTGAAGCTCGTGGTGGTGCTGTCCTTCATCGCGCTCGGCTGGCGCTACACCAACAGCGCGAACTGGAGCCCGGTGATCCCTGAGAACGACGGCACCTTCGGCCATTTCGGCTACAGCGGCGTGCTGCGGGGGGCGGGGGTGGTCTTCTTCGCCTATATCGGCTTCGACGCGGTCTCGACCGCCGCCCAGGAGGCCAAGCGCCCGCAGAAGGACATGCCCATCGGCATCCTCGGGTCCCTGGCGGTCTGCACCATCCTCTACGTGCTGGTGGCGGCGGTGCTCACCGGGCTCGTGCCGTACAAGGATCTGAACGTCCCCGATCCGATCGCCAAGGGCGTCGACGTGATCGGGATCGGCTGGTTCGGGGCGCTCATCAAGCTCGGCGCCCTGAGCGGGCTCACCACGGTGATCCTGGTGCTGCTCTATGGCCAGAGCCGGATCTTCTACACCATGGCCTCGGACGGGCTGCTGCCGAAGGTGTTCTCCCACGTCCACCCGACCTACCAGACCCCCTACCGCAGCCAAGCCATGATCGGGGTCTGCGTCGCCCTGGTGGCGGCCCTGGTGCCGATCGACATCCTCGGGGAGATGGTGAGCATCGGCACGCTCGCCGCCTTCTGCCTCGTCTGCGGAGCGGTGATCCACCTGCGCCGGTCGGAGAAGGGCATGAAGCGCCCGTTCAGGGTGCCGGCGGTGCCGCTGGTGCCGATCCTCGGCATCCTGTCCTGCCTGCTGCTGATGGCGGGGCTTCCCCTCGACACCTGGCTGCGGCTCATCATCTGGATGGCGATCGGCCTCGTGGTCTACTTCACCTACGGGCGCCGCCACTCGGTGCTGCGCCGGAAGAACGGGACGGCGGCCTGATCGCGGAGATCCAACCCCTGCCCTCATCCTGAGAGTCTGGCCGGAAAGTCCCCTTTCCTCCTACCCTCGGCCTCATCCTGAGGTGCCGCCGCGAAGCGGTGGCCTCGAAGGAGACCTCCAGAAAGCGCCGCGATCCCTGGAGCCCTCCTTCGAGGCGGCTCTCGCCGCACCTCAGGATGAGGTGGAGTGATGGGAGTCAGCCAACTCCCCGCCGCAGGTGCTCGTCCAGGCGCGGCATGATCTCGACGAAGTTGCAGGGGCGGTGCCGGTAGTCGAGTTGCTGGGCGAGGATGCCGTCCCAGGCATCCCGGCAGGCGCCGGGGGAGCCCGGCAGCACGAAGATGTAGGTCGCCTTGGCCACCCCGGCGGTGGCCCGGGATTGCAGGGTCGAGGTGCCGATCTTGTCGTAGGAGATGCGGTGGAACACCGCCGAGAAGCCGTCCATGCGCTTCTCGAACAGGGGTTCCAGGGCCTCGGGGGTCACGTCGCGGCCGGTGAAGCCGGTGCCCCCGGTGGTGAGCACCACGTCGACCGCCGGGTCGCCGAGCCATGCCTCCACCCGCGCCCGGATCCGCCCCACGTCGTCCGGGACGATGTCCCGGCCCGCGAGGCGGTGCCCCGCCTCGGTCAGGCGCCCGGCCAGCGTGTCGCCGGAGCGGTCGTCGGCAAGGGTGCGGGTGTCGGAGACGGTGAGCACCGCGATCCCGAGGGGGATGAGGCGGCGGGCGTCGGACAAGTCGGACATGGGGGGCACGCGGGCTTCCCCTCCCCATGCGGGGAGGGGTCAGGGGTGGGGATCGAGCGGGATATGGCTCACCGGTGCCCCCCGCACCACCCCCGTCGGATCAGGCCGCCTGTCGTCGCGCTACCGCTCCGGCGGCGGGCACGGCCATCGGCTCGGGGAGACCCGTCGCCCGCAGGATGCCCTGGGCTCCGGCGAGGGCGCCCGCGCGCAGTTCGAGCCCGAGGAACCGCTCGCGCTCGAAGGGGCCGGGCATGGAAAGCCCGGCGGTGCCGTCGCCCCGGAAGCCGAAGCGGGTGTAGTAGGGCGCGTCCCCCACGAGGAGGATCGCCCCGTGGCCGAGGGATTCCGCCCGGCCGATGGCCGCCTGCATCATCACCGAGCCGAGACCCTGGCCCTGGACCGCCGGATCGACGGCCAGCGGCCCGAGGAGCAGGGCCGGGCGGCCCTCGCCGGCCTCGACGTGCCACAGGCGCAGGGTGCCGACGAGGCGGCCGCGCCGGGTGGCGGCGAAGGCGAGGCCGCGCGCGGGCAGGCGTCCCTCGCGGAGGCGCTCCGAGGTCTTGGCCCGGCGGTTGCCGGGGAAGCACGCATCGAGCAGGCGCTCGCGCGCCGGCACGTCGTGGGGGAATTCCGCGCGGATCTCGATCACAGGCATGCCCTCCCAGGGCCGACCCAGGTGACAGGAAAAGGTTTCGAAAGGACGGATCCTTTCGCGGGTGCGAGGCAGGGCCCTGCAAGGAATCCCGGGGGGATCCCGAGACCCCCCCAAGGGCGTCACGCCCCTGGGGATTCCCCTCAGATCACGATCTGCTGGAGCGGCGGGAAGCCGTTGAAGGCGACGGCGGCATACGTCGTCGTGTAGGCGCCGGTTCCCTCGATCAACACCTTGTCACCGATCGAGAGCGAGACCGGCAGCGGGTAGTGCTGGCGCTCGTAGAGCACGTCCACCGAATCGCAGGTCGGGCCGGCGATCACGCAGGGCTCCGTCCGCTCGCCGTCATGGCGGGTGCGGATCGGGTAGCGGATCGCCTCGTCCATCGTCTCGGCGAGCCCGCCGAACTTGCCGATGTCCAGGTAGACCCATCGGACCTCGTCCTCATCCGCCGACTTCTTCGACACGAGGACGACCTCCGCCTCGATCATCCCGGCATTGCCGACCATGCCCCGGCCCGGCTCGATGATCGTCTCCGGGATCCGGTTGCCGAAGTGCTTGGTGAGCGCCCGGAAGATCGCGTCGCCGTAGCTCTCCACCCCCGGGACGGCCTTGAGGTACTTCGTGGGGAAGCCACCGCCGAGGTTGACCATCGACAGGAAGATGCCCCGCTCGGCGCACTCGCGGAAGATCGTCGCGGCCGAGGCCAGCGCCCCGTCCCACGCCTCGGTGTTGCCCTGCTGCGAGCCGACATGGAACGACACGCCGTAGGCCGAGAGACCCTGGCGGTGGGCGTGCTCCAGCACGTCGGTGGCCATCTCCGGCACGCAGCCGAACTTGCGCGAGAGCGGCCAGTCGGCCCCGGCCCCGTCGCACAGGATGCGGCAGAACACCTGCACCGCGCCGGCCTCCAGGCCGGCGGCGTCGGCGGCGCGGGCGATCTTCTCGACCTCGGCCTCGCAATCCACCGCGAAGAGGCGGATGCCGTGGGCCAGCGCCCGGCCGATGCAGCGCTCCTTCTTGATGGTGTTGCCGAAGGAGATCCGGTCCGGGGTGGCCCCGGCGGCCAGCACCATCTCGATCTCGGCCACGGACGCCGTGTCGAAGCACGAGCCCATCTCGGCGAGCAGGCGCAGCACCTCGGGGGCCGGGTTCGCCTTCACGGCGTAGAACACGCGGGTGTCCGGCAGGGAGCGGGCGAAGGCGGTGTAGTTGTCGCGCACGA
>JAKONI010000053.1 GCA_022702015.1 Beijerinckiaceae bacterium | reverse complement strand
TTCGAGGCGATGGGGAAGCCAGCCTCGATGATGTCGACCCCCATCGCATCGAGGAGTTCGGCCACCGCCAGCTTCTCATCGAAGGTCATCGTCGCGCCGGGGCATTGCTCGCCGTCGCGCAGGGTGGTGTCGAAGATCAGCACGCGGTCGCGGGTGCCGGTGGGGGACGTGTTGGCCGTGGTGCTCATGATGCTGCCTTCCTGGACCCTTCGCGCTCCGCCCGGCGCGCGGCCGGAGGCGGGTGATGCCCTGACGGGCGGTATGTCGCGAAAACTCCCCTAAGGGCCCAGGCGCACGCCCGGACGGCCCTCAGGGGCGGGTAAGGAGAAGGGCGAGGAGGAGGCGGGCCGGACGCGCGCGCGACGACAGGGCCACCGAGGCGGCTCCCGTGATCCCGTACGCTGAGCCGGCATGGGCCAAGGCTCGTCACTCCTCGAATTGCGCGGTGCATCGCCGGGGCGGATCGCGCGTCGTCCGCGAGACGTATCGCCGCCGGCACGGAAACACAAGGGCGGCGGCGCGCCCGGCGTGGCGCTTGGAAGAGGCCGTCTGCCGCCAGCGAGGCCCGGCTTGCCAACGCACGAGCGGCGTCGCTAAAGCCCGACGATCCCTTACGGAACGTCCGCGAGACCCATCATGGCCAGCTACAATCTCCTGCTTCTGCCCGGCGACGGCATCGGCCCGGAGGTGGCGGGGGGCCTGACGGTGGTGCTCGACGCCCTCGAGGAGACGGGGCTCGCCACCTTCGAGACCGAGACCGACCTCGTGGGCGGCTGCGCCCTGGACGCGCATGGCGTGCCCCTGGCCGAGGCGACGCTGCAACGGGCGAGGGACGCGGACGCGATCCTGCTGGGCGCGGTGGGTGGGCCCAAATGGGCGGGCGTCGCCTACGAGAACCGCCCGGAGGCGGGCCTCCTGCGCCTGCGCAAGGACCTCGACCTCTTCGCGAACCTGCGCCCGGCGATCTGCTACCCGGCGCTGGCCGATGCCTCGGCCCTCAAGCGCGAGCTGGTCGAGGGGCTCGACATCATGATCGTCCGCGAGTTGACCGGCGGCGTCTACTTCGGCGAGCCGAAGGAGATCACCACCCTGCCGGACGGCTCCAAGCGGGCCGTGGACACGCAGGTCTACACGACCGGAGAGATCGAGCGGATCGCCCGGGTCGCCTTCGACCTCGCGGGCAAGCGGTCCGGCCGGGTGGCCTCGGCCGAAAAGCACAACGTGATGAAGTCCGGCGTGCTCTGGAAGGAGGTCGTCACCAAGCTCCATGCCGAGCATTACGCCGACATCCAGTTGGAGCATATTCTCGCCGACAACTGCGCCATGCAGCTGGCGCGCCGGCCAAAGCAGTTCGACGTGCTGGTGACGGACAACCTGTTCGGCGACGTGCTGTCCGACCTTGCCGCGATGCTTACCGGATCGCTGGGCATGCTGCCCTCGGCCTCCCTCGGGGCGGTGGATGACAAGGGGCTGCGCCGGGCGATGTACGAGCCGTGCCATGGCTCGGCGCCGGACATCGCCGGCCAGGACAAGGCCAACCCGATTGCCATGATCGGCTCGCTGACCATGTGCCTGCGCTACTCCTTCGGCCTGGGCGAAGCCGCCGACGCCCTGGACGGCGCCATCACGGACGCCCTCGCGGGCGGAGCCCGCACCGCCGACATCGCCGGCGAGGGCACCAACCCGATGGGCACCCGGGCCATGGCCGAGGCCATCGCCTCCGCGCTCAAGCTGCGCGTCGGCTGAGGTCCGCCTTCTGGGACGCATGGCGGCTTGGCCGGACTCCGGCTATGACGCCCGGATCCGGTGAGGGTCCGGGCGCGGAAAGTGGGAGCGGCATGACGGTGGTGGACGAGGGCCCGGGGCGCGACACGGCGGATTTCGGCTTCGAGCGTGTGGCCCTCAGCGAGAAGCAGGGGCGCGTCGACAGCGTGTTCCATTCGGTCGCGCGCCGCTACGACCTGATGAACGACCTGATGTCCGCCGGGCTGCACCGGGCCTGGAAGGCACAGCTCATCGCGATGCTGCGACCGCCGAAGAGCCGGCCCTTCGCCCATCTCGACGTCGCCGGGGGCACCGGAGACGTCGCCTTCCGGGTCCTCGAAGCCGGGGGCTCGGCCACCCAGGTGACGGTGCTCGACATCAATGAATCGATGCTGCGCGTGGGTGCCGAGCGAGCCGCCGGGCGCTACGGCGAGCGGATCGGGTTCGTCACCGGCAATGCCTAGACCCTGCCCCTGCCGGATGCCACCTTCGAGGCCTACACCATCGCCTTCGGCATCCGGAACGTGCCCCGCATCGAGGTGGCCTTGGAGGAGGCATGCCGGGTGCTCAAGCCCGGCGGCCGTTTCCTGTGCCTCGAATTCTCGGCGGTGGACGTGCCGCTCCTCGACAAGATCTACGAGGCCTATTCCTTCCACGTCATCCCGCGCATCGGCGAGCGGGTGGCGGGCGATGCCGACTCGTATCGGTATCTCGTGGAATCGATCCGCAAGTTCCCGAGCCGGGGGGCCTTCGCCGGCATGATCGAGCGGGCGGGCTTCCGCCACGTCACCGAGCGGCCGCTCTCCGGCGGCATCGTGGCGATCCATTCCGGGTGGAAGGTCTCGTGAGGGGCGCTCTCCGGTGATCGGCGCCGTCGTCAACCTGTTCCGGGGCGCCCATGTCGGCTTCGTGCTGGCACGGGAGGGGGGGCTGGCCTTCGCCGACCCCTCGGAACTGCCCCCGCACCTGAAGCTCGCCCTCAGGATCGGCCGATCCCTGGAGCGCCCGGGCATCGGCGACGGCGCGGCCCGGCTCTCCGCGGCGTTGACCCGGCTCGGGCCGTCCTACGTCAAGTTCGGCCAGTTCCTGGCGACCCGGCCCGACATCGTGGGCATGGCCGCCGCCCTCGACCTGGAGAAACTACAGGACCGGGTGCCGCCCTTCCCGCAGGCCACCGCCCTTCGCGTGGTGGAGGCCGCCTTCGGCAAGCCGGTGGGCAAGCTGTTCGTCTCGTTCAGCGAGCCGATCGCGGCGGCGTCCATCGCCCAGGTCCACAAGGCGGTGGTGCAGGATCCCGACGGCACGCAGCGGACGCTGGCCGTGAAAGTCATGCGGCCGGGCGTCCGCGACGGGTTCAAGCGCGACCTTGAGGTGATGCGCTTCATGGCGCGCATCGTGAATGCCCTCTCACCCCAGGCGGAACGTCTGCGCCCGCGCGAGGTGGTGGAGATCCTCGCCCGCTCCGTGACGATGGAGATGGACTTCCGGCTGGAGGCCGCCGCCGCCTCCGAACTCGCCCAGAACACGAAGCACGACGACGACTTCCGCGTGCCCCGGCCCGAATGGGAGCTGACCGCCCGGGACGTGCTGTCCTCCGAGTGGATCGACGGCATCAAGCTGCACGGCCCCGCCGACATCCTCGCCGCCGGGCACGATCCCCGCACGGTGGGGCGGACGGTGATCCAGAGTTTCCTGCGCCACGCCATCCGCGACGGCTTCTTCCACGCCGACATGCATCAGGGGAACCTGTTCGTGGACCGGGAGGGTCGCCTCGTGGCGGTCGATTTCGGCATCATGGGCCGGCTCGGGCCGAACGAGCGGCGGTTTCTGGCGGAGATTCTCCTCGGCTTCATCACCCGCGACTACCGCCGGGTGGCGAAGGTGCATTTCGAGGCGGGCTACGTCCCCGCCCACCATTCCGTCGATGATTTCGCCCAGGCGATCCGTGCCATCGGCGAGCCGATCCACCAGCGCCGGGCCGACGAGATCTCGATGGCCAAGGTGCTGACGCTCCTGTTCGACATCACCGCGCTGTTCGACATGAGCACGCGCACCGAACTGGTGATGCTTCAGAAGACCATGGTGGTGGTGGAGGGCGTCGCCCGCTCGCTGGATCCGCGCCTCGATATGTGGACCACCGCCGAGCCGGTGGTGCGGTCCTGGATCGCCCACAACCTTGGACCCGTCGGGCGGTTGCAGAGCGGCGCGGAGGCCCTGCGGGTCCTCTCGGATGTGGTGGCGGACTTCCCCGATCTCGCCACGCGCCTGAAGCGGGTGGTGATCCGGCTGGACGAGGACAGCGCCCAGGATGGCAAGCGCCTGGACCGCTTCGCCCGCCAGGAGGGCACCCGCGCCATCTGGTCGACGCTGGCCCTCTGGGGCATCGCCATCGGCGCCTTGACCCTGGCCTTCCGGGGATTGTGACGGCATTTATTTCGGCGGAAGATACTTCAGTGCATCGGTCCCAACAGAGGCGTCAGCCGATGCTGGGCAAATCGTTGCATCGCCAAGGATCGGGTGCCCATTCGCGTGAACGGAGTGAGTGCGTCCGAGCACTACGTCTCCGCGAGCCCCGTGCTGGCGCCGCTGGCCTCCGACGTCGGCCGCCCATGCGGCCTGCCGATATACTCCTCCGAGCGCATCTCGATGAGCCGGGATACGGTGCGGTCGAACTCGAAGGCCTCGCGCCCGGACGCGGCGGTGTAGAGTTCCTGCGCCTCGGCCGCGGCGGACGCCACGAGCTTCACATTGCGGTCGTAGAGGGTGTCGATCAGCGTGATGAAGCGCTTGGCCTCGTTGCGCTCGGCCTCGCCCATCACAGGAATGCCGTCGAGGATCACCGTGTGGTAGGCGCGGGCGATGGCCATGAAGTCCGAGGCGCCGAGCGGTTGCCGGCACAGGTCGTCGAAGCCGAACCGGGCGACACCCCCGGCCTGCTCCGGCACCGGCACCGCCCGACCATGGACGGTCAGGCTGCCAGGCTCGCCCTTCGGCCGGCCGGTGAGCGTTTTGAACGCGGCGTCGAGGGCGGCGCGGGCCGAGGCGTCGGCCGGCACGTGCCAGACCGGGGCTCCGCCGAGTTTCTCCAGTCGGAAATCCGTGCGCGAATCGAGCCGGAGCACGCTCACCCGCTCCTTCAGTTCGCCGATGAAGGGCAGGAACAGCGCGCGGTTCAGGCCGCCCTCATACAGACGGTCCGGCTCGACGTTCGAGGTGGCCACGATGGTGACGCCCCGCCGGAACAGATGTCCGAAGAGGCGCCCGAGGATCATCGCGTCGGCGATGTCGGTCACGGTGAACTCATCGAAGCACAGTAGCGTCGCCTCGTCGGCGAGTTGGTCCGCCACCGGGCCGATGGGATCGTCGCCCTTCACCTCGCCGCGCTTCAGCGCCTGGCGGTAGGCGAAGATGCGCTCGTGGGCGTCGGCCAGGAACCCGTGGAAGTGGACCCGGCGCTTGGGCCCAGGCGCGACCTCGTGGAACAAATCCATGAGCATGGTCTTGCCGCGCCCGACCGAGCCCCAGACGTAGAGCCCCGGGACCTGCTCCGGCTCGTCCTTCTTCTTGAACAGCCAACCCAGCGCGCTGCCCTTGCTCGCCCGCTTGCGGCGGCCGAGATCCTGGACGATCCCGTCGAGGGCGCGGACGGCGGCGACCTGAGCCGGATCCCGCTCGATCGCCCCCGACGCCACCTGGGCTTCGTACCGATCGTGGACGGGGCCGGGGGACACCGCGCTGCGACGCGCCTCGGGCGATGGGCCCCGTATTGCCCCGGATGTCTCGCTCACGCCACCGGTCCTCGCGCCCATGGATCCGCCGAGGCGGACGGCGCCTGTCTGCCGCGCGGTCGCCCTCCGAATCAACCCTCACGCAGGACATGGGGTGGCGGCGCGTCACCTGCCTGGCCGCCGGCAGAGTACCGACGCCACCGAAGTGGACGTCATGCTGCATTGCACAATCTCCGACCCGGTGCCATATCGCTAAGCCGTTCGGGAGGAACGTCCGGGTTCACATGGCGCCAAAGCGCCGGACGACCGGAGCCGTTCATGGCCGATTCTCGGCAAAGCGATTCAGCATCCTTCGTTCGCCGGCTTTGGCCGAGCGACCGGCAGGCCGTGCTCGACTATTTCAGCCGCCTCGACGGCGAGACGCGGGCCAGCCGCTTCATGGGCCACGTGAGCGAGGCCGGCATCCGCGCCTATGCGGAGCAGGCGATCACCGCCCGTGGTGTGATGTACGGCGCCTTCCTCGACGGGACCCTTCGTGGCCTCGCGGAGCTACGCCCGAACGCGGCGGGACGCTCGAGCTATTACCTCGGACCGGAGGCGGAGGCCGCGTTCGCCGTCGAGCGCGCGTTCCGGCGCAACGGGCTCGGCGCGGCCTTGTTCGAGCGGATCACCCAGGCCGCCCGCAACCGTGGGGTGAGCGATCTGCACGTGCGCTGTTTCGCCCGCAACGGACCGATGATCCGCCTCGCCGCCCGGCAGGGCGCCGCCATCCGGCGGGACGGGCTGGAGACCGACGGTGCGCTGCACCTCGAGCACGCCACGCCCCTCTCGCTCTGGTACGAGACCATCGCGGAGGCCTTCGACTTCACCCTGTCGGTCAGCCGCCCCCGGCCGGACCTGTCCCACGGGAAGGACGCCGCCTGAGTGCGTGACAGCGCAGCCCCTCGTTCCCTTCGATCCCCCTCATCCTGAAGTGCGGCGCCGGCCGCGTCGAACGAGGCGTCCGGGACCCGGAGGGCCTTCTGGAGCCTCCCTTAGAGGCCCGCTGTCGCGCCCATCCAAAAATGCGGGCCTCGATGCGAACGGCCGCCTTCTTGTTCAAGCGCGGGCGCCCCTAGAGCGAATTTCGACGGCGAACCAGCAAACACTTCGACAGAAGATGCTCTAACCCGCCGGCTCACCGACAAGGGCGAAGGTGAGGAACTCCACGGAGGCGGCACCGCCCCGGATCAGCGCCCGGGCGGCGGCGTTACCGGTGGCACCGGTCGTGGTCACATCGTCGATGAGGAGCACCCGCCGCCCCGCCACGAGGTGGGCGGCGCGGGGCGGGACCCGGAAGGCGCCGGTGACGTTCTCGGCTCGCGACGCCCGGCTGAGCCCGACCTGCGGCCGCGTCGCGCGGGTGCGGATGAGCGCCTGCGGCACCAGGGGTAGGTTCGCCGCCTCGGCG
>JAKONI010000048.1 GCA_022702015.1 Beijerinckiaceae bacterium | reverse complement strand
CTGCGCTGCCCGGTCTCCCGGCTGGTGGGGCAGGGACGTCTGCCGGGCTACCGCTTCCTCATCATGCGCGAGGGCTACGCCTCGGTGACCCGTGATCCGGCGCGCACCGTTCACGGCGTGCTGTGGGACCTCGCCTCAAACGACATTCCGGCCCTGGACCGCTACGAGGGCGTGGCGGGGGGGCTTTACGTCAAGGCGACCCTGCCGGTCACCACCGGGGCGGGCCAGCGCCGGGCGCTGATCTATCTCGGCCGGTCCACGGCCTCCGGGCGGCCACGGCCAGGCTATCTCGAAGCGGTGCTCGCGGCCGGAACGGCGGCGCGATTGCCGGCGCCCTACCTGCGCGAGATCGGCGGCTGGCTGCGCGGGCCGCCTTAGGGGAGGATCGCTGTGTCGTCGGAGAGAAGCGCCGGAGGGGGCGACGCCGCCCCACAGGACCGGCGGAGCGTGAGCGTCGTCATCCGAGGTCGCGTCCAGGGGGTATCGTATCGCGCCTGGACGAAGAAGACCGCCGAAGGGCTTGGGCTCTCGGGCCAAGTGCGTAACCGGGCGGACGGGGCGGTGGAAGCCGTGTTCAGCGGCGACCCGGCGGCGATCCAGCGGATGCTCGACCTCTGCCGGAAGGGGCCGCTCCTCGCCCGCGTGGACGAGGTGATCGTCTCGGAAGGCGCGGCGGATCCGGGATCGAACGGTTTCGTCATCGCCCGCGACGGTTCGTGAACTACGGCGGGTTCTGCCGAGGGGTCGGGGCTGGTATGGCCGGCGGGCGACACGCCGACCACGCCTATTCCGGCCGGAGACCATGACCGACCTGCCCGCCGCCGGCTCCGGCTTCTCGACCCTCGACCTCGCGGCGCTGCTCTACTTCCTGCTCGCCTGGACAGGGTACGGCCTCTCGGTCGGACGGCTGCGCGGCGTGCGGGTCTCCCTGAGCCGGATCATGGACCGCCACCGGGAGAACTGGGCGCGGCAGGTCATCGTCCGCGAGAACCGGGTGGTGGACACCCAGATCAACGCATCGTTGCAGAACGGCACGGCGTTCTTCGCCTCGACCTCGCTCATCGCCCTGGGGTCGGTGCTGACCCTCACCCGCTCCGGGGACGACGTGATCAACCTGTTCGCGACGCTGCCCTTCGGGACGGTGGCCAACCGGCTCACCTGGGAGGTGAAGGTGGCGGGCTTGGCCTGCGTCTTCACCTATGCGTTCTTCAAATTCGCCTGGGCCTATCGGCTGTTCAACTATAGCGCGATACTCCTGGGGGCCGTGCCGCCGAAGGGCGCCGCCGTGCCGGAGGCCGCGATGCTGAAGACGGTGCGCCGGATCGCGGCGATGAATGTCAGCGCGGGGAGCCACTTCGCCCGGGGGCAGCGGGCGTTCTTCTTCGCGCTGGCCTATCTCGGCTGGTTCGTGAGCCCGGTCGTCCTGTTCGCCTCGACGACCTTCGTCGTGACGGTGATGCTGCATCGGCAATTCGGCTCGCGCATCCGGCGCGAGATGCTGGCGCTCGGGGAATGCGAGCACGAAGGCCCGTTGGGCGGGAGCTACTGATGAGCGCCGATGCGAACGCGATCGAGGAGACCATGCTCCGCTTGGCCACGGAGCGGGGGGGCGGCAAGACGATCTGCCCCTCCGAGGTGGCCCGCGCCCTCGGCGGGCCGCACCCAGACGGATGGGGCCCCCTGATGCAGCCGGTACGGCGGGTGGCGGTGCGTCTCGCCCACGAGGGCCGTATCGCGATCCTGCGGAAGGGCCGCCCGGTGGACCCGGACGACTTTCGGGGCATCTACCGGCTGGCGCTGCCCGAGGGGGGCGGGGAATCCGGGCCGGGCAGCCAATCGGGGATGTAGCCGGCGAGCCGGTACGCGACGAGGCCGATCCATTCCTTCACGGCAAGGTCGAGCTGGAGCAGGCCGTCCGAGCTGAAGCCGTGGACGTGCAGCAGGTCGTCCCACCCCCGGGTGCGATAGTCGACGGGGAAAGCCTCGACGGTGAAGCCCGCCTCGCGGAAGCACCCGACCGCCCGGGGCATGTGCCAGGCCGAGGTGACGAGCAGCCAGCGCTCGCCGGGCTTCGGATGCACGAGGCCCGCCGAGAAGGCCGCGTTCTCGCGGGTGTTGCGCGAGAGGTTTTCGAGGATCAGCCGGTTGCGCGGCACGCCGATCGTGTCGGCCTGCCGGCTCACGATATCCGCCTCCGAGATCCCGCCGCCGAGGAAGCCGCTGCCGAGGAAGCCGCTGCCGCCGGAAAAGACGAGCCGCGCCTCCGGGAAGCGCCGGGCGAGCTCGGCGAAATAGATCGGCCGCTCGCCCGCATCGTTCACGACGACCTGCCCCCTCGCCTCCGACAGGCCTGACTCGATTCCACCCCCGAGCACGATGATGCCGGCGGGGGCCGGGCCGTCCGGCGGGAAGGCGGGGAAGCGCTGCTCCAGGGGCAGCAGCACCAGTTCCGACAGGGGGAAGAACCCGCCGAGGATCAGCCCCACCGATCCGAGGAGCGCGACGGTCGCGCCGCCGCGGCGCCGGCGCGTTGCGGCCAGGAGGACCACCCCGGCGAAGCTCAACAGGATGAACAGGTTCGAGGGGGTGATCAGGAAATAGATCACCTTGGAGAGGACGAAGAACATGCCCCTCAGGCCGGGCCGGTCTCGGCCTCGAACCGGGCGAGGGTGGCCGGATCCGGCGGGAGCAGCCCGTAGAGGCTCTGGCCCTTCTCGGCCTCGCGTTGCAGCCACAGGTCGAGGCGCTGCTGTTCCACCGCCTCCAGGGCGATCTGCTCGGCCTTTTCCGGCGGGATGGCGACGATCCCCTCCGGCCCACAGACCACGATGTCACCCGGATGGATCGCGGCCCCGCCGCAGGTGACGGGCTGCCACGTCCCCGCCAGGGCGAGCCCGCCGGTGGCGGCTCCGGGTCGTGTCCAGGCGGGCAGGGCGAGGCTCTCGGCGATCGAGGCATCGGTGACGAGACCCACGGCCCCCCGGCTCGACAGGCGCCCGGCGACGATGGCCCCGAAGGGCAGGGGCCGCCCCGAGCCGGCGGCATCGATGACCACCACCGCCCCCTCCGGCACCGATTCGATGGCCGAGGCCAGATCGCCGACGCCCTCCCCCCGGGCCGGGACCATGCGCAGGGTGTGGGCCGACCCGACGACGGTCACGCCGCCGCCGCCCGACAGGCCCGTGGGAGCGAAGTCTCGCAACCCCGCCCGTTCGAGGGCCTTGGCGAGGCTCGCCATGGTCACGGCGCTCAGTGCGTCGCGCAGGGTGGGGTCGATCGCCATGCGGCCACTCCGGGTCGGTCTTCGGCAGGGGGGATGGCGTTGTCCTCGCGGTAAAGCAAGGGGCTCGTTCGGGAATCGCTGGCGGGGGCGGCCCTCGTCCGTGGGACGGCGCGGGGGGTCAGCCCACGGGCTCCCCGAGGGCGCGGGCGGCGCCGGGGCGGGCGGCGATGCGCTCATACCAGCGGCGGAGATTCGGGCGCTCCACCCGCTCCGCCGGCAGGTGCAACCAGCGGTGGGCGGCGCAGCCCAAGGCGATGTCGGCGATGCCGAAACGGTCGCCCACCGCGTAGTCCCGCCCGGCGAGATACCGGTCGAGGGTCGCGGCATGGGTCTCGGAGGCGGCGAGGGAGGCGTTCACCAGTGCGCGGTCGGGCTCGGGCGACCGGAACAGCTGCCAGAAGGCATCGCGCATCGCCGGGGTGAAGCTCGTCGCCTGCCAGTCGAGCCATTGGTCGATGAGCGCCCGGGTGCGGGGATCCTCCGGCGGGGAGAGGGCGGGGCTGATCCGGGCCACGTAACGCAGGATCGCGTTCGATTCCCACAGGACGAAGCCATCCTCCTCCAGGGTCGGCACCAGTCCGTTCGGGTTCAGGGCGCGGTAGGCGGGATCGTGCACCACGCCGTGCGCACCCCCGGCCGGGATGGCCTCGAAGGCGAGGCCCGCCTCGTCGAGGGCCCAGGCGGCCTTCTGGACGTTCACCGAGTTCAGGCGTCCCCAGAGCTTGCGCATCACGGTGTCTCCTTCGGGGGATAGGGATGGGCTTGCCCGGACGGGTCCGTGACGACGAGGCCGTCCTCCGTGGGGTGGAGGTAGTCCGGGCCGATGGGGACTTTCCCGTACCCGCCGGGGATGTCGAGGATGTAGCTCGGCTGCGCCAGCCCGGAGAGCCGGCCCCGCAGGCCGCGCATCAGCGCTTGTCCCTCGGCGATCCCCGTACGCAGATGGCCGGTGCCCGGGGCGAGGTCGCCGTGGTGGAGGTAGTAGGGCTTGATGCGGTTCTCCACGAAGCGCCGCATCAGCTGCTCCAGAATGTCGGGCGCGTCGTTCACCCCCCGGAGGAGGACCGACTGACTCACCATCGGGATGCCGGCATCCACGAGGCGGGCGCAGGCAGCCTGCGCCGCCGGGGTGAACTCCCGTGGGTGGTTGGCGTGAAGCGCCACGAACACCGCCCGCCCGAAGCGCTTGAGCCCGGCGACGAGGTCGTCGCCCACGAGGTCCGGTTTCACCACCGGCACCCGTGTATGGATGCGCAGGACCCTCACGTGGTCGATCCGCCCGAGCCGGGCGGCGATGTCCCCCAGCCGCCGGGGGGACAGGGCGAAGGGGTCGCCCCCGGTGAGCACCACTTCCCAGATCGCCGGGTCGTCCGCGATGTAGGCGCAGGCCCCGTCGAGTTCGGCCTCCGTCAGTGTGCCGAGGCCGTCCGGCCCCACATGCTCCCGCCGGAAGCAGAAACGGCAATAGACCGGGCAGACATGGAGTGGCTTCAGCAGGACCCGGTCCGGGTAGCGGTGGATGAGACCGGGGCGCTTCTCGTGCGCCCCGTCGCCGATGGGATCGGCGCGCTCCTCCGGGGTGGAGGCCAGTTCCTCGGCGCGGGGCACGAATTGCCGCGCGATGGGATCTTCGGGGTCCGTGGGGTCGATCAGTTCGGCCATATCGGGGGTGATCGACATGGCGTAGCGGGCGAGCACAGGACGCAGGGCCGCCCACTCCTCCGCCGGGGCGAGGCCGGCCTCGGCGAGGTCGTCCAGGGTTCTGACGGGGCGGCTCACGGGGCGGTCTCCGCGACGGGCGTCCACAGCACGTCCTCGATCCGCCCGGCGCAGCAAGCGAGCATGACCAGACGGTCGAAGCCGAGCGCGATGCCCGAGGCCTCGGGCATCAGCGCGAGGGCGGCGAGGAAATCCCCGTCGAGGGGGTAGCGCTCGCCGTAGATCCTGGCCTTCTCATCCATCTCCGCCTCGAAGCGTCGGCGCTGCTCCACCGGATCGGTGAGTTCGCCGAACGCATTCGCGAGTTCCACCCCGCAGGCATAGAGCTCGAACCGCTCCGCCACCCGGGGATCGTGCGGAGCCGGGCGGGCCAGGGCAGCCTCGCTGATCGGATATTCACACAGAATGGTGGGGCGCCCCATCCCGAGATGCGGCTCCACCCGGGCGACGAGGACCCGGGAGAACAGGTCGGCGAAGGTGTCGTCCGCCGCCACCCGCAGCCCCGTCCGCGCCACCGCGTCGGCGAGGCCGTCCCGGTCGGTGGTCCCGTCATGGCCGACGAACCGCAGGAGATCGATGCCGGCATGGCGAGCGAACGCCTCCGCCAGGGTCAGGCGCTCGGGCTCGGCGAAGGGGTCGGCCTCCCGCCCCCGCCACGCGAAACGCCGCGTTCCCGCCGTCTCGGCTGCGAGCGCCATCAGGTCGGCCCCGTCGCGCATCAGCGTCTCATAGGTCTCGCCGGTCCTGTACCATTCGAGCATCGTGAATTCGGGGTGGTGCAGCGGCCCGCGCTCACGGTTGCGGAACACGCGGGCGAGGCTGAACAGCCTCGGTTCGCCCGCCGCGAGCAGCTTCTTACAGGCGAATTCCGGCGAGGTGTGCAGGTGCAGCGGCGTGCGAGCGCCGCTCGCCCCGATGGCCTCCGTGGAGAAGGCGGACAGATGCGCCTCGTTGCCCGGCGAGACTTGCAGGCAGGCCGCCTCCACCTCCACGAAGTCTCGCCCGGCGAACCACGCGCGGACCGCCGCCGTGATCCGGTTGCGCAGGAGGAGCCGGGGCCGCCGGTCGGCATGGCGGCCGGGTTGCCACCAGGGGGAGGGCGCTTCAGCCACGATCACGGCCCCCTGCGGGAAGTCGCGCGGCCCGGCTGGCAACCGGATCGCAGATGGGATAGGTGCGGGGGATCGCTCGCGGACCCGCGCCCGGCGCGTACCGCCAGAACCTCGTCAATTTAGGACCATTTCCGTGAAGGTGATCGCCTCGACGCTCCGCAAGGGCAACGTCGTCGAAAAGGACGGCAGGCTGTATGTGATCCTGTTCGCGGAGAACATCCACCCCGGCAAGGGCACGCCGGTCACACAGCTCGACATGCGCCGCATCACCGACGGCGTGAAGGTCTCCGAACGCTACCGCACCACCGAGCAGGTCGAGCGCGCCTTCGTCGAGGACCGGGAGCATACCTTCCTCTACAGCGACGGCGAGGGGTTCCACTTCATGAACCCCGAGAACTACGAGCAGGTCGCCGTGCCGGAGGATGTGGTGGGCGATGCCGCCCCCTACCTCCAGGAGGGCATGGCCGTGATGCTCTCGAGCCATAACGGCGTGCCCCTGACGATCGAGCTGCCGCAGCGCGTGGTCCTGGAAATTTCAGAGACCGAGCCGGTCCTCAAGGGGCAGACCGCTTCCTCGTCCTACAAGCCCGCCACCCTCTCGAACGGCGTGCGCACCACCGTGCCGCCGCACATCGCAGCGGGCACCCGGGTCGTCGTGATGACCGCCGACGGCTCCTACGTCGAGCGCGCCAAGGACTGACCGGTCCCGGCCGGCGGCGCTTCCTAAGGGGGAGCGCCCTCCGCCGCCTCGTAGCAGGCCCGCGACAGGGCCTGAGCCCGGGACCGCTCCTCCACCGAGTAGGGACGGCCATCCTCGCGGAACAGGTCCTCGCGACGGAGGGCCTCGCCGGCGCAGCGCGCGGCGATCCGGCAGGGCGCCGCCTCGCCGCCTCCCCGGGTACACATCGCCCGGTAATCGTCCCGGAACGCCTTGAGCCCCGCCCGGGGGTTCGGCCCGATCACGTGGGCCAGGACGAAGGCGAGGCCGAACAGGGCCGGCTGGTGAATCAGATAGAGGGCGAGGCTGTGCCGCCCGGCGAAGGTGGCGGCGCGACCGGTCGTACCCCGGGGCTCCCACGCCCCGAGGCGGGACCGGACCAGGAGCGGCAGCCCGAGCCGGCCGAGCACAATTCCCCCGAGCACGAGCCCGAACCACGGGAACAGCGGCACGTAGTCGTTGGTGCGTGGGGTGATCCGGTTGAGTCCCAGGAACCATAGGCCCGGTTCGTCGAGCCACCCGGCCTGCACCAGGGAGGGGGCGGCCATCACCGCCGCCGCCGCCAGCAGCACCACCGGCCAGGGCAGGAAAAGGAACGGCAGGCCGAGCACGCTCGACAGGGCGATGCAGTGCAGGATGCCGAAGAAGACGTAGGCCTCCGGGAAGACGAGGCGGGTGGCCAGTGTGACGAGGAGCGCCCCCGCCGCCACCCGCGCGAGACGCAGGAGCGTCGGCCGAAGGCGGATGCCGTCCCCGTTCATCAGCACCAGACCCACCCCGACGAGGAGGAGGAACGATCCGGCGATGATCTCGGCGGCGGCGTGCCCGGCCGGGGTCGCGGTGTAGTTCTCGGGCGTCAGGCGCAGGCTTCCGAGATCCCACAGGGTGTGGAAGCAGGCCATAGCCAGGAGCGCCACGGCCCGGGCCGCGTCGATGACGGCCAGGCGTGGGAAGCGTCCATGGGGGGAGGGCGGTCTCATGCCGTGCTCAAACCACGGCGGGCGGCGGCGCACCATGGCCTCGGCGCAACCGGAACATGAAATCGGCACCGTCAGGACCGCGTGAAGGCTCATGCGTCATCTCGGCCGTCGCGCAACCTAAGATTATGACGGTCATGGTATAAATCGGATCATTGGCAGCTTTCAGGTGTTGCGAGCACGCCTCCCTTCCCAAGATTGCAACCCCTGCGAGCTTGGTTGCCAGCCAATTGGGCTTCCCGCGATTCAGGGTTTCGTTAATCTTACGGGGCGTGCGCGTAGAGCGAGTCGGGGCGGGACGTTTCGGCCATGTCTGACGAGAGTGGTTCAGCGCCGGAGATCCCCCTGGCCCCGGAAGGGGTTGTGGCGCGGATGGCCGAGCGTGGCGAGGAGCCGTTGCACCTGGTCGAGGTGTCGGGCCGGATCAAGTGGTTCGATGTCGCCAAGGGCTTCGGGTTCATCGTGCCGGATGACGGCTCCGCCGACGTGCTCGTCCATGTGACGTGCCTGCGCCGGGACGGTTTCCAGGCGGCGAGCGAAGGCGCGCGGATCGTCGTGGAAGCGGTCGAGCGTCCCCGGGGCTGGCAGGCCTTCCGGGTGGTGTCCCTCGATCAGTCGGCCGCCCTGCACCCGTCCGAACTGCCCCTGCCGCGCACCCATGTGACCGTCACGCCCACCAGCGGCCTGGAGACGGCGGTGGTGAAGTGGTTCAATCGCCTGCGCGGCTTCGGCTTCCTCACCCGGGGGGACGGCACCCCGGACATCTTCGTCCATATGGAGACCCTGCGCCGCTACGGGATCGCCGAGTTGAAGCCCGGCGAAACGGTGCTGGTCCGCTACGGCGACGGATCCAAGGGCGTGATGGCCGCCGAGGTTCGCCTCGTCGAGGGGGCGCTGCCGTCCTCGCACTGAGCCGGCTCGCGGATCGGTGAGCCCGTCCGGGCGGACCCCTCCGTCGCGCCGACGGTGCGGACGCGCTATGACAGGTCTTTCGCGGCCGCGACGGCCCGAACCGCGTGAGGCTTGACCCTTGATCTGCGTGTCCCGAACCGCCCGGCTTCTCACCCGTCTCGCCCTTTTCGGCGCCTGCCTCGCCCCGGTGCTGGCGCTTCCCCACGGCGCGGCCGTGGCCCAGGCCGAAGCGCGGGACGCGGCGCCCACCGAGCCCCTGACCATCGCCACCCAGGGCGGGGCCCGGCGCTTCTCCGTCGAGGTGATGCGGGACGATGCCTCCCGTAGCCGGGGGCTGATGTTCCGCCGCCATATGGCGCCGGACCGGGGCATGCTGTTCGATTTCGAACGGTCCGAGCCGGTGACGATGTGGATGAAGAACACCTATCTGCCCCTCGACATGGTGTTCATTCGCGACGACGGCACGGTCACCCGCGTCGCGGCCGACACGGAGCCGCTGTCCACGGCGATCATCCCCTCGAATGGTGCGGTGCTGGCGGTCCTCGAACTCAACGCGGGTACCGCCGCGCGCCTCGGCATCAAGGCCGGCGATAAGGTTCAGCACCCGATGTTCGGCAAGCGCTGACGTCGTCGCGAGCCCACACCCCGTCCGCTGGCGGGGTGGCCGAATGAGTCGCAAGGCCTGTGGGGCCTGTCCGCCCCCTTGCGGTGGATGCCCCGTCGCGCCCTCCGGCAAACGGGAACAGCACAGGAACGCCGGGTTGACCTGTGTGTTATTTCGGTCCACTGTTCGTGGAACGTTCCGTTAACACCCGGGCAAACCGATGAGTGACACGGCAGCCGTCGAGATCTTCCGCAACGCCGAATGGTCCGTCCAGGAGGATGGGCTCGAGCATCGTGGGACAGGCTACTTCATCGAGCGCGAATCACTGGCCGCCCGCCGGGCGGAGCGCCTGTGGGACTGGCCGTTGCAGATGGCCGAGAAGGCGTGGTGCCGGCCGAGCCTGTTCCGCGAGGCGTTCCTCACCGCCCTCGACCGGTTCGGCATCGAGCGCGATGGCGACCTCACCCGGTCCTTCGCCCTCGGCTTCGGCCTGCGCGCCACCGATGGCCGGGGTCACGAGGGCTTCGTGAAGCTCGCCGAGGTTCTCCGCCCCCGGGAGGCACCGGCCACCGTTCCGGCCCGGCGGACCGGCCGCAGCTACGCGGCGGTCTGACCGGTCTTCGGAACCGCTGGAGCATCCCCCGCCGGGGTGGATGCCGGTTTGCCGTAGGACAGTGCGGCAAAACGAATGGTATGAAGCGCTCTCTGTGATCCTGGGACTACAGAAGACGCTCTGAGCAGGCGGAATTATTCGAGATCGAACAAACAAAAAGGCCCGGGTGACATCACCCGGGCCCTTTGTCGTGGATGGTGGGCGACGGTCAGGCCGCCAGGGCCATCCGGTCCTCATCCTCGTCCACCTGGGCGGCCATGAACTGGGCGCGGGCAAGGTCCGCGAAGCGCCCGTCGAGGGCAACGAGGTCGTCGAAGGTGCCACTCTCCACGATCCGCCCCTCGTGGAACACCAGGATCCGGTCGGCGTCGCGGATGGTCGAAAGGCGGTGGGCGATCACGAAGGTCGTCCGCCCCTCCATCACCGCTTCCAGGGCACCCTGGAGTTTGCGCTCCGTGGCGGCGTCGAGGGCCGAGGTGGCCTCGTCCAGAATCAGGACCGGCGGGTTCTTGAGGAGGGCCCGGGCGATCGAGAGCCGCTGGCGCTCGCCGCCCGAGAGGGACCGGCCGCGCTCGCCGATCACCGTATCAAGGCCGTCCGCCTGCCGCGCCATGAATTCCCCGGCCTGGGCCCGCTCCAGGGCCTCCAGCATCTCGACATCGGTGGCATCCGGCCGGCCGACCTGAAGGTTCTCACGGATCGAGCGGGCGAACAGCATTGGCTCCTGGAACACCACGCCGATGTTGTGGCGGAGGGACGAGAGGGCGACGTCACGCACGTCATGGCCGTCGATACGGATGGCGCCGGTGGCCGGATCGAAGCTGCGGTGCAGCAGGCCGAGCGTGGTGGACTTGCCCGAACCGGTGGTGCCCACCAGGGCGATGGTTTCGCCCGCCTTGGCGGAGAAGGTCACGCCATCAAGCGCGCTGCGGCGGCCGTCGTAGGAGAAGGTCACATCCTCGAAGGTGACCTCGCCCTCGAACCGGGCGACCTGCTTGGCGTGCGGCCGGTCGGCCACGGAGGGCACCGTGTCGTAGATCGCGAAGAACTCGGCGATCTTCGGCGCCTGCTGGAACAGGCCGTTCACGAAGCCCACCACGTGGTCGAGCCGCGAGACGAAGGCAGTCGCGAGGCTCATGAAGGCCACGACCTCGCCGACCGTCGTGGTGCCGGCCTGATAGAGGGAGATGCCGGTGACGAAGATCGCGGTCATGGTGATGGTCGCCGAGGCGCGGGTGGCGACGTTGGCCAGCGCCCACCAGGACAGGACGGGGATCTGAGCGGCGAGCAGCTTGGCGATGATGTCGCGCATCGCATCCTTCTCGGCCTTGGCGCGGGTGAAGGACTGGATCACCGCCACGTTGCCGAGGGCGTCCGAGGCGTGGGCCGCCAACCCGGAATTGAAGTGCTCCACCTGCCCCTGCAACGTCTCGGTGCGGCGCATGACGAAGGTGGTCAGCGCGGTGAAGGCGAGCACCAGCACCACCAGGATCGAGCCGAGCTGCCAGTTGATGAACAGGGTCATCGGCAGGAGCACGCCGAGGGAGACCAGGGCGATGAGGTGATCACGGAAGAAGCCGAGCCACAGCCACGCCATGCCGTTGGTCCCCTCCAGCATCGCCTTGAGGACGCGGCCGGAATGGTTGGCGGAGTGGAAGGCCAGCGGCAGATCGAGCACGTGCTCGAAATAGGCCGCCATGCTCGACAGGCGGTTGCGGTGGGACAGCCGGTCGGCGTGCAAGGCGATGAACACTCCCGCGCCGATGGTGAAGAACCCGAAGCCGACCCAGGCGAGAATCAGCGGCAGCATCTGCGCCATGGCGTTGCCGCCCTGCTTGAGATGCGTGAGCCCATCGATGATGCGGCCCATCAGCAGCGGCTCGGCGAAGGCCGCCACCGCCAGAAGGATGTTGGCGGCCGCCAGCGAGATCGCCAGCCTCCGCTCGGCCCGAAGGAAACCCAGAACGCGTCCGTACAAACGAACCATCGCACCGCTCCGCCGCCGGCGCCGCCCCCGATTCAGGGGAAGGGCGCCGCCCAAACCTCGTGTCGCTTGGGTCAAACCACCCGACGGGTCCAAAGCCCCCACGCGACGAGGGGCTTATGCGGTTTCCCGGCTGAACGGCCGATGACGGATCGCCTCAGGATCCCATGATCCTTTACGATTCGTTCAGTACCCGCGTCGCAGGGGGGGCGACGCGGGTCTTCCGGGCGCGGCCGTCACTTGGCGGTGAGGAGCGCCCAGTACACCTTGTACTTGGATCCGGGGGCGTAGGCGGTGGCGATGCCCATGCGTCCGGCCTGCGGATCGAGCATCGTGGCGTTGTGGGGCGGGCTCTCGCGCCAGCCCGAGAACGCCTCGGCGAGGGTGTGGTAGCCCGCCGAGAGATTGGCGTTCACGTCCTCGTAGCCCAGCCGGGTGACGGCGGCCTTCACGGTCTGCGCCCGGCTCGGCCGGTCGGCGGCGGCCATCGCCGCCACCTCGGTCTCCGCGAGCTTCTGCAACTCGGGATCGACAGTCAGCGGGGCCGCCCCGTGGTTGCGCCGGTAGGAGGAGATCATGTCCCGGGCCGCCTCGGTGTCGAGGTGGGCGGTGTTGGAGGCGAGAGGCAGATACAGGCTCGGGAGGGCGCCGGTCGTCGGCGTCTCCCTGGCACAGCCGCCGGGCATGATCGCCGCCGCCATGAGCGCGAGGCCGATCGCGGCGCGCCCCGTTCCACCCCGTCCGTTCACGTCCGTCATCGCCCTGCGCCAACCCGAAGGGACGGGATATAGGCATCCCGCCCGCCGCGTGCATCCCACGCTCCGGGTTACCCGGCCGTCACCGCGAACCGGCGGGGCTCACGCCCCCGCGCTGCGCAGCCTCTCGCGGCGGCCCGGATCCTCTGCGGAGTCCGGCGCCGGGCGCACGAAGGTCTTGGCGATCTCGCCCATGGCGCTCTGCATCCCGTCGAGCCCCTGGATCGTGACGATGCTCGAACCCGGACCCAGCGGCGGGATGAATCCGCCCGCCACCAGGTCCTTGAACACCGCGAAGTTCAGATCGGTCTGGACCTTCGTGCCGAGGCTCACGTCGGTGATCCAGGCGAACAACTCGAATTCGAGCATCGGATCGCCGATCTTGCGGAACACCACCCGCGGCGGCGGATCGCGCACCACGTCGGGGTGGGCCATCGCGCAGGCGGTGATCACCTCGGCGGCCTTCACCGGATCCTGGTTGCGCAGGACGCTGACGGTCAGGGACAGGCGCCCCGTGCGGTCCCCCCGCACCCGGTTCTTCACGATGCCCGAGATGAGGTTGGAGTTCGGAACGATGACCGCCGAGCGGTCGAAGGTCTGGATCTCCGTGGAGCGCACCGAGATCCGCTTCACGATGCCCTCCGAATCGCCGATCACCACCTGATCGCCCACCCGGATCGGCCGCTCCCAGAGCAGCAGCAGGCCGGAGACGAAGTTGTTGACGATGGACTGGAGGCCGAAACCGATACCCACCGAGAGGGCGCCGGCGACGATCGTCAGCTTCTCGAGGCTGAGGCCGAGATACGAGAAGGCCATCGCCAGGGAGAGCAGGAAGCCGCAATAGCCGGCCACCGTGGTGATGGAGTTGCGCAGGCCCGCGTCGAGATCCGTGGCGGGGAGGTACGTCGCGTCGAGCCAGCGGGTGATCGCCTTCGTGACGACCATGCCGATCACCAGCACCCCGACGCCCAGCACGATGGACGACAGCGAGACCGTCACCCCGCCGACCTGGAAGCCGAAGAAGGCCGAGCGCAGCGAGGACACGATGTCGTTGGAATCGAGTCCCCAGGGCGCCAGGATCAGCAGCGCCGCCACGAGGATCAGCACCACCCGCGCCGCGCCGGTGCTGAGCACCGAGATCTGGTTGAGCGAGCGCTTGCGCAGGCCGGTATTCGCCTGGAGGGCCGTGGTCAGACGGCTGCCGTCCGTGAGGGCGCGGCCGACGAACACCTCGACGCTCTGTACGAGGAGGTACAGCAGCACGAGGACGCTCGTCGTCCAGATGAGCTGGTCCACCAGAAAGTTCGCCAGCGCCACGTAGCCGCCGACGGCCGCCCCGGCGATCACCACGGCCGCGACCCACCCGACGAGGCGGGCCGGGCCGCCGATGCCGGTGGTGGTCTTGGTCGGCACGTAGGGGCCGAAGCAGGCTTCTTCCTCCTGCTCGGTGTCCGCGAAGCGGTGCAGGCCGATGGCCAGGATCAGCGCGGTCGCCAGCGATCCGATGCCCCGGGTGGCGATGGAGATCGGCAGGGCCGCCGAGATGCCGGAATTCAGGGCCTCGACGGATTTCACCACCGTGGCGATGGTGGCGATGCTCACCGCCAGGAGCTTGAGCCGGGTGGCGGCCGAATCGCTCACCGGGGTCGGGCGCCACGCGGGCTTGTCCGGGCTGAGCAGCCCCTCGCACAGGGCCTCCACCGCCGCGATGAAGGCGAGCCCCAGGAGGATCGCCCCCGCTACGGGCAGCAGCCGCGAGGGGAGCAGGTCCGTGGCGTCCAGGGCGTAGTAGACGGCATAGGACCCCGCCACCGCCGGCACCGTGCCGACGAGGATGACCCGCCACGCCGCGAGCAGGGTCGCCCGGCGGGAGGGCTCCGTCTTTCCCTCCTCCCGGCGGGCGGCCCTCGGGGCGATGTTGCGCCGGCCGAAATAGAGCGCCACCGAGACACCGAAGGCGAGGCCCAGGAGCAGCAGGTTGCCGATGCTGCCGTTGCGGGCGAACAGGACGCCGATATCCTCCAGCGCGCTCTGCACCGCGCGGGTGTCGCGGGGGATGTCCGCCATCACCTTCGCCCACAGGCCGGGGCTCAGGAGTGCCTGGGTCCGGTGGAAGAGGTCGCGGGTGAAGGATTCCCGCCGCCGGTTCGAGACCCGGTCGATGAGCTGGTCGCCCTGCACCACGAGGGAGCGGGCGAGCCTTTGGGTCTCGTCGAAGCGGTTGACCACGGCCTCGCGCTCGGCGCGCTGCTGGCCGACATCGCCGCCCTCCTCGCCCTCCTTGGGCTTCGGCCCGAGCTGCGCGAGGCGCTCGCGGGCGGCCGCCAGGGGGGCATCGAGATGGCTGACGATATCCCGGACCTGATCCGTCACCTCGGCCACCGAATCGCGGATCGCGGTGAGGTCGGTGGCGGTCAGGTCGGTCCGGCCGAGTTCCTTCTCCCGGACATCGAGTTCGCCCTTGGCGTGGTCGAGCTTTACCCGGGCCGCCTTGAACTGCTCCGACATCTCCACCTGGACCGGCGGCGGCTTCGCGCCGGCGGGTTTCGCGTCGGCCGGTTTAGCCGTGGGCGGCGCCCCGGCCGGGGCGGTGGCGATGGGGGCGGCGGGCGCCGGCTGCGCCCCGGCGGGGCCCGGCGACGCGAGGCAGAGCGAGGCCACCAGGGCGGCGACAAGCGCGAGCGGCGCGGCATGGGTGCGGCGCGGGCCGTGCGGCTTGCGTGCGCGCACTGGCGGGAACAGCATGGGCGAACCTTTCGACGGGCGGCCGCGGCGTCGGTGGGGCGGGCAAGCCCCCGAGACGCCCGGCGGGTCGCGGCCGGCGGGCCGCACAGGCCCGCTGTTTCGCCAGACCAATACGGCGAAAGCGCGCCCCGCCCAACCCCCGGACCCGGAACCGCCCCCCGCGACGGCACCGCCTCATCACCTGTGGGTGCGTCCCCAAGGCAGAAAGTCAAAGCTTCACAAGGGTGTCACGGAGGGATTACATGACAGCCTCATGGACAGGGCCTTTTCGTTACCACACGAAGGGGCGCGGCTGGCGGTGATGACCTCCCGGCCCGGCCGCGTACCGAATCCGGGTGCAATCCCCTGCGCCGCCGCGCGCCGGTTGCCCGCCCTGTTGCACGCCACACCCTTCAATCCACCCCCGCGCCATGCGCGTGCCGGCCTCCCCGATTTCGTGGGCGACCGGCGGCGCAGTCCGCCCCTGCCCGGCCGCGAACGCGGCGGGGGGGCGGGGCGCGGGACGCTCCCCGCGCGTTGGACGCGCCAGAGATAGCCGTGAGCGAGTCGCGCCGATGATGGACCTTCAAACACTCGTCCTGAACGCGGATTATCGGCCGCTCTCGTACAATCCGCTGTCCTTGTGGTCCTGGAAGGACGCCTTCACGGCCCTGTTCCTCGACCGCGTCACCCTCGTGGCGAGCTACGACGTCGAGGCGCGTTCGCCCTCCCGGTCGCTCCGGGTGCCGAGCGTGGTGGCGCTGAAGAATTACGTCGCCCTGGCCCGCAGCCCCGCCTTCACCCGGTACAACATCTACCTCCGGGACGGCTTCGCCTGCCAGTATTGCGGCCTGCGCCTCCCCTCGGGCGGCCTGACCTTCGACCACGTGGTGCCCCGCTCCCGAGGGGGCCTGTCGAGCTGGGACAACGTCGTGGCCGCCTGCTCACCCTGCAATCTGCGCAAGGCGAACCGTACGCCCGACGAGGCGGAGATGCCCCTCATCAACGCCCCCCGGCGGCCGACTCGCTACGAGCTTCATCACAGGCAGCCGGAGTTCGACCACCGGCAGTACCACCACACCTGGCTCGACTACCTCTACTGGGACAGCGAACTGGAGACCTGACGCCGCCGGCATCCTACCGCAACGGAAGGCCCTGCGGCCGCCACCGGGGCGGTTCGTTGTACATCGGCACCGCGTTGTTGCGGGGCAGGTAGCCGCTGACGATGGCCGGCGCCAGAGGCGGCAGGACGCGCACCGGCCGGCGCACCACCCGCGTGCGCGGCGGCGGAACATCGCCGAACGGGTCGTCGGCGGCCTGGGCAGTGCCGGGGCCCGCGATCACCGCCAGGGCGATGAGCGCGAGACACCAAGTCTGGGAGCGAACGGTCATGGCGGGCCTCCCCGGACGGATGCTCAGAACTTCACCGCCGCGCCGCCGCGGATGGTGTTCAACTCAGCATTATGGCCGTTGAAGCTCTGAAAGTTGACGTACTGGTACTCGCCGCGCAACAGGATGTTCGGCGTCAGGGCGTATTCGAGGCCGAAGCCGAGGGCGATGCCGCCGATCGTCTTCACGCGGTTGTTGGCGACGATGTTTGCGGCGGGCGCGACGCGGGTGATCGTCGTTTGATCCCGCGCGGATGCCGGCGGCGTCGAGCCCGGGATGGGCGCGTCCGGGTTGAACGACGCATAGCCGTGATTGTAGACGGCCAGACGGGTGGCGGCAGGCAGGGCTTGGTTGGCCGCATACGTGTTGGCATCGTAGCCGAAGTACTGCACGGCCGCCGAGTCGGTGAAGCTCACCTGTCCGATCGCGAAGCCACCCGTCACGTAGGGCAGGAAGTTGCCGATCGCGTAGCCGGCGCGGGCGCGGATCGTCCCGTAATCGTTGATGTCGGTGCGCGACTGGCCGTTCAGTCTCACCGTCTCGGAGACACCGTTCGACAGGGTCATGATGCGGTTGATCTCGTAGGTCGAGACCGCATTCTGGTTGGTATGGGTGTAGTCGGCCTCCAGGCCGAGGACAGCCTCGCCGAACTGCATGTTCCAGCCGGCGAATGCACCGTAGCTGGCGCCCCGCCCGCGCGAACCCGGGAACGTCACGAGGTTCGAGACGCCGTATTCGCTCTCCACCGCCGTGGCGTTGAAGTAGTTCGCCAGGGCCGATTGCGTGGCCTTGCGCTGGGCGAAGGACCCCGCCGTGTACCCACCATGCCCGCCGAAATACACGCCGCTCCAGTCGATCAGAGCCACCGCCGGGGGCGGGTCGTAGTCGG